>CAZKIM010000076.1:0-9712 GCA_964552855.1 uncultured Solibacteraceae bacterium | reverse complement strand
CGGTGCGGACGCCCGCCTTGGTCTGGGCCTCGCCTTGGCGCTGCCAGCCCTGGAAACGGCCGCCCTCGTATTCGATCCGCAGGCGATAGGCCGCGACCGCCCGTCCTTTCGGTTCAGGACGGGGAGAGGGGCGGCTCACTTCGCCTTGTCCACGACCTCACGCACCGCCTTGATGAAGGCGTCCGGGTCATGGATGGGTTTGGAGAGGTAGCCTTCCGCGCCGCTGTCGCGGAGGAACTTCTCGCGGTCGCCGCTCATCGCGTGGGCGGTGGCGAGCATCACGGGCACCTTGGCGGAGGTCGGATCCGCCTTCAACAGCTTCGTGATGAAGACCCCGTCCACATTCTCGCCCTGCCACTGGGAGTTGGTGAGGCTCACATCCATGATGATGCAGGTGAGACCGTCCTCCTTGGCCAGCTTGAGGATCTCCTCCACATCCTCGGAGACGACGACCTCGAATCCGCCTTTGCGGGTGAGTACCACCTGCATGTAGCGGATGTTGATCGGATCGTCCTCGACGATGAGGATGCGCTCGGCCATGGGGTGCTCCAGCCTCCAGCCTAGCCGGGGACCGCGTCCTAGTGCCAAGCCCCTTCGCGCTGACGGTTCTCGAGGCCTTCCAGCACCTCGTCGGGCACATGCAGCGATCCGCGGCCACGACCCAGGCGGATGGCGGGCTTGTTGCGGCCGTGGTAGTCGCTGCCTCCGGACATGGCCATGCCGAGTTTCGCGGCGAGCGCCTTGAAGGTGCGCTGCTGGGCCTCGGCGTATTCGCCGTAATAGGCCTCCAGGCCCTCCATGCCCTGATCCCGCAACGCCAGCATGGCTTCATCCCACACGAAGGCGCCGCCCGCGAAACGGCCGGGATGGGCCACGACGGGCACGCCGCCCGCTTCGCGGATCCACCGTGCGGCTTCGGAGGGTTCGAGTTCCTCCATGGGCACCCAGGCGCGTCCGCCATCGCACAGCAGCGATTCGAAGGCCTGTTGAGGATGGTTCACGATGCCCTTGGCGGCCAGCGCCTTGGCGAAGTGGACGCGGGAGATGAGGTAGGCGCGCCCCGGCTGATCGGGGGCCTCCGCCTCCACATCGGCCATCTCGATGCGGTAACCCAGCTCCTGGAGTTTGGCGATCATGCGGCGATTGCGGTCATCCCTGCGCTTGCGCAGCTCGGCGAGCCGCGTGGCGAAGCGGGCATCGTTCGAGTCCACCAGCAATCCAAGCACATGGAGGCTGCGGCCGAGGAAGCGGCAGCTCAGCTCGGTTCCCGCCAGCAGTCGCGCCTTCACCTGGGGCTGCATGGCCAGGAATGCGGGCAGTCCTTCCATCGTGTCGTGGTCCGTGAGCGCGAGGGCGGAGAGCCCCACGGCGTCAGCCATGCGCGCCAACGCCTCGGGCGCGTCGGTGCCGTCGGAGTAGAGGCTGTGGCAGTGGAGGTCAATCATGGGGTCCTGAAAAGGAAAGGGCCGCGGATGCGGCCCAGACCCGGAAGAGAAAGTTTACTGGACCAGGTGGGAGGCGTGCTCGCCGTCTTCGATCTCGTCCATGGCGAGCCTGCGGAAGAGCTGGATGTCCAGCAGGCTGAAGAGGCTCATGTACGCGAAACCGTTGAAGAAGAGCACGAGGAACGGCACGGAGGCCCACTTGTGCAGCTGCACGGACACGACGATGGCGACGAGGTAGTAGAGCGCGAAGCCCAGCTCCAGGAAAGTGATGAGGCTCTTGGGCACCTTGTAGGCGCGCTTGTTCAGCGTCTTGCCGTTGGCGTCCACGCCCAGCTTCGGAGTGCGCTTGAACTCCTTGTCGTCGGTGAAGAAGCCTTCCAGCACGGCCTTGGCCTGGTTCAAGCCGAGGCCGATGCCCAGGCTCATGAGGCCGGGGATGTACTTGAGACGGCTGGACCAGCCACGGTTGTCGGTGAGCTCGCGCTGAGAAAGGCCGAAGTAGAGCCCCACGCTCACCGCGTTGAGCAGGAAGAAGGGGCCGTCCGTCGCCAGCAGGATGTACCAGGGCGTCCCGGCGCGAAGCACCATGCAGGGCACCATGATGATGGCGAGCAGCACCATGAGCAGGTAGTTGCAGTTGGCGGAAAGGTGGAACCAGCACTCCAGCTTGGTGTGCAGGGAGGCGTCCGACTTCCAGATGGTCTTCATCAGCTTGCGGATGACCTGGGCGTTGCCCTTGGCCCAGCGGTGCTGCTGGCTCTTGAAGGCGTTCACATCCACCGGTAGTTCAGCGGGGACGACGAGGTCCTTGAGGTAGACGCCCTTCCAGCCCTTGAGCTGGGCGCGGTAGCTGAGATCCGCGTCCTCGGTGATGGTGTCGTGTTCCCAGCCGCCGGCGTCGGCGATGGCGGCGACGCGCCACATGCCGGCGGTGCCGCTGAAATTGAAGAAGGCGCCGGAGCGATTGCGGGCCGTGTGCTCGAAGACGAAGTGGCCGTCCAGCAGGATGGCCTGCACCTGCGTCAGGAGGCTGAAGTCGCGGTTCAGGTGGGCCCAGCAGCCCTGCACGAAGGCCATCTTCGGATCGGCGAAGTGGGGCACGGCCTTGCGGAGGAAGTCCTCGGTGGGGATGAAGTCCGCGTCGAACATGGCGACGACTTCGCCCTTGGCGGTCTTGAGGCCAGCCGCCAAGGCGCCCGCCTTGAAGCCCGTGCGGTCGGTGCGGTGCAGGTGGACGATGTCGAAGCCGAGCGCGGCGTACTTCTCGCACACCGCCGCGGCGACCTTCACGGTTTCATCGGTGCTGTCATCCAGCACTTGGATTTCGAGCCGGTCCTTGGGCCAATCCATGCGGACGACGGAATCCACGAGCCGCTCGACCACATTCATCTCGTTGAAGATGGCGAGCTGCACCGTGACCATCGGCTCGTAGTCCGGGCCGCCCATGGGCTTAGGCTCATGCTGCTTGTGCTTGTAGTAGAGCCAGAGCATCCACAGGCGGTGCGCGCCGTAGACGCTCAGCACCGTGAGGATCGTGAAGTAGGCTGACAGCACCACCAGCTTGAGGATGTCCATCCAGGCTCCGAGGAGGCATGCCGAAGGCCCGCCTTGGAAAATTCTCCCATGAATTGTTGATGGGTCCAGGGAAAAAATCCGGGATTCGGGGCAGGGCGCCGCGCCTTCCGATAGCATGGTCAGAACCAGGTCACGCGCATGATCCCCGAAGAGAAGATTCCCCAGTCCATTGGTCGCTACCAGGTACTCAAAGTGCTGGGGGCAGGCGCCATGGGAAGCGTCCTCCTGGCCGAGGACCCCCGGATCAAGCGCAAGGTGGCCATCAAGATCGTCCGCCTGGAAGCGCTTCGCTCCCACAAGGATGAGGAAGAGTATCTGGCCCGCTTTCAGCGGGAAGCGGAAGTCAGCGGCCTGTTGAACCACCCCGGAATCGTGACCATCTTCGATGTGGGCGAGGAGGATGGCATCGGCCCCTTCATGGCCATGGAGTTCGTGGCCGGCCAATCGCTCGATGCCTTGATCAAGGGCGGCGCGTCCATTCCGCTGGAACAGAAGCTCCGCATCGCCGCCGCCATCGGCGAAGCTCTGGATCACTCCCATCGTCTCGGCGTCATCCACCGGGATGTGAAGCCGGGGAATGTGATGCTCACCGAGGATGGCCGCCCGAAACTCATGGATTTCGGCATCGCCAAGCGTGAGGACGCAGGTCTGACCCAGACCGGCACCTTCCTGGGCACGCCCAGCTACGCGGCGCCCGAGCAGATCAAGGAAGGGGCGGTCACGCCCCAGTCAGACCAGTTCAGTTTCGCGGTGATGGTGTTTGAGCTCTTAAGCGGAAAACTTCCATTCCCAGGCAATTCCATCAACACGATCCTCTATCGCATCGTGAACGAGCCGCCTTCGGACCCGCAGCCGCCGGTGGAAGGAATCCTGCCGGAGGCCTGGCACCGCATCTTCCTCCGGGCGCTTTTCAAGGAGCCGGAAGGGCGATACCCCAGTTGCTCCCACTTCGTCCACGAACTGGCGGAGGCGGCGCTCGGCGTGGGCACCATCGTGCGCCAGGATCTGCTCTCCGCCTTGCCGCCGGTGGAAACCCAGCCCCTCGTGCCGCCCGTGGCCGTGCCGCCCGTTGGGGCCGCCACGCGCATTTCGCCCATGATCCAGTTGGGCTCGAACCACGATGAAACCCTGAATCAGGCGCTGAATCCTTCGGTGGTCGAACCGCGTCCGAAGGCCAAGGCCTGGCCGTGGATCGCGATCCTCGTCGTCGCAGCCGGGGCAGGCGGCTATTACTTCTTGAACCGCCCCGCCAGCGCGACGGTGCTGCTCAAGACCGACCCGGACAAGGCGCAGGTCAGCCTCAATGGACGCGCCCTTTCGGAGGCGACGCCGATTCAGGAACCGCTCAAGGCTGGCGATCACCTTCGCTTCGAGGCCAAGGGCTTCCAGGCCAAGGAACTCGATTTCACCAGCGCCGGCGCATGGCCTGCGACCATCACGCTCGCGCCCGTCGTCAGTTCGGTGGATCTGAAGTCCGACCCGGCGGGCGCGCAGGTGGTGATGGATGGCAAGCCGTTGGACGGCGTGACGCCGCTTTCCGTTTCGTGGAACCAGGGCCAGCCGCACCAGCTCACCTTCACCAAGGGGACGGCCTCGCTTCCCAAGGATTTCGCCGTGGGGGAAGTTCCTGAAGGCGTCTTCGCGCTCCAATCGGCTTCCGCTTCCGCGGCCGCGGTCACTGGGAACGGCACCCTGCGGTTCTCGGGCGGCTTTTCCGTGCGGGTGAAGGTGGATGGCGCGGACAAAGGCGAGATGGCGCCGGGCCGGACCCTCGACTTGCCCCCGGGTGACCACCGGGTTGAACTGAGCAACGGCAAAGTCTTCTTCGCCGAGGCCCGGACCGTCACCGTCGCCATGGGGCAGGAAGCGAAGGTAGCCGTGCCGGGCCTCGCCTCGCTCACGGTGAGCACCCACCCCGGCGTCGGCGATGTGCTGGTGGATGGCAAGCCCACGGGCATCCAAAGCGATGGCAGCCGCGTGCAGGTGGCGGCCGGGAAGCACACCATCACCATCCGCAGCCTGAGCGGCAAGACCGCGAGTCAGACGCTGGATGTGTCGGGCGACAAGTCCGTGGATCTCGCGCTCTAGCTCGCCTCATGTCGCAGCGCGAACTGGAAGCCGAAAGCATCGAGATCATCCGCGAGGCGGTGGCGGGAGCCTCGAAGCCGGTGATGCTCTATTCCATCGGCAAGGATTCCTCGGTCATGTTGCACCTGGCCCGGAAAGCGTTTTACCCCGCGCCACCGCCCTTTCCGCTCCTGCATGTGGACACCACCTGGAAATTCAGGGAGATGTACGCCCACCGCGCGCGCATGGCAGCGGAGTCTGGCATGGAGCTGCTGGTCCATACCAATCAGGAAGGGCTCGCCGCGGGCGTGACTCCCTTCACCCACGGTTCCTCCTACTACACCGATGTGATGAAGACGGAAGCGCTGAAGCAGGCGCTGGACTTTCACGGCTTCGATGTGGTGTTCGGGGGAGCCCGGCGGGATGAGGAGAAGTCACGGGCCAAGGAACGGATTTTCTCCTTCCGCTCCCACGGCCATCGCTGGGACCCCAAGAAGCAGCGCCCGGAATTGTGGAACCTCTACAACACACGCATTCAGCCAGGCGAGACGCTCCGCGTCTTTCCGATTTCGAACTGGACCGAAGCGGACATCTGGCAGTACATCCGGGAAGAAGCGATTCCCATCGTCCCGCTCTACTTCGCCAAGGAACGCCCGGTGGTCCGGCGCGGCGGAGCCTGGATCATGGTGGACGATGATCGCCTCCCCTTGGAGCCCGGAGAGAAGCCCGAAGCGCGGTTGGTCCGCTTCCGGACGCTGGGCTGCTATCCGCTCACCGGCGCGGTGGAAAGCTCCGCCGACACGCTGGAGGCCGTCATCGCCGAGACGCTGGGTGCCCGGCAGTCCGAGCGCCAGGGCCGCCTCATTGATTCGGATCAGCCTGGCTCCATGGAAAAGAAGAAGCAGGAAGGGTATTTCTGATGGCCCTCCCGACGCTTCGCTTCATCACTTGCGGGAGTGTGGACGATGGGAAGTCCACGCTCATCGGTCGCCTGCTCCATGAATCGAAGAGCGTCTTCGAGGATCAGATGGAGGCTCTCGCCAAGGACTCCCGTCAGTTCGGGACCCAAGGGGGCAGGGTGGATTTCGCGCTCCTGGTGGATGGCCTCCAGGCGGAGCGCGAGCAGGGCATCACCATTGATGTGGCCTATCGCTTCTTCTCCACGCCCAATCGGAAATTCATCGTGGCGGACACGCCGGGGCACGAGCAGTACACCCGCAACATGGCGACGGGCGCCTCCACCGCCGACCTGGCGATCCTGCTGGTGGACGCCCGGAAGGGAATTCTCGACCAGACCCGGCGCCACGCGCGCATCGTGGCGATGATGGGCATTCGGGCCGTGGTCCTCGCGGTCAACAAGATGGATGCCGTCGGGTTCGAGCGAACCGTGTTTGATCGCATCGTCGCGGAGTTCCACGAAGCCGCCACCGGCCACGCATTCTCCAGCTTCCAGGCGATCCCACTCAGCGCCCTGGAGGGCGACAATGTGACGAGCGTGAGCCAGAGGACGCCGTGGTACCGGGGGCCGAGCCTGCTCGAACACCTGGAGTCGGTGCCCGTCGAACCCGCCAACAAAAACGGCTCCTTCCGCATGCCGGTGCAGTGGATCAACCGGCCGAACGCCGACTTCCGCGGCATTTGCGGACGCGTCGCCCAAGGCGCCGTGAAGCCGGGCGATCCGATTCGCATCCTGCCCCTAGGAACGATGACGAAGGTGAAGGAGGTTCTGACCTCGGACGGCGCTTTGGCCGGTGCGAACGCGGGCGATTCCATCACGCTCACACTGGAAGACGAGATGGATGTGAGCCGTGGCGACCTCCTCGTGTCCCCGGAGGACGCGCCCCAGGTCGCGGATCAGTTCGAGGCGAATCTCATCTGGATGTCCGAGCATCCCCTGGTGGCTGGGCGTCCTTACCTGCTCAAGCTCCACACCAAGGAAGTCACGGCGACGGTCACCGCCATCAAACACGCGGTGGAAGTGAATTCCGGCGCCCATGTGGCCGCGCGGTCCTTGGGGCTCAACGAGATCGGCGTGGTCAATCTGAGCCTCAGCCAGCCAGTCGCTTTCGAGCCCTATTCCGACAACCGGATTCTCGGCGCGTTCATCCTGGTGGACAAGCTGACCTTCGAGACCGTGGGCGCGGGCATGATCCAATTCGCGCTGCGTCGTTCCATGAACATCCACTGGCAGGCCCTGGAGGTGGATCGCGGCGCCCGCGCCCGCCTCATGCATCAGAAGGCGCGCTGCATCTGGTTCACCGGCCTTTCCGGTTCCGGCAAGTCCACCCTGGCCAACCTCCTCGACAAGCGGCTTCACGCGGAAGGTCGGCACACCTGCATTCTGGACGGCGACAACATCCGGCACGGGCTCAACCGCGATCTGGGATTCACTGAGGCGGACCGCGTCGAGAACATCCGCCGGGTGGCCGAGGTGGCCAAGTTGATGACCGACGCGGGTCTCATCGTGCTGGTGGCCTTCATTTCACCCTTCCGATCCGAGCGCCGGATGGCCCGAGAGCTGTTTCAGGAAGGAGAATTCCTCGAAGTATTCGTGGACACGCCATTGGAGGAATGTGAACGGCGGGATGTGAAGGGCCTCTACGCCAAGGCGAGGCGCGGAGAGCTCCGCAATTTCACGGGCATTGATAGCGCGTACGAAGCCCCCGAACATCCCGAGGTCCATCTCATGGGCGGCGTCATGGAACCTGCGGCAAGCGTTGAGGCGATCCTGAAGGGCCTTGGATGACCGGGTGGCCCGAAGTGGTAGCGGGGGCCCTGACTGGGTTGGTCGTCGGGCTTACTGGCGTGGGTGGTGGGGCGCTGATGACGCCGATCCTGCTCCTCGTGTTTGGCGTTTCGCCCGTCACAGCCATCGGAACCGATCTCTGGTTCGCGGCGTTGACCAAGAGTGCCGCGGTCCCTCTTCACCATGGCAGGGGGCTTATTGACTGGCCGATCATCCGACGCCTCTGGATGGGCAGCCTTCCAGCGGCCCTCGCCGCGGTGATGCTTCTGAAGTACGGAGTCATCGGGCTGCGTCAACCTGAAGTCCTGAAAGCCATGATCGCCGCGGCGGTGATTGTGACTGCGGTGGGCATGATCTGTCGTCGTTCTCCACGAGATCTGGAGTCAGAGCGGAGTGAGCCGGGGAACAGATTCGGGCATCAGGTCAGGATCGCTCTCACAATCGCTACTGGCATCCTAATTGGCTTTCTCGTGACCCTCACCTCTGTTGGAGCGGGCGCGTTAGGGGCGGTTTTCTTGACAATCCTCTATCCCGCGCGCCTTACTCCCTCGCGGTTGGTCGCCACGGATTTGGTCCACGCTATCCCGCTGGCGATCTTCTCTGGAGCAGGCCATCTCCTAATAGGGCATGTGGACGCCAAGCTTCTGGTCCTTCTCCTGACTGGATCAATCCCCGGCGTTTTGGTCGGCGCAAAGCTATCCCACTTGCTACCTCAGGGCATCCTCAAATGGATAATTGCCATGATCTTGATGGCAGTTGGGGTGAGGCTCTGGCTTTCCCTCTAGGATCAGGTCAGGTAGCCAAGTTCTTTGAGCATGCCGCCAGACCGTTCGTTGAACCGTTGAATCTGCGAGTCCGACATCTGGGATTTCCAGTCATCAGCGATTCCCTTTCGGAAAAAGGATTGGGGATCCTCTTGGCCTTGCGCGCGGCCTTTTGAAAGCTTTTCGAAGGAGCCTGCATCTAAACAAGCCTGGACGGTCGTGTTGTCCGAAGCCGCCCCTAGATGCCTCAGCACTCTGCCAAGGCGGGTAATTGGATCCAAGAGCAGCTCCTCATAACGGATTTCGAGGTATTGGTCTCCAAGCAAATGGGCCGTTTCCTTGGCGCGACGATGCATGGCTCCCCATTGAGTCGCGGCTTCCTCCATGAATCGGTCGAAGCCAGCGGATTCGACTCCGTTGGCTGCGATTCTTAGGTTGTGGTGCCAAGCCGACACCACGACTCCGCGCCCGTCCCGGATGATATGGATGACTTTCGCTTCCGGGAACATGCGACTCAAGATTGGAAAGTTCATGACATGGTAGGGGTCCTTTTCTCCGACGAATTTCAGTCCGGCCTTTTGGGGGTCGGCGATGGTCTCAAGCCGCAATGAAACGAAATGGCGGCCCATGTCGTAAACCTCTGGCTCCCTTAAGGGCGGGAACTCATTCTCTTCTGAGAACTTTCCCTCCCGGCCGCGGAGCATGCCGTTGTATTCATTGCTGATCTGGATCAAAGATTTGATGAAGGCGTGCATGCACGCCTCGCCCTTGCAGCTAATTTGCGGGTGGGAATCCAGCAATTTGCCTAACCATGTCGTCCCCGACTTGGGAACTCCAGCGACAAAAAACGGTAGGAACTCCATGCGCCCCTCGAATAAGACTTAATTATTAGCCAGCCTCGCCGAAGCCCTCAGCAAAGAATTGCTCCCAGAGGATTCTTGGGAAGTCTTGAGGCGGAACTTTGACGGGGCGAAAATCCACCTACTACTCCCGCCGCCAAGACCTATAGATATCCTTACTTGGTCGTGCTCCTGGTTCGCGGATCTTGCGCTGGTCTCCGTCCCCCGTCCGCGCTAGGATTTCTTCTTGCGCTTGGGGAGTAGCCAAGTGGTAAG
>CAZKIM010000075.1:0-9883 GCA_964552855.1 uncultured Solibacteraceae bacterium | reverse complement strand
GCGTCGTCCCGGGTCTTGCGGAGCAATTCGAGGCTCGTCCAGTTCCGGGCGAGGTAGAGGTGCGTGTGACCACCGCTCACCAGCAGCGCGAGGGCGGGGAAGGGCAGATCCGGATTCGCGAATCGCGCGGCATTGAGATGGCCGAGCAGGTGATGGACGCCCACCCAGGGCTTGCCCTCCCGCCACGCCAGCGCCTTGCCCGCGCTGAAGCCGCAGAGGAGGCTGCCCACGAGCCCAGGCCCGCGCGTGACCGCCACGCGATCGAGGTCCGAAGGCTTCAAGCCCGCCTTGTCCAGCGCCTCCTGGATCGTCCCGCGCACCTGGAGCAGATGCTCCCGCGCCGCCAGCTCCGGCACGACGCCGCCGAAGGGTCCGTGCAGCGCGTCCTGACTGCGCCGCACCAACGATTTCAGCAGCGGCCCGCGCGCCGTCTCCTCCACCACCGCCGCGGAGCAGTCATCACAGGAGCTTTCCACGCCAAGGACCAGCATCTTGATAGTCTACCGGTCCGCCCATGATTCTCGTCCCCACCCGCATCGCTCTCAACCGTCCGCTTCCGCCGCTGACCTACCTGGCGCCGGAGGGCCTGCCGCCGGGGGCGAGGGTGAAGGTGAAGGTGCGGGCGTCCTCGGCGATCGGGTTGGTGCTGGGGCCTGACCCCGCGCCGCCCGCCGCGAAGCTGAGGCCGATTGAAGAAGCCCTCGATCCCTTTCCGCTCCTGCCGCCGAAACTGCGGGAGCTGATGGCCTTCGCCTCGCGCTACTACGGCGTGTCGGAGGCGAGCCTGCTTCCCTTGAGCCTGCCCCAGGTCCTGAAGCCGCGCTGGGATGCGGAAGCGCCGAATGGAAGGCGGCTCGCGGCGTTGCGTGACGCGGGAGCCTGGGCCGAATTATCCGCGTTGGGCGAGGCCTGGCACGCAGGCGCGCTTGCGCTGCCCACGCTGCTGCACCGGGAGGATCTGCGCGGCGCGGGGCTCACCGAAGTGCGCCGCACGACGCTGCCGCACCCCACCCGCGTCAGCGAACAGCAGGCCCGGGTGCTGCTGGCGCTGGAGGAGGCGGGCGGCGCGCTGCTGGAGGCTGAGCTGCTGCGCGCGGCGCGGGTGAGTGGCGCGGTGCTGAGCACGCTGGAGCGCCACGGTCTCATCGAGCGCCTCAAGCGCCTGGATCCGCTCTCCCAGCGGCGGGAGGCGGGGGTGGATCGCACGGTGACGCTCAACCCCGAGCAGCGCGCGGTGGCGGGCGCCATCGCGCTGGGCTCCTTTCACCCGCATCTGCTCTACGGCGTGACGGGATCGGGCAAGACGGAGGTCTACTTGGACCTCGCGGGCCGCGTGCTCGCGGGAGGCCAACGCGTCCTGTGGCTCGTGCCGGAGATCGGCCTCACGCCGCGCCTGCTGGCGCGACTCGAAGCGCGCTTTCCCGGTCGCGTCGCCGTGGGCCACGCCGGGCTCAACGCGACGGAGAAGCAGGCGGATGTGGTGCGGCTGCTCCAGGACGGGGCTGACCTGTTCGTCGGCGTCCGCAACGCGGTGCTGGCGCCGCTCCGGAACATCGGTCTTGTGATCGTGGATGAGGAGCACGAAGGCTCCTACAAGTCCGAAGAACATCCCCGCATCCAGGCTCGGGATCTCGCCATCAAGCGGGCGCAGATCGAAGGTTGCCCGGTCATCCTCGGTTCGGCGACGCCTTCGCTGGAAAGCTGGCACGCGGCGCAAACGGGACGCTACGCCCTGCATCGCCTCACGGAGCGCCCCACGGGCGTGACCATGCCGACCGTGGAGGTCGTGGACCTGCGCGAAGCCTACAAAGCCGCGCGGAAGAAGGTGCTCTTCTCGCCGCAGTTGATGGCGGGCATTCAGGCGGCGCTCGCCAAAGGCGAGCAGGCCATGCTGCTGCTGAACCGGCGCGGCTACGAATCCTTCTGGATGTGCCGGGCCTGCGGCCAGAGCCTCGACTGCCCGCACTGTTCGGTGAGCCTCACCTTCCATCGCGCGGCGCACCGGCTCAAATGCCATCTCTGCGGCCACGAAGCGGCCCCGCCCGAAGCCTGCCCCTTCTGCGGCGAGGTCCACCTGCGCGGCGTGGGCGAAGGCACCGAGCGCGTGGAAGAGGAACTCACGCGCCTTTTCCCGGCCGCGCGCATCCTCCGCCTGGACCGGGACACGACTTCACGGCGCGGCGCGCTGGAGGCGGCCCTGCTGGCGGCGGAGCATGGCGAGGTGGATCTGCTCGTCGGCACCCAGATGCTCGCCAAAGGCCACACCTTCCCCAAGCTCACGCTCGTCGGCATCCTCGGCGCGGATCAGGGCCTCAAGATCCCCGACTTCCGCGCCGCCGAGCGCACCTTCCAACTGCTCACCCAAGTCGCCGGCCGCGCGGGGCGCGGCGAACGCCCCGGTCGCGTCATTCTCCAGACCTACGCGCCGGACCACCCGGCCATTCAGCACGCGGTGGCTCAGGATTTCGAAGGCTTCGCCGCGGCCGAACTGCCCTATCGCGAGGCCCTCGCCTATCCGCCTTTCGCTTCGCTGGCCCTGTATCGCGCCGAAGCGGAGGAACCTGCCGCCGCGAAGGGGGCGCTCGCCGCCATCAAGACCCGACTGGCCCGGGTCTCGGGGCTGAGGGTCCTCGGACCCCTGGAGGCCCCGGTGGCCCGGCTCAAGGACCGCTGGCGCTTTCAGCTCCTGGTGAAATCCCCGACCCGCGAGGCCATCGGCGAGGCCCTGCGGGTGGCGCCCGCGCCGTTCGGAGGAGGCGTGAGCCTGGATCGGGACCCCCAATCGTTCACAGTGTGACTAAAATTTAGCCATTCGTGCTGAGAATCCTGTGACAAGACCCTGCCCGGGCGTATAAATGAAGCAGCCTCAGGCCGATAAAATTTCTGGTTGCACCTTCCCGTCCCTTTCACCCTTTTCGTCGAGGTCCTCATGCGCATGAGATCCCGGAGTACGGGCTTTTCGCTCATCGAGCTGCTGGTCGTGCTGGCCATCGTCGGCATCCTGGCCACGGCGGGCGCGTTCTATTTCACCCAAGGGCGGCAGGAAGAAGCCGTTCGCTCCGTCATGAGCGAGGTGGAAGGCACCCTCTACGCCGCCCAGGAGAACGCCAAGACCACGCTGGGCAATGTGACCCTCACCACCAATGGCACCTGGACCGGCGCCACGCCGCTCTTCCTTGATTATGTGAAGACGGACGGCACGGGCGATGGGACCTTCAAATCCACCTTCACCGGCTCCGGCGCCCAGCGCCGGGACCACATGGAAGCCGGCGTCGTGGATGCCAGCAACGCCGCATGGATCACCTCGGCCCTGGGCGCGGCCCCGGCCTTGAAGACCCTCACGCCCTGGAAGACAGAACCGTACCTCAGCGCCCTGGGGAACAACCTCTTCACCGGCGCCGTGAACGGGACCATCAATGTGAACGGCTACACCCAGCGTTTCAGCAATGGCTTCTTCGTGGCCGTGGTGGGCCTGAAGGGTGGGGATACATTCCCCGGCGCGCCCATGGGCATCGTGCTCGTCACCAACGGCGGCACCAGCATCATGAAGTTCTACAAGGGCACCAACGCGACCACCTGGAGGCGCCTGTGATGAATCTTCCGCGTCCTTCCAAGCGCCGGAGTGAATCCGGCTTCTCCCTGGTCGAGTTGCTCGTGGCGGCCTTCATCATGGCTGTCGGCCTGCTCGGCCTCGCGGCCCTGGAGACCGTCGCGCTCAAGTCCAACACGCGGTCGCGCGGCTACAACACCGCCGTGCTGGTGGCGAATCATGTGCTCGACGCCGTTGAGACCCAGTCCCGCCAATCGCTCCAGACCCAGACCTACGGCGGCACCGTCACTTACGGCAACAACTACTTTGGCGCCGCGCCCGTGGTGGAGCAGTTCACCTTCAAAGGGGTACATCCCGACGCCAACGCGACCAACGCGGTGGACAAGACCGCCTACTTCACCGCCACCACCACCTCCGCGAACGCGGGCACCTACACAGGCGCGACCGGCACCCTCGCGGTGGTCACCACCATCGTCACCTTCCAGGAGGCCTCCACCCAGGGCGGCCCGCTGGTGACCCGCACCGTCACCCTCACCCGGACGCTCAACCATGGTTAACCGTCGCATCTTTCCCTCTCGGAACGCCGGCTTCAGCCTCGTGGAGCTGCTGGTGGCCATGGTGTTCACCGCGCTCCTGATGGCGGGCATGGCCAAGGTCTTCCAGGCCAGCCTCGGCACCTTCTACACGGCGGGCGAAAAGATGTCGAGCGCCCGTCGCAACCGGCTCTCGCTGGACATCCTCTACGACGACCTCAACACCGCCGGCATGTTCCTCCTGCCGACGGACATCGCGGCGGGGGCGCCCCAGAGCATTCCCATCAGCGGAGCCAATCCGCTCTTCGCCATCGCTCCGAATGTTCCAGTGACCATCGCGAAGGGCAACGCGGATGGCAGCGATCTGATCGTCACCTCGGACCAGCTTCTGATGTATTCGGACGAAGCGCTTTCCTTTGAAGGCACCTTGAAGGGGAGCATCGCGGGGACCAACAGCCTCATCGCCACGGCCGTCCAGTCCGGCACGGTCGCCACGGTGCCCGGCTCCACGACCTTCACGGTGGACTGCGGCAGCTTGCCACAGGCCTCCCAGGTGCAGAAGGGCATGGCCCTCGTGTTCAAGGACAACCTCTCCGGCCGCGGCATCGCGAATGTCGCCGCGGGTCTGGGAAGTCAGGTGGTGATCACGCCCTCCACTACACTGCAGGCGGCGGGCGGCGGCAGCACCGGCAACACGCTGCTGGATCCTTACGGCCATCTGGATGGGGCGAAGGTGTTGTTCGTCCAGGTGGGCCAGCAGGTTCGCTACAGCATCCAGCCTCAGCTTCTGGACCCGAACAACCCCGCCAAGGCGATTCCCTGCCTGGTGCGCGAACAGGAGAACTACAACCCGGCTGGGTTCGTGTCCTACCTCTCGGGCGGAGCGCCGGCCACGGCCAACTATTCCGCGACCATCGTCGCCGAGAATGTGGTGGGTCTGAAGTTCTACATGAGCATGAACCCCGGCGACATGAGCAAGACGCCAGACAAGATCTGGGCGGGCTACGGCTACACCGGCACGGATTTCAACGCCGGCATCCTCGGCGCCGGAGGCTCTGCGGCGGCAGGCACGCTCAACGACCAGCTCACGACCTACGGCGTGACGGGTTTCAACAGCGTCCCCGTCCAGAATGCGACCACCGCCGCGCGGGATCTGGTCTGGTTCCGCAACATTCCGGTCGCCGTGCGTGTGGACCTCACGACCCGTACCGCCACCGCCCGCACCGAGTTCAACCAGACCACCTCGACTCCCACCCTCACCTACAACACCCACCAGGAAACCCTGGTGCTGGTGCCCCGTCATTTCGGCTTGAGCCTGTGATGGCGGCTGGAGGAGGCATGATGATGACCCAACGAAAGTCCCAGGCCCGCAAAGGCGAAGAGGGCGCCATCACGATCATCGTGGTGCTCATGCTGCTCGTGCTGTTGATGGTGGCCGCCTTCGGGATGTCCCGCGACGCGCTCCGCGAACTGCGGATCACCAGCTCCAGTCGCCAAGGCGCGGAACTCTTCAACGAAGCCGACACCGGCATCAATTGGGCCGTGTTCTGGATGTACTCCCCCAATCAGGCGCTGGGCAGCGCCAGCAATGGGAGCAAGGCCCTCGCAGCGAAGATGAACTACCTCACCAGCAATCCCGACCAGCTGGGCAAGTCCGCCAACATCGCGGCCACCGGCGAGATGATCACCACGCCATCTTCCAACAAGACCGCCCAGTTCAACATTGACCTCACCCAGATGGGGCGCCTGCCGTCCACGGGCATCAGCCAGAATGTGAACACGATGCTGGTGTCGCCCCTCATCTGGTCGGTGCGCTCCAACGCCTCGGTCACCTACGCCGGTTCGTCCACCTTCCAGCATTCCCGAGACGCGTGGATCACCACGCCCGTGTCCCACTCCACCAACTGACCGTCCCAGGTCCAGGGGGTTCCCATGTTCATGTCCCGCCGCCTTCTCTCGCTCGCGCTCGGCCTGGGTCTGGCCCTCCCGGCCATGGCCCAGCTCGACCCGCGCCTCCAGGTCACCAAGACCGACTTCCTGGACCTGTACCAGCAGACGAACGCCTCGACCCTGAAGCCGGAAGTCGTCACGCTCTTCGACTTTTCCGGTTCCACCCAGGCGCTCATGTACAGTCCGCTGTTCAACAACCAGGACAGCCAGGACAACGACCCCACCTACAACCGGCGAATGACATTTACGCTTACCGGACCGAGCAGTGGAAATTACACGCCCAAGGCCAGCCTGACGGCTTCCGTGTATGACCCCGCCAATCCCGGGAATCCCCAGAAAGGCAATCTCACCCTTACCTTCCTCGGGCTTATCCGCCCGGACGGAACCGCCGTCACGCAGGCGAATGTGAACACGACGGTGTCTTCCGGTCTCCCTGGTGACACCGCAAATCCCAGGGCTTCTGACATCCGCAACTGGATCCGCGCGGCCTCTCATGCCCGCTTTAAAGCGACCGATCCCGACAACAGCAAGGTCCGCACCATTGACATTCCCATCGCGTGGACGGTTCTTGATGTGAACAGCACGGGCTATCCCCTGTCTCCGAAAGTCGCTCAGGATCTTCCTGTGAAGGCAGGTACCACCCATACCGGTCTCGCCTTCACCATTGACACCAATTACACCAACACGGGCAGCAACGCGGTCACGGGCAGTTATAACTCAGCCAATGTTCAGATCGTCGGCTACCACGGCAACTATGTGGGCTGGCTCTTCATGGGTAAAGACGCCGCCGGGAATTACTTCGTGCCGGATGCGGTGGCGAACTACCCCACCGTAGCGACACTTCCCAATGGCACTGCGAATGGTCCCAGCCCGCGTGTGGCCTTCGCCAACAATGTCCCGGCCCTTACTCGCTGCCAGGCCGTCAAGCAGGCGGCGATGATGACTTGGGTCAACTATCAGGACAAAGTCTTCTGGGCATACCGCTTCCTGAATCAAGGTGGCGAAAACGGCAAGGGGAACACGGTCTACACGGACAGCCGCAACACGATCAACGGCTCCAATGTCAATTCGAACCGAGTCAATGGCAACGACCGCGGCTGGACGCTCTTGAACAGCAACCCCACCACCGGCCTCCAGCGGCTGGCGGCTCTGTTTCCCAACAACGGTACGCCTCTGACCTACGCCACGGGCAACGCCTTGGCGCAGTTCAACGACCCGAACAGCATCTTCAACGATGTTGAGACCGGCCCGAACAAGCCGCTCGACTGCATGAAGCACTTCCTCGTCATCTTCACGGATGGTCAGCCCAACGGTGACACCAATGGAACCAATGGCGGAACGCCCTATGATGCATCGCCTTATCTGAGCGCGGATGGCCACACGGGGAACGCGACGGATGGCAACGGCGTGATCGGCGCGGGTACTTCTCAGTTGAATCCCAACGGGAGCTACTGGAACATCCAGACCCTCGCGGCCGTCGCGGCCCACGGCGGCGATCCGAACCTGACCAAGGTTGTCCGCGACCCTGCCTCGGTCACTTATCCTTCCGGGACCTACTCGGGTTCGTCCGGCACCACGCCTGGCGCCATCGCGCCGTTCTGGATCCAGGGGCGCGGAACGGGATTGGACAAGGTCAACGGAACAGGCAAGTTCTCCACTCCCCATCCCATTCAGATCATGACCGTGGGCCTCAGCCTTGGCGGCGACCTCAACGACCCCGCGTCGGGCAAGGGCCGCCTCTTCCAAGCGGCGGTTTTCGGCGACCCCGCCCAGACCACCTGGGATCTGAATGTCTCCACGCCCTTCACTTTCTCCAACCCGTCTGACCCGAATTCGGGCAAGACGACGAATTCCGCATACTTCTTTGACGCCCGCGATCCTCAGACTTTGGTGGACGGCCTCGGCGCCGCCTTTCGGGCCATCAATTCCATCTCCAGCATCAACACCGCGGCCGCGCCGACGACGCCTCCCGTGGGCTTGAACCTGGGCAACCAGATCTACCTGGGCACCTTCGTTCCGCCAGACAAGGGCGGACCGGTGTGGAGCGGCGATTTGATGATGTTCCCGACCTATACGGCGGGCGACACCACCCAGATTGTGGATGGGAACGGCAATCCGGTCGCGAACCCGGATGTGACCACGGCCCAGTGGGCGGCCTCTAAGATCTTCATCAGTGGTGGCTCCGACCAGAAGAAGTGGAGTGCGCGCACCATCTGGACCCGCATACCAGGGACTTCCGCCTCGCCGAACCCGGGCTTGGTGAGGTTCCAGGATTCCACTGAGAACTCCTCTGCCTATGCGGTGATTAAGCCCTATGTGGGTTCCGCTGCTCTGACGGATGCCCAACGAAATCAGCTCATTGATTTCATTCAGGGCGCGAACACCACCCAGCCCGCCCCCTATCCCAACCGCTCGAGCATCATGGGCGACATCATTGATAGCGCGCCGGCCAGCATTGAATACAACATGGCCTCCCTCTCAACCTGGGGCTATTCGTTGCCCGGAGCTCTCGGGAGCGCGGCGTCCAATCCTGGTTCGCGATTCCGCGTGGTCTATGTGGGTGACAACCAGGGCTACATGCACGCCTTCGGTGAGGTGTCTTGGCCGGTGCCTGTCACCATTCCGGACCCCAATTCCAAGACCGGGGGCACGCTCACCGTCAACATCACCCATGCGGTGGCGGATGAGCTGTGGGCCTTCATCCCCACGGACTTCCTGGCGAATCTCAGCTATTTGCAGGATTCCACCAACTCCCACCGCTTCATGGTGGATGGCACGCCTTTCACCTATGTGCTCGATGCCCCCGCCCCCGGCGCCATTTCCGGCAACGGCAAGGTGGACGCGGGTGAGCGGGCGCTCCTGCTCTTCGGCCTCCGCAAGGGCGGTCGCAGCTACTACGCGCTGGATGTGAGCAACCCCTTCGTGCCGAAGCTGGGTCCCGCTCAGAGCGCGGGGGGCTGGGCGCTCGTCCCCGACGAGTCGGCGAACATTTCCGCCACCTCCGCCACCGCCAGCGCTCCGCTCCTCACCGTCCAGAAGGTGGTGGGCAGCATGGGCTTCTCCTCCGCCCAGCCCTTTGTGGGCCGTGTGTTCTATGACGGCGGCGCGGCCTCGCAGACCATTCGCGACGCCGTGTTCCTCGGTGGCGGCTACAGTACGCCCGATGTGGATGGGCAGTTCCTCACCTCTGGCAAGCCGACCCCGCTTGGCCGCTCGGCCCTGGCCATGGACATCAACACCGGCCAGTTCCTCATGGCCTGGGATCTCACGACCACCTCTTTCTGGCGTCCCGCCCAGCCCTGGCTCATCGGACCTGTCGCTTCCGGCGTCGTACCCTTCTCTATTGACCTGAATTCCGGCTTTGTCTCCCGCGCCTACTTCAACGATTACGGAGGCAACCTCTGGGCCGTCGGCTCCATGGCTCCGGATACCGTGAACACCGGTTTCAACAGCTTCCGCGTAGACACCAATGTCCTGGATCACTGGACTAGGGGCGGCGGCGCGGCCGTGGGCGATCCCCCGGCGATCCGGCTGGTTTACAGCCAGCAGGCGATCCAGTCCGCGCCGGTGGCCACCACCATCAGCAACGACGGCGACTTCAGCACGCTCCCGGCGCCGTTCCTCTTGGGTAATTCGCCCATCCTGCGGACTTCCGTGCCCAAGGTGAGCCCCTTCACCGTCGGCATCGCCCTCAACACCGGCGACAGGAACAACCCGCTGGATCGGTCCTACGACAGCACCAACCTGAAGCCGACCAAGAACCAGCTCATGGTCGTCTTCGATCGCCAGGACAGCGCGGATGCTTCGGTCGGCAAGGACGCCACGGGCATCGTCCCGAACGACTTGCTCA
>CAZKIM010000074.1:0-9894 GCA_964552855.1 uncultured Solibacteraceae bacterium | reverse complement strand
GATCGCCCGGTTCCAGCCCGTCTGGAAATGAGCGATGAGCAGCGCGCGAAGCGGGGTAATCAACTCAGACTCCCGGAGAGGAAACCACCGATGGACGGCGATTGACACCGATGGGGGATCATCGTGCGAGCCTGCGAACCTGGATTTTTGGGGTGCCGAAATTCATCAGCAGGCAGGTGTGGAGGCCCGAGGCCTTCAAGTAGTTCAGGCACTGCGCCACATGAATGTCCTCGAGCGCCTTGCAGGCTTTGAGCTCGATCACGAGCGACTTCTGGATGATGAGATCCGCGATGTAGTCGCCGACTTCAACCCCGTCATAGAGGACTGTCATTCGAGCCTGCTGCTCAACTTCAAGGCTGGCCTTCCGGATTTCGTGGGCCAATGCGTTCTCATAGACCTTTTCAAGAAACCCCGGACCCAAGGAATTCGCCACTTTGTAGGCCGCCCCGATCACCGCCTCGCTGAGCGGATCGTGCGGATATCGGTGTTCATCGCTGTCCATCGGTGGTTCCCTTAGAGCCACGACAACTCCCCCTGTCGCTGGCCGCCGACGAGATCCACGAAGAGCTGTTCGAGGCTTTCGCCGCCCTTCTTCAGATCGTCCAGGGGGCCGAAGCCTTTGAGCTGGCCGTCGTCCAGGATGGCGATGAGCGGGCAGAGCTTCTCGACGACTTCCAGGATGTGGCTCGTGAGCACCAGCGTGACGCCACGCTTCTGCAGGCCGAGGAGGATGTCCTTGATGGTGCGGCTGGTCACCGGATCAATGCCCTCGAAGGGCTCATCCAGGAACACGATGCGCGGCCCGTGGAGCAGCGCCGCCGAAAGGCTCACCTTCTTCTTCATGCCGAAGGAATAGTCCGCGATGAGCGTGCGCGGCCCCGGCTTCAGATCCAGCTTCTCGAAGAGTTCCGCCGCGCGGCGATCAATCTCGGCGTCGGGCAGCCCGTGCATGCGCCCGACGAAGCGCAGGTATTGGGGGCCGGTGAGCATGTCCAGGAGCGCCATGTCCTCGGGCATCGCGCCCACCTGGCGCTTGGCCTCCACGCTGTCGGGTTCGAGGCCCAGCACCTGCACGCGCCCGGCGGAAGGCGGCACGAGCCCCGTCACCATCTTCAGCGTCGTGGATTTGCCCGCCCCGTTGCGGCCCAGCAATCCGAGGAAGTCCCCCGGCTCCAGCCGGAGCGTCAGATCCTTCACGGCGACCTTGTCGCCGTAGACCTTGGTGAGGGATGAAAGCTCGAGCGCGGGCATCCTTTGAGGCTAACTCAGGACTGTGGAGGGATAAGCGCTGGAATCGCAGATGTGATATACAAGCCTGCCCTGACGGCCCATATCGTAATTTTATTGTTTTGAGTCAGCCCACATGGCTAGACTCGTTCTGCCCTTCTTGCCCCCGATGGGGCTTCCCAGGAGACCTACATGAACAAGCGCAATGCCATCATCGCCGCCCTCGTGGCTGGCCTCGCCCTCCCCGCCTTCGCCCAGGACGGCTTCCGCGTGGGCCTTCAGGTCGGCTCCATGAAGACCACGGGCGATGCTGCGCCATTCGGCTACACCGAAGTAGGTGGCATCATCGGAACTGTCAGCGGCCACAACTTTGACCAACCCACTCAATCCCCCTTGAGTCTGGACCTGGCCTGGGTGAAGGGTGATGACGAGTGGAGCCTCACCTACTTCAGCACGAAAAAGAAGACCACCAAGACCCTGATGGATGCCACCAACGGCGTCTATTTGGCAGTTTTCCCCTTCAGTCTCGTGGATGCTGGTCTTACCGGGTCTCGGGAGCAGAAGGCCACGATCATTGATCTGAATTGGAAGCACACGCTGGTGAAGGGTGATGCAGGTTCTTTCGCCTTCAGCGCCGGCCTCCGCTCCAGCAAGGTGAGCGACGAGCGCACCTATCAACAGCTGGATGCCACGGGTGCGCCGAACCAGGCCAACATCCACATGAAGGGTGAAGGCACTGGTTTCGGTCTTACGGCGGGTCTCCACGGGCGCATGAACTTCACCGACCGGCTGTGGATGACCACTGGCTTCTCCGCCGCCATGCTCAGCAACACGAATAAGACGGACGACTACACCATCAATAATCTGGGTGGCCCTGGTTCCAATACCGTGATGAACAGCGACGATAACCGCCAGTCACTCCTTCAGACCGATGCTTACCTGCGCGTCAATATGAACTTTGTGAGCACCTTCAACGGCTACCTTGGCTACGAGGTCCGCAATTTCGGAAGCGACAACGGGAAGATCAAAAACGCCTTCACCGACCTGGGCCTGCCGACCACTTCCGGCTTCGGTCTCTCCGGCTTCACGCTGGGCCTGAGCTACACCTTCTAAGAAGGTTTTGGTACCAAAGAAGAAAAGGGGCCGCGAGGCCCCTTTTCTTTGAGTTGAGATCCGCTACTTTTTGAACCCACTCACCGTCTGGAAATACCGCGCGAAGGCGACCATGCCGCCCGAGGCCTGCTCCCAGTCGTAGTTTTCGTTGGGGGCGTGGTAGCCGTGCTCGGGCAAGGAGAGGCCGAGGAAGTAGACCTCGCAGCCCAGCACATCTTCCATGGTCTTCACGGCGCCGATGGAGCCGCCTTCGCGGGTGAAGGAACAGGGCGCGCCGAAGGCGAACTGGTAGGCATCGCGGATCGCCTCGGCGTAGGGGCCGGTGACATGGCCCTTGAAGGGCGCGAGGCCGTGCTCTTCATGCACTTCCACATCCGGGTTGTGCTGCCGCACGAAGGCGCGAACACGCGCCATGACGGTCGCTTCATCCATGTCGGGCACGAGGCGGCAGCTGATCTTCACTTCCGCCCGGGCGGGCACGGCGCTCTTGATGCCGGGGCCGGTGTAGCCGCCGACGACGCCGTGGACTTCCATCGTCGGCTTGCCCCACACGCGGGTGAGCAGCTCAATGGCGTCCTCCGTGCGCAGGCCCTTGATCATGTGGTCCTGCTTGAACTGCGCGACGGTGAAGCCGCTGGCCTTCCAGCTCGCCAGTTCGGCCTCGCTTGGCGGGACCACTTCCTTGTAGAAGTCGGGGATCTTCACCTCGCCGGTGTCGCCATCGAACATCGCCGCGACGAGCGTGATGAGCTCGGAGAGCGGGTTGCGGGCCGCGCCGCCGACGACGCCGCTGTGCAGGTCGTGGTCCGCGGTCTCCAGCGTGAGGCGGAAGCCCTTGAGGCCGCGCAGGCCCGCGGGGGTGCTGGGCTTGCCGCGGGTGATCCAGACGGTGTCGCTCACCACGATGGCGTCGGTCTTGAGGCGGCCCTTGTGGGCCTTGAGGCCGCTTTCGAAGTTGGGGGAGCCGATCTCCTCCTCCAGCTCCCACAGGAAGTGGAGGTTCAGGGGCACGCCGGCCTCGCGGGCGGCCAGGGCGCCGAAGAAGGCCGTCACGGCCGGGCCCTTGTCGTCCGTGCTGCCGCGGCCGCGGTAGACGCCGTCGTCATTGGTGAAGACAAAGGGCTCCGCCGTCCACTCGGGCTCATTGGCGGGCTGCACGTCCATGTGGTTGTAGACCGTGATCGTGGGCAGCGCCGCGTCCTCGCCGAACCAGCCGTGGATGAAGGGGTTGCCGTCCGTCTCCAGGATCTCAGCCTTGCCGCCGTGGCGCTCGAAGAGGTCCTTGGCGGCCTCGGCGCAGCGGCGCACATCCCCCGCCCGGGCCGGATCCGCGCTGACGGAGGGGATCTCCACGAGCCGCTTCAGCTCCGCCTCGAAGGCGGCGCGGTGGCCGGCCGCGAAGGCGGACAGGGCTTCCTTGGTCAGCAGCTCAGGCTTCATGGGCGCTCCAGGCGGAACTATCACCTTATCGGAAAAGGGAAACAGCTTGACCTGAGGATTCGTAATTTCAAGGCAGCCATGGCGGGCAATTTGCTTTCCACTGCTATTATTCTTCAAAGCGTAGAGAGCAAGCCATGCCTGCAGCTGTCCAGCGACTACTGGATCTGATCGAGTTTGCCAAACAGTCCGCGTTGCTCCGAGCTACGCCTGCTCGGAGTGTCGCTCAGCACAAACAGTTCTACCGGTTTGAGGAGAAGGTCCGGGCTCTGCCAGGGATACATTTCAACGAGTTGGTAGATGAGCCGGACGAAGTGTGGCTGCGCTTGGATCGTTTGCACGAGTCCGCTCCACCCGTGCCGGAGAGTAGGCTCCTTTCGCTTTGGATTGATCTCTCGAACTCGCCTTTGGTCGAGCCCAAATTGCACACCTCCGTTGAGCGCAGCCGCCTTGTCGAGGTTGGTGCATTGCCGGGTGAGCTTTCCGCGCAAGATCAATCGCAGCCCTCGTTTGTGGCGCTGGACGAATATCCCGAGAAGGAAGTTTTACAACGGCACTTCCAGTCCTATATGGAAGTGGTCTGGAAGCGATGGTCGGGTGAGGAGGCGGAACGCCGAAAAAGCATCGAGCTCTATGGAGAGTTGTTTAGATTGTCTTTGCAGATGCAGGGGAACCTGGTCGATTCCCAGCTTGAGCTCGTTTGGGGCTTCGGAGTTTCGACTTGGAGGTTGGATTCAGGGGCGATCACTTATCCGGTGTTAAGCCAGCCAGCGGAAATTTCGCTCAACGAAAAGGATATGTCTATCGAGATCAGGCCACGCTTGTTGGAACCGCATCTTGAAATTGACATCTATGCGGCCCAGGATAACCCCGGCGTCGCCAAGTTGGCCGACGCGGCAAAGGCATTCTTCGCGGAATGTGGGAACAGCATCAATCCATTTGAACCAAGTACCTATGAGGGGCTGCTGCGTTCTGCGGCCAACCATCTAGATCCTCAAGGAGTCTACTGGCCTGATCAAACTACAGCTGGTGATCGCGCCCTGCCTAAAGCCACTAACCATCTGATCGTGACAGATACTTGGGCTATTTTTGCCCGCCCTCGGACTGCCAGCCTCTTTGTCCAGGACTTGGTGCGATTCGAGCGCGCCGTTGAAGAGGGTGAGCTTCCACTATCCGTGGCAGCTCTTGTCACTGATCCATCTGACACCTCGGATGAAGTTGCCTTACCGGCCTTTCGCGGCTTGTCCCTTGTCGAAAGTGGAGATCATTCAGGATCTCTCGATAGACCTACGAATGAGCTTTACTTCCCGATGCCGTTCAATGATGAACAGGTGCGGATCGTCCAGTACCTGGAATCACATGAGGGGGTCGTTGTCCAAGGCCCGCCGGGAACTGGGAAAACCCATACAATCGCCAATGTCATTTGCCATTACCTAGCGCAAGGCAAGCGAGTGCTTGTCACCTCGATGAAGGATCCCGCTCTAACTGTTTTGAGGGACAAGATCCCAGAAGATATCCGCCCGCTTGCCATCAGTCTTCTTACCAGCGAAGCCGAGGGCATGAAGCAGTTTGAGTTCGCCATCAATAGGATATCGGCCGAAGTGCAGCGGATAGACCGCTCCGCGTATCGGCAAGAAATATCGCGGATCGATGCACGGATTAACGAACTGCATGTCCTGATTGCGAAAACAGACCGAAATATCGCGCAGTGGGCGGTCAAAAATTTAGAACCCATTGCGATTGATGGCGACAAGATTGATCCTGCGGACGCGGCTAGGGAAGTGGCAAGTAATCGGTCAGAAATCGAGTGGCTGACCGACGAAATTTCCATTCATTCGGCGCACCAAGCTCAATTTTCTAACGCCGACATCGTGGCTCTGCGTGAGGCGCGGCGATCATTGGGCAAAAGCCTTTCATATTTGGGCATGCGGGTTCCCATGCTGTCCGACTTCCCCGACAGCCAAAAGCTATTGCAGGTTCATCAAGACCTGTCGCAGTTCTCGAAACTAAAGGCACAGGAATCCGCTGGAGAAGTGCCTGCCCTTATCGATGGATCTGAGGAGACGCTGCAAGCCGCCATCGGGCTTGCAGCGCGAGTAAACAATCTACGGCTGCTACACCAAGACCTGAAAAACACCAATCAGCCATGGATCACCAAGATGCGTGATTGTTTGACCAATGCTGCCTCAAGCGAAGCATTGGGCTTGCTTCAGGCTTTAAAGGTCGAAATCGAGAAAGCCCTGGCACAACGCAAACAATTTCTGGCTAGACCTATTTGGGTTCCGCCCGCGCTCGACCAGAATGCGGAGCTGATCCAAGCCGTAGGCAATCTTGGCATAGGGTCCCGGCCATTCGGATTGGCTGGGCTGGTTGGCAAGAGCGAGCAGAAGAAGCTGCTCGGAACCATCATGATCGTGCATGAGAAACCTGCGTCCCCGTCCGATTGGAAGTACATCGGCGAGTATCTGGCCAGCCAAAAGACAAGCCGGGGGCTTCTAGCGCGATGGAATGCGCTGGCTGGAGAGCTGCCGTTGCCGAAGTTAGTAGTTTCCCCTGAGCACCTTGGTGAGGCTGGGGCGGCCTTGGGGCTGTTTGCCAAAATTCAGAAGTTGACTGCAGAGGAATCAATCGTCACGAATGACTTCAAGCGTTTGATCCCGACTTGGCGCCACATTGAGCAACTTCCGCACGACACTGGGGTGCTGGATGAGGCCGAAACCATGCTGACGCATCACCTTGTGCGTCATCGGCTGGGACAGGCCTGGGCCATCAAGGAGGCCTTTCTCAAAGGGCTATCAGGAACCTCAGGCGATATTTCTGATCGCCTTCGGGTCTTCCTTGATACTAGGCTTGGAAACAATAATTTTGATGACGCGACCATCCAGGCAGAGTGGTCAGCGATGATGGAAGAACTGCGAAGGGTTCTTGGGTTAGCTCCCCACCTTACAGTAGTCGCACAGGCGTCGGAACTCATTGAGGCATCAGGCGCGCAGCAGTGGGCCAAGCAACTTCGGGAAGTCCCGCACCCGGGAGCTTCTGACCCCTTGCTTCCAGATAACTGGCGAGAAGTCTGGCGGCTCCGGCGGCTCATGACATACCTCGACAGCATAGATGCGCGCCAAGAACTCAAGCGCCTCTCGGCTGAACGCACCGAACTTGAGCACGACCTTGCGAAGCAGTATCGCAACGCGGTTAATAAACGGACATGGCTTCAGTTGTCATTAAATGCCACAGATGCAGTGCGTGCCGCGCTTGAGGCCTACCGAGCGGCAATCAGCAAGATCGGGAAGGGGACAGGGATCCGGGCCATCAGATACCGACAAGACGCCCGCAAAGCAGCAGAACGGGCGAACCCGGCGATTCCCTGCTGGATCATGCCCCACTACAGGGTGTGTGAATCCCTACCACCCTCTTTTGGCTGTTTTGATCTAGTCATTATTGATGAGGCTTCACAATCTGATCTTTCGGCCCTGCCCGCAATCCTGCGGGCCAAGAAGATCCTAATCGTTGGTGATGACAAACAGGTGTCGCCAGAAGGGGTCGGCCTCGAAGAAGAAAAAATCCGGAATCTGATGGGGCGCTTCCTCGGCAACCAAGTCGAGATTTTTCGCTCGCAGATGACGCCGGAGCGGTCCATCTATGACCTATTCAAAGTTGTGTTCGCGAAGAGTTCGGTGATGTTGCGGGAGCACTTCCGTTGTACGGCGCCAATCATCGAGTATTCCAAGCGCGAATTCTACAACCATGAGTTGCGTCCACTGCGGGTACCGAAATCCTCCGAGAGGCTCGACCCTCCTCTTGTTGATGTTTACATAGAAGATGGGTACCGGAACGGGGATGTTAACGAGGCTGAGGCGAAGTTCATCGTTGATGAGATTGGAAGAATCGTTCAAGCGGCAGAATTTAAAGGTCGCACAGTCGGCGTTGTCTCTCTGATTGGTGATAAGCAGGCATTGCGCGTGATGAAGCTGCTTGAGGAAACGATCGGTGAGGAAACCATTACTCGCTTCGGCATCACATGCGGAGACGCACGGACCTTCCAGGGGAAGGAACGCGACATCATGTTTCTCTCTATGGTTGTTGACGCCTCCAAGGTGACAGCTCAAACCCAGGAAATGTTCGCCCAGCGATTCAATGTCGCTGCCTCGCGGGCGAGAGATCGGATGTATTTGGTCCGTAGCGTCACGCTTGATGACCTCAGTCATGCCGACACACTCCGGTCCCGGCTCATCCAGCACTTCCAGGCGCCATTCGGGCAAGACCCCGAAGAGGTGGCCGACTTGCGTGATCTTTGTGAGTCCCCATTTGAACGCGAAGTCTTTGATCTACTGATCCAGCGCGGCTACCGGGTGATTCCACAAGTTCCGGTGGGATCCTATCGAATCGATATGGTGGTCGAGGGGGAAAATGACAAAAAGCTGGCTATCGAGTGCGATGGAGATCGCTACCACGGCCCTGACCAGTGGGATCACGACATGCGGCGTCAGAGAATCCTCGAACGCGCAGGTTGGCGATTTTGGAGGTGCTTTGCTTCAGCATTCGTGCTTCATCGAGAGCAGCTAATTTCGGACTTGCTCGAAACTCTAGCGGCCCATGGTGTCGCTCCGACTTCGGTCGGTTCGCCTATCAAGACGATTCACTCCGAGCAACGTCGAATAAAAGCCTTCGCGAAGCCGGACCTTGGCCAAGGAGACCAGACAACTGCCGACCTCCGGCCTGAGGAAGTCGAAAATGCGACGGAACCAGAGCCTGTTCTGACAACTGAACCACTGATAGAGCCTGGACAAGCCCAGGTGTGGGAGGCTTCATCGGGACAGGCCGTCGAGAACCCTTTGAATGGAAGCGAGGTCCATCCTGAACCACGCGCTCATGGAGCCAGGGTTTACACCCCATCTCTCCACCTCGAAGTAGGAGAATGGATAGTTCACCGGTGGTTCGGTCTTGGGATAGTCAAGAAGCGAAATGGGAACAAGGTGGAAGTTCAGTTCCAGGATTCTGTGAAGACACTGGTAAGCGGTGGCTGATTCTGTGTCTCCTGCTTTTCTTGGTGCCTTGGCGGTGAGTTTTAATTCGGATAGGCGCCAGCCATCTTCAGCCCCGCCATGGGCGCGAACCCGAGGGCGAGGTTGAGGTTCTGGATGGCCTGGGTGGCCATGCCCTTGCCAAGGTTGTCCAGGGCCACCATGAGGCTGAGGTTGCGGCCCTTCAGCGCGAAGCCCAGGTCCGCGAAGGCGGAGCCCGCCACGGCGGCGACGCGGGGCGAGCCTTCGACGATCCGCACGAAGGGGCCGGGCAGGGCGGTCTCGATGCGCGCGCGCAGCTCCGCTTCCGTGATGTCGCCATCAAGGCGCATCTGGGCCGTCGCGAAGATGCCCCGCACCAGAGGCGCGGAATGGGGCGTGAAGGCCAAGTCTGGCGTCCAGCCTTCGGCCGCCAGCGTCGCGAGCACTTCGGCCTCGTGCTGGTGGGCGAGGGGCTTGTAGGCGCGGAAATCGTTGGCCCGCGCGGGATGGTGCGTCGTCTCGGAGGGATGGGCGCCGCTGCCGCTGGAGCCGGTGATGGCGCTGACGGCGACGAAGGACGGCCTTAGGTCCGCCACGGGCAACAGCGCGAGCTGGAGGGCCGTGGCGAAGCAGCCGGGATTGGCGATGCGCCTCGCGCCTGCGATCCGCTCCGGCTTCCATTCGCTGAGGCCGTAGACCCAGCCTTCCTTCCAGCGGAAATCCGCGGAGAGGTCGATGACCGTGAGGCGATCCGCGAGGCCGAGCTTCCCCCACGCGGCTTCGTAGCCCGCGAGGCGCGCGGCCAGCTCGCCGTGGGGAAGGGCGCTGAAGAGCACGGGGCGCTGGGATGCCGCGAGCCAGCCCCAATCGGGCTCAGCGTCGAAGCTGCCTTCGATCAGTTCCCGCAGGTTCGGATGCACGGCGTGGAAGGGCTTGCCCGCGTGGGAGTGGGCCGTGCCCTTCAGGCTGCCCAGCTTGGGATGCTGGATCAGCCAGCGCAGCAGCTCGCCGCCGCCGTAGCCGGAGGCGCCCAGGATGAGGGCATTGAACTTCATGCGGGCACTCCCAACCGCGCCTGGACGAGGGCGAGGATCGCCGCGCCGAGGGCCGCGGG
>CAZKIM010000073.1:6243-9899 GCA_964552855.1 uncultured Solibacteraceae bacterium | reverse complement strand
CGCGCGGGGAAGATGGGGCGGTCTTCGCTCAGCGTCGTCTGGGGGTCGGAAGCCACCAACACCTGGTCTTGATCCAACGGCAGGATGCCCAGCGACTGATGGCTGTCGAGATCCTCGGCGGAGGGTTCGGCGCCCTGCAGGCCCACCATGGGCGCGCGGACGCTGGTGGTGAGCGGCGAGGCGAAATTGCTTCCGGGGATGTCGAGACCCCAGGACGAGAGCGGGTTCCCGCTGGCGTCCTGGTTGGCCGGAATGACGAAGCGGAAGCCGCCGCCGCTCTGGTGCAGGTAGTCGCCCAGGCTCTGGATGGGCAGCGCGACGCCGCTGTTGTTCCACAGCGTCGTGTTCAGCGTGAAGAAGGTGTCGTGGGAGCCGAGGGTGATGGTCTCCGTGGCCGTGACGCCCTGGACGCGGCCATCCGCGTCCCAGGTGGCGCCGGAAAGCTTGTTGAGCGGATCCAGCAGGTAGCCCTGCATGGTGAGGGTCACGACATCGTGGGTGTTCGTCGTGCTGTAGCGGTCGAAGACGAGCCGCAGATCCGGATCCTGGTTCACCACCGGGGCGAGGCTTTCCAGATTGTCCGTGGGAAGCGAGACGCGCTTGTAGGCCGTGTCCAGCGCCACGCCGCCGATGTCGAGGATCGCGCCACCGGCGGGCGCGCCGTATTGACCCTTGGCATGGCCATAGGCCGCGCCGTCCACGGCCATCTGGATGTAGTCGTTGCCCACATAGTAGTCGCCGGGACCCGCGGTCGCCTTCATGCCTCCGACCCGGTCCCCGCCCGTGGCGGGAATCTGCTGAGCCACGGTCGTGGGCCGGGATTCCCCGGTGGCGCGGTAGCAGCCGACCGAACCCGCCACGAGCGCCAGGGCGATGGGAGCCAGGCCCGAAAGAGCGAGGCGCGCGCCAGGAGAAGAAGGACGGACAGGGGTGGAGCGAGGCGTCATGTGGGGCTCTCGGGGCACTCTTGGATGGGTCCGAGCTTGGGGCGCGGGCGAAGGGTCTATTCTACCTGAGGATGCGCGAACTGGCTCTCAGGTTGCTTGGCAGGAAGGCCTTCTGGATGGGCCTCGGCCTCGCTGTCCTGCTCGGCCTGGATCTGCTTTGGACGCTGGGAAGGTTCCCGGCGGGCGCGCGAGGGCGGATCCAGACCGTCGCGAGTCTCCCGGCCGAAAGCTGTCCGGTCCTCGTGCTGGGGGCGGGCGTCTACAGCGATGGCGAGCCGACGGCCGTCCTGGAATCCCGGCTCCAGACCGCGCTGGATCTGTGGAAAGGCGGCAAGGTCCGCTGGTTCCTCGTCAGCGGCGACAACCGGACCCTCTCCTACAACGAGCCCCAGGCCATGCGGCGCTGGCTCGTCAAGCACGGCGTGCCCCCGCTCCTCGTGGTCTGCGATTACGGCGGACGCCGCACCTACGACAGCCTCCGCCGCGCGCGCGATGTGTTCGGGCAGGGCAAACTCGTGGTGGTGACCTCCGACTTCCACATGGCCCGAGCGCTCTATCTGGCGCGAACGCTCGGTGTCGAAGCCTGGGGCGTGCCCGCGCCCTCGTCCGCTTCGGGTTTCTTCGCGCGGGTGAAGTTCTGGATCCGCGAATACGGCGCGCGCCACCTGGCCCTGTGGGACGCCCGTTTCCCGCCCACCGACACCGTGCTGGGGCCACGCGAACCGACCCCCGATGACCTGCAGGCGCCCCCGCCCGTGGCCCCGGCCCTCCCATGAGCCAGGACCTGTTCGTGCTCGCGGCGAGACGCCTGCCGCAGGGGCGCTACCTGGGCGCGTTGGCGGGTCTCGGCGCCGTCGGGCTTGGCGCGTCGGCGGTCGAAGGACTCTTGGAAGATCCCGCCCTGCCCCGCCCTGACAAGGTGATCTGGGGCATGGCCCGCAGCCATGGCAATGGGATGAACCCCGCGCGAACCCTCGCCCTGCGGGCCGGGCTTCCCGTCGAGACCCAGGCCCACACCATCAACATGGCCTGCGGCTCCAGCCTCCAGGCGATGATCGAAGCCTGCCGCGTGCTGCGTGAAAGCGGCGGTCCCATCCTCGTCGGCGGCAGCGAGGCCATGTCCGACACGCCGCACCTCGTGATGGGCCTGCGCCGGGGCTTTCGCCTCGGCCATCGCGAACTCCCTGATGTGATGTTCCAGGATGGCCTGCGCTGCCCCATCACCGGCCTGCTCATGGCGGAAACCATCGAACAGCTCGCGGCCAAGCGGGGCGTGGGCCGGGGCGAGGCCGACGCCTGGGCGCTGCAGAGCCACCACCGCGCCGCGGCGGCCGATTTCCGCGCCGAGCTGCTGCCCCATCCGGCTTTGGATCGCGATGAATGCGTTCGGCCGGAGGATGATGAAGCGGCGCTGGCCAGGCTTCCGCCACTCTTCGGGGGCCAGGTGACCGCCGGGAACGCCTCCGCCCTCGCGGATGGCGCCGCGGCGCTGCTCCTCGCGCGGGATCCCGGCGACGCCACGCCCCTGGCCCGTGTCCTGGGCTGGGCGGAAGTCGGCGTGGACCCGCTGGACATGGGGGAGGCGCCGGTGCCCGCGGTGCGGGCGTTGCTGAAGGCGCACGGCCTCGGCGTCGCCGACATCGCCCTGTGGGAACTGAACGAGGCCTTCGCCGCCCAGGTGCTCGTCTGCCAGCGCCAGTTGGATATCCCTGGGGATCGGCTCAATGTCGCGGGCGGCGGCATCGCCCTGGGCCACCCCATCGGCGCCAGCGGGGCGCGGATCGTGACCACCCTCATCCACCAGCTCCGGGCCCGGGGCGGCGGCCTGGGAGTCGCCACCCTCGGGATTGGCGGCGGCCTGGGGTTGGCGGTGCTCCTGGAAGGGACTCCGCCCTAAACCTTTGAACCCGTTCATCCGTCTCCCTTGGATGACGAGGTACCCTGGCCTCGGCTCTTTGCGCCCGGAAGGACTCCCATGACCGAAGCCCCCCTGATCCAACTGACGGACATCACGAAGGTCTACCAGATGGGCGACATGGAAGTCCGCGCCCTGGACGGCGTGAGCCTCACCATCGGCCGCGGCGAGTATGTGGCCATCATGGGCCCTTCGGGCTCGGGAAAGTCCACGATGATGAATGTCATCGGCTGCCTGGACACGCCTTCCACCGGCTCCTATGTGCTGAACGGAAAGCGCGTGGAGACCATGAGCGACGACGAGCTCGCCCAGATCCGCAACGAGGAGATCGGCTTCGTCTTCCAGACCTTCAACCTGCTGGCCCGCACGACGGCCCTGCAGAATGTGGAGCTGCCCCTCATCTACGCCGGCGAGAAGCCGGAGGAGCGCCACGCCCGCGCCCACAAGGCGCTGGAGAATGTGGGCCTCGGCACCCGCAGCGATCACATGCCCAACCAGCTCAGCGGCGGTCAGCGCCAGCGCGTCGCCATCGCCCGCGCCCTCGTGAACGACCCCAGCATCCTCCTGGCGGACGAGCCCACCGGCGCGCTCGATTCCAAGACCAGCGTGGAAATCATGGCCCTCTTCGAGGAGCTGTACCAGAAGGGCAACACCATCATCCTCGTCACGCACGAGGAGGACATCGCCCGCCACGCCCACCGCATCGTGAAGCTTCGCGACGGCAAGATCATCCACGACGAGTCCAATGTGCCCATCACGAGCGCCGAGCACCTGAAGCATCTGGAAGTCGAGGC
>CAZKIM010000073.1:4445-6143 GCA_964552855.1 uncultured Solibacteraceae bacterium | reverse complement strand
ATGCAAAAACTCGTCCAGGGCCTCCACCAGTTCCAGAGCCAGGTCTTCAGCTCCCACAAGGATCTGTTCGAACGCCTGGGGAAGACCCAGGCGCCGGAGACGCTCTTCATCACCTGCTCCGATTCCCGCATTGACCCGAACCTCATCACTCAGACGGGGCCAGGGGACATGTTCATCCTGCGCAATGTGGGCAACCTCGTGGCGAGGTACGACGAGCACATCGGCTCAACCGCCGCCGCCATCGAATTCGCCGTCCATGCGCTGAAGGTGAAGACGATCATCGTCTGTGGCCACTCCAACTGTGGAGCCATGCAGGCCATCCTCAACCCGGCGGCCCTCGACGGCATGCCGGCCATGCAGGAATGGATGACCCACGCCGCCGAAACCGGCCGCCTCGTCCGGGAGAATTACGGCCACCTGGAGGGCGAGGCCCGCCTCACCGCGACGGTGGAAGAGAATGTGCTTGTCCAGCTGGAAAACCTGCGGACGCACCCTTCCGTCGCCGCGGCCATGGACCGCGGCGATCTGCGCATCCACGGCTGGGTCTACAAGATCCAGACCGGCGAAGTATACGCCTTCGACGCGGCCCAGGCCGAGTTCGTCCCTTTGGCGGAAGCCGGCATCAAACCGCTGGATGAAGCCCACCGCAGCAGCGACCTGAGCATCTGATCAGAGCTTCAGCCGGTCCAGCTTCTCGGGGCGGTCGCGCCAGCCTTCGTCCACTTTGACGAAGAGTTCGAGGCGCACGGGGCGGTCCAGGAGCTTCTTCAGCTCACGCTGGGCGCTGACGCGGATGCCCTTGATCATCTCGCCACCGCGTCCCAGCAGGATGCGGCGATGGTTGTCCTTCTCCACGAGGATGAGGGCCGCGATGAAGACGCCATCCTCGTCCAGATCCTCGGGAAAATCCTCCTGCCCCGGCTCGACCCAGCGCTCGATCTCCACGGCGACGCCGTGGGGCACTTCCTCGCGGGTCTTGCGGAGCACCTTTTCGCGGATGAATTCAGCGGCGAGGCCGCGCTCGGTCTGGTCCGTGTAGGTGTCCTCGCCGAACGGCCACGGGCCTTCCTTCGCGTCCCGCTCCAGCAGCGCCCACAGCGGGTCGAGGTTCTGGCCGAGCTTCGCGCCGATGGGGATGATCTCCTGGAAGGCCATCAGGTCCTTGTAGCGCGCGACGGTCTCCAGCAAGCGGCTCTTGCTGAGCAGGTCCAGCTTGTTGAGGAGCAGGTAGACAGGTCGCTTGAGCGAAGCCAGGCGCTTGGCGAAGCCCTGCTCCCCCGCGCCGAGAAACCCATCGGCGTCCACCACCCAGAGCAGGATGTCGGCTTCGGCCAGCGCCGCGTCCACATGGCCCATCATCCGCTCGTTCAGCGCGTGCTGGGGCTTGTGGACGCCCGGCGTGTCCAGGAAGGCGAGTTGCACCGGTCCCCGCTCCACGACGCCGAGCACTTTCGTGCGCGTCGTCTGCGGCGTCTGGCTCGTGGCCGCGAGGCGCTGGCCCAGCAGCGCGTTCAGCAGCGTGGACTTGCCTGCGTTGGGAAGGCCGACGATGGCGACGGTGGCGAACTTGGTCATTGGGGGCCTCGGGCCTCGGACCGCGGGCCACGGGAAGAAGAAATGAAGATGAAGACGAAGGCGCAGCGCCCTTCCCGAGGCCCGAAGCCCGAGGCCCGTAGCCCGGTTTCATCCACGGTGGAT
>CAZKIM010000073.1:0-4345 GCA_964552855.1 uncultured Solibacteraceae bacterium | reverse complement strand
GCGCCCGCCATGAGGAAGTTGTCGTCGCCGAGCTTCGTGATGCCGCCGCCGTGTTCCGTGCCGCGATGGACCGTCACATTCTCGCGGAACACATTGCGGTCACCCAGGACCAGCTTCGTGGGCGCGCCCTTGAATTTCAGATCCTGGGGGTCCAGGCCCACGGCGGAGTGGGGATAGAGCACGCACTCGCGGCCGATCTCCGTGTGCGGACCCACCACCGCGTGACTCTTGAGCACCGTGCCCGCGCCAAGGCGGCTGGGGCCTTCCACCATGCAGAAAGGGCCGATCACGACGCCTTCGCCCAGCTCCACATCCTTGGCGATGACGGAGGAGGGATGGATGCTCACGGGGCCTCCGCGTCGCTGAGGTCCTGGAGCATGGACATGAATTCGGCTTCCGCCACCTTCTGACCATCCACGAAAGCCTCGCCGCGCAGCTTGCAGATGCGGCCCTTGAAGCTGAGGACCTTCACCTCCATCACGAGCTGGTCGCCCGGCACGACGGGCTTGCGGAACTTCACGCCATCAATGGCCATGAAGTAGATCACCTTCTTGGACAGGTCCTCGAACTCCTGCATGACGAGGCAACCGCCGCACTGGGCCATGGCCTCCACGATCATCACGCCGGGGAACACCGGTCGCTTGGGGAAGTGCCCCTGGAAGATCTGCTCGTTGGCGGTGATGTTCTTGAGGCCACGAATCCATTGCTTCGGCTCGAAGTCGAGAACCCGATCCACCAACAGGATCGGATAGCGGTGGGGCAACAACCCCATGATGGCTTGGATATCCAGGGTGCGCGGCGCGCGCTCGGCGTCGGACATGGGCTCTCCCGAAGCCGCCATTGTCTCACAGAGAGGCCTGATTCACCTGCCCACGGTCCGCTCGAACACCTTGGCCTCAATGAAGAGGTCCAGCAGCGGCTGATCCAGGTGGCCGTGCTTGGCCTCCTCACCCAGGATGTCGAGGCTCTTCTCCAGCGGCACGGCGCCCTTGTAAGGCCGATCCCGGGCGGTGAGCGCGTCGAACACATCGGAGATCGCCATGGCGCGGCTCTGGATGGGGATCGCCTCGCCACCGAGTTTCCGCGGATAACCCGTGCCGGTCATGCGCTCGTGATGGGCGTAGGCGATCTCCGGCACGCCCTTCAAATCGCCCGTCCAGGGGATCTGCTTGAGGAACCGGAAGGTGTGGGTCACATGGCTTTCAATCTCCAGTCGCTCCGCTTCCGACAGGCTGCCGCGGCGGATGCGGAGCACGGCCAGATCATCCGGCTCCAGCACGGGCTGCGTCGCGCCGCTCCAATGGGTGAAGCCCAGATCGGCCACCAGCCCCAGACCTTCGGCCACGCCTTGATCCAACACCGTCGGTTCGTTGCTTTGGCGGATGAGCGCGATGAGCCGTTCGGCTTCGGCTTCGCGATCCCGGACGCGGCCTTCCCACACGGAGGGATCGTAGGCTTCGCCGCCCTTCCACGCCTCCGCCAGCGTGGCGAGCGCCTCTTCCAGCGACCGCTGCCGCAGGCGCTGAAGCACGATCTCCAGTTTTTCCGGCTCCAGCTTCTTGGCCTTCACGAGCACCTGCTCGCGCACGCCCACCTTGCCGAAGTCGTGGAGCAGGCTCGCGTAGCGGATCTCCCGCATCTGGTGGGGGCTGAAATTCAGCGACGCGTAGATGCCGTTGGGCGTGCGATTCACCGCTTCCGCCAAGCCCACGGTGAGATCGGCGACGCGGCCCGAATGACCGGAGGTGACCGGGTCCCGGGACTCGATGGCCGTCACCGAGGCGTTCACGAAACCTTCGAAGAGTTCCTCGATCTCCGCGAGCAGCTGGGCGTTCTTCACGGCGATGCCCGCCTGTCCGGCGAGGCTTTCGGCCATGGCCTGATGGCTGGCGAGGAAGGGCAGCACCGCCTCGCCCTCCGGCGTTCGCATGACGCGATTGATGAGCTGGAGCACGCCCAGCGTGCCGCCCTGCGCGTCCTTCATGGGCACCACCAGCATGGACACCGTGCGGTAGCGCGCCTGACGATCGAAGGCGTCGCTGAAGTGATAGGGCGCGTCCTCCGGCAGGCGGTAGACATCTTCCAGATTCAGACTCTCGCCCGTCACGGCCGCGAAACCCGCCAGCGTGCCCTTGGTGATGGGCATGCGGAACTGGTGATAAGGCAGGCTCACCTTGGCGTTCTGCGTGTGGGCGAAGACGAGTTCGCGCTGACCGCCCTTTTCGTCCACGAGGTAGAGGCTGCCCGCCTCGGCCTCCAGCAGTTCCCGGGCGGAGGTGAGGATGAGGTCCAGCAGCCGATCCAGATTCTGTTCCGAGGCCAGCGCGCGGCCCACCTGATTCAGTCGCTCCATGTCCTGCTGATCCAGCCGCCGCTCCCAACCCGCCGCCACCAGCGCCGCCGCGGCTTCCGCTCCCGGCCAGGACGCGCAGCCCGCGAGCCGTCCGCGGCCCATGGTTCCGATGACCACATCGCCATCGCCCGGCGCGAGCCATTCGATGTGCCCGGCCAGGTCCCCACGCAGGCAGGCCTCAAGGCTGCTACGGTGCTCGGGAGGGACCGAGACGGTGAGACGCACAGGCAGCTCCGCTGGGAGGAATCGGGGACCAGCATACCGGAAGGCGCAAAGCGAGACGGTTCCCTGGCGCGGAACGGTGGAGCGGGTTGCCTGGGGCGGACGCGGCCTTGCCCGCGCCGAAGACGGTCGCGTGATCCTGCTGGAGGCCCCGCTCGCCCTCTTCCCCGGCGAAGAAGTGGAGGCCGACCTCCGCTGGAAATCCGGCCACGCCGAAGGCGAAGTGAAGACCTGGATCACGGAAGATTCCCGTCGCGTGCCCCCCGCCTGCCCCGTGGCGAAGACCTGCGGCGGCTGCACGCTCTGGGGCGCGGGCGACGAGGCTTCGGACCTGAAACGGCACATGGTGGCCGATCTCTTCCGCAGACAATTGGCACGAGACGATTTCGAATGGCGCCCCGCGCCACTCACGGCCAAACGCGCGCGCATCCAGCTCCATTGGGATGGCCAGCGCCTCGGGTTCCACCAGCGCCGCAGCCACGACCTTGTCGCCATCGAAGCCTGCCCCGTGGCGGAGGACGCGCTCTCCCGCGCCATCGAGCCGCTCCACGCCGCGCTCGCCTCCCGCGCCCTGCCCTCGCGCCCGGGCCGGTGGGAGCTGGCGACGGGCACGCCCGCGGGCGAAGTGCTCGCGTCGTGCGAAGCGGGAATCTGGCGGCTTTCCGGTGAGACTTGGACGCGCGATGCCTCGCCGCTGATCCACCAGCTCGCGGGCGCATCGCTTCGCCAACCCGCGGGCGGCTTCTTCCAGGTGAGCCCGGCCTGGGCGGCGGACGCCTTCGGATCTCTGCTGGAAAGCTGGAATGTGCGCGGGGCTACGCTTTACGACCTCTACGGCGGCGTCGGGCTTTTCAGCGCCTTGCTGCGCGATCGCTTCACGCGATTCGTGCTGGTGGAAAGCGGCGAGAAGGCCGTGGACGCGGCCCGGATGAACCTCGCGGACTTGAGCTTGAACGCCGAATGCACCGTCGCGGATGTGGGGGCGTGGCTGCCCGAAGGTCTGGGCGAAGCGGGTGATGCCATCCTCCTCGACCCGCCCCGGGAAGGGCTCGCGCCCGACGCCGCCTCGAAGCTGCTCACCGCCGCGGCGGGAACGATGATCCTCGTAGGCTGCGATGGCGCGGCCTTCTGCCGCGACCTCAAACGCCTCGACCTCGCCTGGAAGGTGGCGCGGCTCGCGGCGCTGGACCTCTTCCCCATGACGCCCCACATCGAAGCCGTGGCGCTGCTGGAGCGGCGTTAGTCGAAGAGACCCGGCTGGGTAGCGGGCTGGGCGTGGAGCACTCCTTCGAGTTTCAGCAGGTGCTCCTTCATATCGAGGCCGCCGCCGTAGCCCGTGAGGCTGCCATCGCTGCCGATGACGCGATGGCACGGAATGAGGATCGAGATGGGGTTCGCGCCGTTGGCGCGGGCGGCGGCCCTGATGCACTTTTCATCCTCCAGGCGCTTCGCCAGCTCCAGATAGCTGATGGTCACGCCGTAGGGGATGCGCTGCAGTTCCTTCCACACGCGCATCTGAAACGCGGTGCCTTCCGGCTCCATGGGGATGTTGAAGTCCCGCAGCGTGCCCGCGAAGTAGGACTCCAACTGCCGCTTCAGGAAGGCCAGCGCCTTGGGCTCCGGCCCCTCAGGCTCGGCAGGCCATTCCCCGCGCCCCTCCCGGAGCCGCCAAAGCTGGGTGAGCTTGCCCGAACCGTTGAACGCCGCGCCCAGCACCCCCACCGGCGAAGGCAGGCGATGGAGCGGCGGCAGCGGAGGTAGCGCGGACAT
>CAZKIM010000072.1:6918-10072 GCA_964552855.1 uncultured Solibacteraceae bacterium | reverse complement strand
CCTGCTCATGGACATGGGCATCGCGCTGGCGCTGCCCATCGAGGATGGCGGCACCTACCTGAACATGGAGGGCCCGCAGTTCAGCACCCGGGCCGAAAGTCGTCTCCATCAAAGCTGGGGCGCGGACTTCGTGGGCATGACGCAGGCGACGGAAGCCAAGCTCGCGCGCGAAGCCGAGCTCTGCTTCGCCTGCATCGCCCTCGTCACCGACTACGACGCCTGGAAGGACGACGAAGCCGTGGCGACCCACGATGTGCTCGCCGTCATGGCCGCCAATGTGAAGAAGGCCGAAGCGCTGCTGAAGGCCTCCGTCCAAAGCCTCGCGGCGGCCCCCCGAGCCTGCGGGTGCGGTTCGGCCCTCGCGACGGCCCTGCTGACGAGGCCCGAAGCCTTGCCCGGCGAGGTGAAGGAAAAACTCAGTCTCTTGATCGGGAAATACAACTACGCCTGAACCGGCGATGCGAATTCACACTTTTTAACATCCGGGCGGCCGGGCCAGGCGTAGAGTCTCTCCAATCATCCTGAGGAGAACGCCATGAAGCTGCTCGCTGTCGCGGCCCTCGTCGCCGCCACCGCGCTTCCCGCGCAGACCATCGCCATCGTCAACAGCACCCGCAGCGTGTCCGACGCCACCGTGCAGGCCACGGCCAATGCCGTCGCCAGCCAGGTCCACAACGAATACAAGGCTCGCTGGGGCAATGACGCCACCTTCGTCTTCGTCGGTCGCAACAAGACCGCTCCGAAAGGCGCCTGGCTTTGCTATGTGGATGATCGCAAGGGCGACTACCACACGGTCAATTCCAAGGGCGGCCTGCCCATCGCCTACTGCCATGTGAACGGGGTGAGCCAGGACTACTGGACCAACACCGTCTCGCACGAGGTGCTGGAAATGCGCACCGATCCCTATGTGAACACCACCTACACGCACCCCGATGGGTCCACGGGCTATGTGGAGGTTTGCGATGCCTGCGAGGAGAACGCCCAGGGCTACCGCATCAGCGGCGTCCTCATGAGCGACTTCGTCTACCCGAGCTGGTTCAAGGCCAGCGGCACGAGCCCCTACGATCAGACGCGGCTCATCACGGCGCCCTTCCAGGTGCTCGCCGGGGGCTACCTGCCCTGAACCGCGTTTCGTTCAGAGCCCTGATGCTCGGCGTCGCACTCGCGGCGCCGAGCCTTTTTGCGCTCCAGGGCCAGACCGCGGTGTTGCGGACGCTGATGGACAGCGACGATCCGGCGTCGCCGCCCGCCACCCTGTGGGCCGTGGACGGTCGCGGCGCTTCGCCCTTGGCGGAGGGGCTCGCGGCGCTGCTGCAAACGCCGGAACTGAGGATCTATCAGGTGCCGTTCAAGACCGCGCGGCTGGACGGGGTCGGCCTCGATGCCTTGCGGAAACACGGGCTTGCGGCCTCGCCCCAATGGTTCCTCGTGGACGCCCGCACGGATGCGGTGCTCGCGAAGGGCGGCGTCCTGCCCAAGGCCCTCGCCTTCGCGCGGATCCTCGAAGCGGCCGGTTTCAGGGACCGCGCGAAGGCGTTGCAGGCCTATCTCAAACGCGATCCCGATTCGCTGGAGGCCCACGATCAGTTGCTCCGCGTGCTCCGCGCCCGGGGGGAGGCCTCCGCCTTGCGCGTCATGGGCATTCAAGTGGAAAGCCTGCGACAGCGGCTGGAGCGCGGTGAGGTCGAGGCGGCCTTCGAACCTCCTCCGCCCCCAGACCTCACGGCTGCGAAAGCGCTCAGCCCTGTGCAGGATCTGGAGGCCTGGAGCGCCTTCACCGGCGAGCTGGATGCCGACTTCCGCAGTGGCCGCTGGCGCGAAATGGACATGCCCTGGCTTGGCGAGGCCCGTCGCCTCGACGCCGCGAGTCCCACGCTGCAGGGTCTCTACCTGCGCTGGTTGCCCACGGTGGAGGACGCGCTGCGCGAAGATCCGTCCTCCGATCCGCTCTGGCTTCTGTGGGGCTGGATGAGCGAGGCCACCGGCGGCCGTCGCCTCCGACCGCTGCTCGCCTCGCTCCAGCCCTCGCCCCTCACGCCCCGGAGCCAGTGGCCGCCGGAGACGGCCGCGCGCCTGCTGCTGGCCTCCGCGAAGACGCCGGAGGACTGGGCCGCGCTGAAAGATCATTACGAAGCGGTCTGGGAAGATGGATTCCATCCGCTGCGGGATAGGCCTATCGAGAAGGCGACCTTCCCGTGGGAGGCAGACTGGTCGGATTGCCTCGGCCCCCTGATCGAGTGCAACCTTCGCGAGGGCGCGCCGCAGCGCGCGGACGCGCTCGTGCGGAACGCCTTTACGACCACGCATTGGGCTTCGCTTCCGACCAAGGCTTCGGCCCTCGCGGCGCGCTGCGGCGACAAGGTCCTCGCGGCACGCTGGGCCGCGCTGGGAGCGGAGAAATGAGGTGGGCCTTCGCGATGCTCCTTCTCGCGCCCGTCCTGCAGGCGCAAGTGGTGCTGACAGCGGGCGACACGACCGTGAGCCTCGCCCAGGTGCTGCGCCCCCATCCCGAAGGGCTGATCCTCGTGATGCCGGACGCCCAAGGCCATAGCCTGCTCGCGCCGCTGCAAGCCGCCGCAGGTCAGGAGCCCGCGTTGCCGCTGCTGCTCGAAGTTCAAGAGCTGGATCCGCGTCAGACCTGCGGCAAGGAGCTGATGACGCTCACGGGTTGGACGGACGACCGCCCGCATTGGGCGCTCCTCGGCCCCGACCGCCGCGTGCAGGCCGAAGGCGCGACCGCCCCCGATGCCGCCGCCTTGGCGGAGGCCTATGGGCGGAGCATGCTCCACTCGCGCGTCACCACTCTGCGCGAATTTCTTCGCACCGCTCCCGACCAGGGCGAAGCGCAGGCCCAGCTTGTCCTCGCGCTGCGGGATGTGGCGGAGCGCCGCGCGGAGAAGGTCGAAGGAACCGGCCCCTTGGCGGATGCGGAGGACGACCGCATCTGGCGCGACTACGCCGAGCGCTACGAAACCTTCTTCAATCTGGGGCTGTGGAAGGACGCGGATCCCGGCGCGTCGAGCCCCGTGCCCAACGCCGCGAACCTGAGCGTCCTGGCCGCGCGGAGCCCGCGCCTGCGGGCCCTCGCGGAACGGCTCATGGCGGCGGTGGAGGCGGCGCTGCGCGCGAAGCCCTCGGACTCCGATCGTTGGGC
>CAZKIM010000072.1:0-6818 GCA_964552855.1 uncultured Solibacteraceae bacterium | reverse complement strand
CAATGGAACGGCGACACCGCCGCCCTCGTCGAAGCCAAGCTCCGCCTGGGCAAGCTCGACGAGGCCGACCGCATCTTCCAACGCGTCTTCGCCCGCGCCCCGCGCCACGCCTTCCTTCAGGCCGCGATTGAGTTGGCGCGCGATTGCAAAGCCGATGCCCTCGCGGAGAAGTGGGCCGCGATGGCGAAGTGACCAGCTAGGCCGCGCGTCGTCGCAGATCCCAGCCCAGGCCGATGGGTCCGATGAGCGTCGTGAGCAGCAGGGCGGCGACGATGGCGGCGCTCACTTCGGGGTTGAGGAGCGGCGCGCCGTGGATCATCAGGGTGTCGCCGACGCCGACGAAGATGAAGCCCACCTCGCCCCGGGGCACCATGCCCCAGCCCACGGTGGTCCAGCGAAACGCCTTGCCCGCGCCCAGCCCCGCGATCCATTTGCCAAGGACGCCGAGGGCCGCGAGGACGAGGCCGAAGAGGAGCGTGGACGGTTTCAGCAGCGCAAGCGGATCCACCCGCGCGCCCACCAGCACGAAGAAGAGGGGCGCGAGCACCATGACGAGGGGATGCACGAGCTCCTCCAGGCTGTGGCGTTCGCGCCGTTCGAGGTTCTCGATGTGGGCCGGTTCCAGGATGAGTCCGGCCGCGTAGGCGCCGACGATGGCCGCGAGGCCCGCGCGGCTCCCCAGCCAGGCGAGGAGGAAGGCGAAGCCGAGGGCGAGCGGCAGGAGCAGTTGCTCGCTGCGGAAGCGGTCCGCGAGCTTGAACAGGTGGGGCGTGACGAAGCGTCCCACGGTGAGCGCGAGTCCGAGGAAGGCCAGGGCGAGGGCGAGCGTCTTCGCAAGCGGCCCGAGCGGCAGTCCCCCGCCGGTGGAGGACGCGGCGATGCCGGAGACGGCCACGAGCACGAGCAAGCCCAGCACATCGTCCATCACGGCCGCGCCGACGATGACGCGCCCTTCCGGGCTATCGAGTTGATGGGATTCCTTCAGCACCTGGCTGGAGATGCCGATGGAGGTCGCGCAGAGGCAGGCGCCGATGAAGAGGTCCACCGCCAGCGGCGTGTCCTTGGGCAGGAAGAGCGCCGCGCCCAGCAGGCCGAGGCCCATGGGCAGCACGACGCCGATGAGCGCCACCCGCAGACTGGCCAGGCCGACTTTCAGCATCTGCGGGACGGTGCTTTCGAGGCCCACGGCGAACATGAGCACGATGACGCCGAGGTTGCCCATGAGATCCATGGAAGGGTTCGCCGCGATGTCCGGCACGAGGGTCGGCCAGCCCTTCGCGGCGGCGGCCCAGGCGAGGCCCGCGAGCAGTTCGCCCGCCACGGCCGGCATTTTCAGGCGCACCGCGAGCTCGCCGCCCACTTTGGCCGCGATCCACATGAGCGCGAGCAGGGCGAGCGTGCCCGCGAGCGGATCGGCGACGAGGAGGGCCAGGGTCATGCGCCCATTAGATCAGCCGGTGGCGTCGCCCGGCGCCACGCTTTCGCCCTTGGTGAGCCAGGGCAGGTGGTGGACGCGCACGCGGCCATCGAAGCGCACATGGAGCCCATCCCGCGCGGCGTCCACATGGTTCAGCACGGAGCCGCCTTCCCGGGCCTGGTCCAGCAGGGCCAGATCGAGATCGGCCACGGCCACCATCTCGGTGTTCACGCTGGCCTCGGTGGCGATGCCGTCGTGGGGGAAGAAGTAGTCGGAAGGCGTGTAGATGCCGCTCTGGGCGTATTGGGCGGTGAGGTCCGTGATGAGCGGCAGGCTGCCCACGACGCCGCTCGTCACGACATAGATTTGGTTCTCCACGGCGCGGGCGCGGGCGCAGACCGTCACGCGGTTCCAGCCGCGGCGGTCATCCGTGAGGTAGGGCACGCAGAGGATCTGGACGCCGTTCTCCGCGAGCACCCGGGCGATCTCGGGGAACTGGGTGTCGTAGCAGATGGTGGCCGCGAAGCGGCCGAAGTCCGTCTCCACCACATGCAGCTCGTGGCCGGGCTCGTACTTCCAGGTCTTCCGCTCCGTCGGCGTCAGGTGCAGCTTGGGCTGGAGCACGGGTTGGTGGCCGGGCACGAAGATCGCGGCCACATTCATGAGCTTGCCATCGAGGAAGCGCGGATGGCTGCCCGCGACGATGATGCGGTCATAGTCCTTGGCGAAGCGCATGAAGAGCGCGTCGTAGCTCTCCGTGTAGCGCGTGGCGATCTCCCTCATGCTCTCCGCGGGTTCGGTGCCCTTGGGCAGGCAGCTGATGAGCTGGGCGGTGAACAGCTCGGGGAAGACGATGAGGTCCGAATCGTAGTCATCGCCCACATCCACGAAGGCTTCCACCTGGTCGCTGAAGGCCTCGAAGGAACTGACGCGGCGCAGGGCGTACTGGATGCTCGTCACCCGGACGGGACGGGAGAGGACGGGTTTGGGGGCTTTGAATCTCATCTCGCCACCTCAGAGCCACAGCACGATGAGCGCCGCGTGGCCCAGCGTTTCAGGGTCCGGCGCGTAGTCGCGGAGCAGGCCCTTCACCTCGAAGCCTACCGCCATCTGCTTGCTCACGGTGGGATCGGTGCGCTTCCCGGCCGCGACCTCCTCCAGGTAGGCTTCGGGGCTCAAACGATCCGCCACCGCCGCGTAGCCGGGGATGCGCGCGCCCGCGACGAAGGCCTTGCAGCCCAGGCGCCGCGCGAGGTCGAGCCGCGCGTCGTAGAGCGCGCGACCCACGCGGCGACCCTGCCAGGCCGGATCCACGGCGATGTTCACGCCGTACATGGCCTCACCGCCCGGCACATGGGTGGCGAGACTGCCCTTGCCCGTGATGTCGGACCAGGTGTGGGGAGCGAGCGCCTGCTCCAGGCTGAGGCGCATGCTCGTCGCGGTGCCGATGATGCCGCCATCGTCGGCTTCCCCCACGAACTGCCCCGCCGGGAAGTAGGCGAGGTGCCGCAGCAGGTTCCGCTCGCCCCAGATGGCGCCGGGACCGTGCAGCGGAGGCGGATAGACCCGGCGCATGAGGTCCTGGATGCCCTCGATGTCGTCCAGGGTTCGGATGCGGACGCACGCTTGGCGCGTGCTTGGGAGGTCAGGCGGGTGCAAGCGCCACCTCCTCCAACCGTCGCAGGAAGGCGCGGCCCCACCACGCCAGATCCTTGGCCTCACATCGCGCTTTCATGCGGGTGAAGCGCGCCTTCCGCTCGTCGGTGGGCATCGAGAGCGCCGCGTGCATGGCCTCCGCCACGCCTTCGGGATCGAACGGATTCACCCGGTGCGCTTCGGGGAGATCCACCGCTGCGCCAGCGAATTCAGAGAGCAGGACGAGACCGTCCTCACGGCAGAGGGCGTATTCCTTCGCGACGAGATTCATGCCGTCCCGCAGAGGCGTCACGAGGCAGAGGTCGGAGGCCAGGTAGTGGGCCACCAGTTCTGGCAGGGGAAGGCCGCGCGCAAGACTCAGCACCGGCTGCCAGGTCGCGTTGCCCCAACGGCCATTCAGGGCTCCCACGGCTTCGTTCACCTCTCGCCGGAGTTGCTCGAAGGCTTCGACCCCTTCCCGGGTTGGGACGGCCACTTGGACCAGCGTGAGCCGCCCGAGCCAGTCGGGATGGCGCTCGAAGAAGCGATCCAGCGCGCGGAGGCGCTCCAGTGGCCCCTTCACATAGTCGAGTCGTTCCGCGGCCAGGGCCAGCACCTCGACGCCCACTTGCCGCCGAAGTTCCTGGGCGCGTTCGCGGACGGACGGATCGCGGGAGAGTTCAGCCATGAGGGGCGCCTGGGCGCCGACGCCAAAGGCCCCGAGTTCCGTCACGCGCTTCCCATGGGACAAGCGTTCGTATTCAAGGCCCGGGTGGAGCGGCGAGCCGCCGCCATCGGGGAGGATGCGCCAAGTGGGGCGCGCGCCGAGGTAGCGGACGCAGCAGGCGGCGAAATTGTTGGCGTAGAGCGGGATGTGGAAGCCCGCGAGGTCCGCGCCGAGGATGCCGTTCAGGAGCTCGTCGCGCCAAGGCAGGATCCCGAACACATCGGGCGGCGGGAAGGCCGTGTGGAGGAAGAAGCCGATGCGGAGGTCGGGTCGCCGTTCCCGGAGCAGCCCAGGGAGGAGCATCAGGTGGAAGTCGTGGATCCAGACCGTGGCGCCGGGCGCGGCGAGGCCCGCGATGCTATCCGCGAAGCGCTCGTTCACTTCCCGGTAGGTGTCCCAGAGCGAGTGGGTGAACTGGATGCGGCTCGGGAAGGAGAAGAGGATCGGCCAGAGCGCTTCGGTGGTGAAGCCCTCGTAGAAGGCATTGGCCTTTTCCGGCGCGAGAACCAGTTCGTGGATTCCATAGAGGCGCTCGCCATCCTCGACCACTTCGAAGACCCCTTCCTCGCCTTCGTGCTCCGGCCGGGGCAGTGCCCAGCAGACCCAGGTCCCGCCCATGTCCCGCAAGGTGGGATCCATGGCGGCGAAGACGCCGTTCACCTTTCGACTCCACGACCCGTCCGCCCCCTTCGCGAAGGGCCCCCGGTGGGAGGCCACGATCAGCGCACTCGGGGTCGCGGCCACGGGCCGGAGGTCCAGGGTCATCAAGGCTCCTCTACAGGTGCCCGAGACGCCTCAGTTCAGCGAGGATGCCTCGGGGGCCCGGCTCCGCGCAGCGGATCAGGGTTGGCGCGAGTTCATCCAGGTGCCCGTCCTCCAGATGGTGCTGCGGCATCAGCAAGGCGGTGTCGGCAGCCCGGAACAGGTCGAGGTCGTTCTCGGAGTCCCCACAGGATACCACATGACAGGATCTTAATTGGTTCTGCAAATATCGAACGGCGAAGCCTTTGTCCACGCCTTCGGGAAGCACATCAAGGTAGAACCCGTGGCTGGGGAGGACGCGGGCCACCAGTCCTTCGAGCGAAAGGAGGGCGCGGAGCGGAGCCGCGCGCTCGACTGGATCAAATCCCGTCTCCACTTGCAGCGCCAAGCGGCGGACGGGAGCGACTCCCTGCTGGGGGACGATGCCCTCCGGAAGGCGCGCGACGACGCGGTCGGCGGCCTTCTGGTTCCAGCGGGCGGTCACGGCGGCAGCGTAACCCGGGTCCTCTCTCCACCCACCTCCAGGCGCCGGGTGATGGAGCGCGCAGCCCACATCCGTGATGAGGGTGTGAGGCCCGCGAGATCTCGCGGTTGCGAGCCCCTCCACCGCGGCCGACAGCGTCCTCCCGGTGGCGAACGCCAGGTGGATGCCAGGCTTGGCGGCCACGACCGTCTCCAGCTGGGCCAAAGCCCCTTCCTCGCCAGGGGCGGGCAGCCAGGTTCCATCGAGGTCCGAGATGAGTAGCAGGGCGATCAACGCCCCTACCCCTCCGAGAAGAAGAAGCGGGCCTCCACATCCTCGGCTTCCATGGCCTTGACGAGGGTGGCGATGGATTTGTGGATCTCGCCGATCTGCTTGTCGCCCATGTCCTGCAGGGCCAGGAGCAGGCGGCCTTGGGCGGGATGGGGCGCCTTCTTGCGCAGGGCGCGGCCGGCCGCGGTGAGGCTCAACTTCACGCGGCGCCGGTCCACCGCGTCGGTCTTGCGGGTGACGAGGCCCTTGGCTTCGAGCCGGTCCACCACGCCCACTACCGTGCTGGGATGGAGTTGGATGCGCGCCGACAGATCCTTCAAGGAGAGCGGGCCGTCCTTGCCCAGCTCCCACAGCGCCCAGAGTTGGGGCGCGGTGAGGTGGAATTTCACATCCACTTCTTTGGAGAACAGTTCCAGCGCGCGCACGATGCGCCGGATGTCATGGAAGACGGCTTCGATTTTCTGGTCTTTGTCCATGCAAATCAGCATATCGCGCAGGTCAACCTTTTGTGTTGAAATGGAAGGTTTGGGGGCAACCGCATGAGTCCGGTGGAACGCATGGAGCGCTACGGCCGCCGCGGCATGCGCGCGGTGCGCGGCATGCTGCCCCCGCGCCGCCTGCGCCTGCGCCTCCTGGCCCATTCCCGCCGCATCGTCTTCGCGATCCTGCCCCTCGGCGCCTTGCTGGGCCTGGTGATGACGGGCCTGCTACTGGGCCTGGAGCATCACCTCGCGCCCTTCCTGGATGGCCTCTTTGACCGCATGGGCCTCATCTGGCTCCTGCCAGGCCTGGCGCTGGTGACGGCCACGATCTGGCTGACGGTGACCCGCACGGGGCAGGTGAGCCTCTTCGAGGATCTGGACCTCGCGAAGAAGAGCCCCTTCGAGGCCTTTCCCTTCTGGACCTCCATGGCCAAGGTCATCGGCTGCGCCTTCACCATCGGCCTGGGCGGCTCCACGGGACTGGAAGGCCCGGCGAAATGGCTCGGCGCGGCGGTGGGCGTGCAGTTCCATCGGGGCATCCACTGGCTGGCCCTGCGCTGGCGTTTCTTCCGCCGCCTCAAGGTGCAGCCGCTCACGATGGTCGTGGCGGGCGCGTCGGCCGCCGTGGCCATCGTCTTCCGCGCGCCCTTGTCGGGCTCGCTCTTCGCGGTGGAGCACGATGGCCATGTGGCCCACGAGGAGCTGATCCCCTCCGTCGTCGCCGCCGCCAGCGCCTACATGGTGTGGGTGGCGATCGTCGGTCCCGCGCCGCTCATCCCCCTGCCCAAGACCTACCACCTCCAGGCGAAGGAGCTGCTCTGGGCGCTGCCGGTGGGCCTCATCTGCGGGCTGGGCGCGAGCCTCTTCCTGACCATCCGCTTCGCGCTCACGCGCTTCCTGTCCCGCTACCCGCTCGTGTGGCGCGGGCTCCTGGGCGGCGCGGGCCTGGCGCTGCTGGCGATGCCCGGCCACTTCCTCTTCCATGACCTGCAAATCACCCAGCGCGGCGGCCTGGAGCTGATCCTCCATGTGCTCGCGGGC
>CAZKIM010000071.1:0-10177 GCA_964552855.1 uncultured Solibacteraceae bacterium | reverse complement strand
GCGGCGGATCACGGGGACGCGCGCGGAGCCTTCCAGATTCTCGACGCCGCTGTGGATCAACCGTGGAGCCTGGACTTCCGTCGGGCCTACGCCAAGCGCGTGGAGAAGGGCGCGCCGTCGCTTCCGGCCCAGTGGCGCGCGACGCTGGAATCCCGCTACGACGCGGGCGCGCTTCAGCGCCTCACCGCCGTGTTCGAAGGCCAGGAGCGGGGCGACGCCGCCGCGGGCCTTCTCGATCAGGTGGAACGCCGCTACGGCAAGGATCTGGGCCGCGCCGACGATCTTCTGCTCGCCCGCCTGCGGGGCGAAGTGGATGCGATTCCCGAAGCCTTCCGCGACACGCTCGTGGCGGCGCAGCAGGGCAACGCCTCCGAACAGGCGGATGACCTCGCGGCCCTCGCCACCCTCGCGCTCAAGGCGGGCGGGCGTCCGCTGCCCTGGGGCACCTACAACGATGAAAGCTACCGATGGGCGGCCAACACCGATCGCACGCCGGGTTTCTGGACCGGCGGCTTGTCCTTCTTCCTCACCGGCCAGGATTGGAAGGACGCGTTGGACCGCCTGGAAAGCGAATCGCTCCCCGATCGCACCTTCGCCGTCGCCCGCGCGTTGACGGATCTGCTCGCCCAGCGCGCGCCTGGCCATAAGGATCTGCCCGCGCTCCGCGCCGCCATCATGGCCCGCTTCGTCGAGCGGGGCGAAGGCCAGCAGGCCTTGGCGCTGCTGCCGCAAGTGGAATCCGGTCCCGCCGCCCTGGCGGACGAAGGCCGCCGCGTCGCCCTGCTGGCGGCGCGTCAGGTGGAAGTGCCCCTCGCGGAAGAGGCGCGGCTCTACAAGGCGCGGCTCGCCTACGCGGCGGCGGATGGCACCCGGCCCGCGCTGGATGCGGGCGACTCCGACACGCAGGGCGGCGGCGATGCCGCGCGCCCCTGGGCGCGCGTGCCGGCTCCGGCCTCCAAACCCCAGTACGGCCCGTTGCTGGAAGACGCCATCGCCCGCCTCGACAGCCGTGATCCTTCCCACCGCGCGTCGCTCGACCTGATTCTCACCGAACTGGATCGCCTGCCCGACGACGAGCCGCTCTGGCTCTCCCTCGCCTCGCGCCTGGAAGGCTGGCGCATGGACGACGATCTCGGACCGCGCCTCGACGGCGCGCTCAAGCGCTTCAAGGGCGCGGGCATCTGGGACACGGCCGCCCGCTGGTACGCGCGGCGCGACTACCAATCCGGCCTTCAGAAGCTCGGGTCGGATCTGGTCGCCCGCTTCCGCGGCAGCGCGCTCTTCGAGCGGGCCAACACGGATGCGCTCCTCAACGCTCCCGATCAAGGACGGATGGTGGCCTGGGCGGATTGGGTGCGCCTCAAGGCGCTGGAGCGATTCCCCCACAGCAGCCGAGTCTTCGCCGAGGCGCGCCGCCTCGTGCCCGCGAGCGTGTGGGCGAAGGCCTCCACCCGGGCGAAGGAAGCCAAGCATCCCTCCCACCGCGTCGTCGTGGCGGATGCGCTCCTGGAGCAGCGCGCGTGGGCCATCCTCTTCGTGGACGCCGGGATGCGCGAAAGCTTCTTCGCCCACGCCATGAAGGAGGGCACCCTCGAAGCCCGGCTCACCGCGCTCGAAGCCAAGGCAGATCGCACGCCGGTGGAAGATGAACTGCTCTTCGAAGGGTGGGCGCGACTCTCGCAGTTCGAGCGCGCCATGGGCGCGGCCGATCGCCTCGCGGTCGCCTATCCCGGCGACGGCGATCTGGCCCAGCGGGTGCTCTCGCTGCACCGCTCCCTGAACGGCCTGGATGGTTCGCAGGCCGCGCAGGCGCGCGCGCTGGTGGAACGCACCGCGCCCGCGCTCGAAAATCCCAACGCGCTGTGGACGAGCCTCGGTGAATTGGATGAGGATCGCGGCGATCCGGCCAGCGCCATCACGACCTGGAAGAACCTCGTCGCCCGCGAGCCCCGCAACCCCGATCGCGTCTCCGAACTCGCGACGCTGCTGTGGGACTACAACCACGACCGCGAAGCCCTCGGCGTGGTGGAGCAGGGCCGCAAGGCCATGGGCCGTCCGCGCTTCTTCGCCTTCGAAACCGGCGTGCTCCGGGAGAATGTGAAGGACCTCGACGGCGCCATCCAGGAATACCTGGCCGCGCTGGAGCCGGAGGAGGACGACGGCTACGGATCGGCCTTCGAGAATGACCAGCGCTCCCTGCGCCGCCTCGTCCAGCTGCTCGGCCACGACAGGGTCTACCGTCTCGTGGCGCAGCGCATCCAGGCCCTCAAGCCCGGCGTGGCGGAGGACGAGCGTGTGCTCGCGTCCTTCTTCCCCATGGCCACCATCGAGACGCCCGCGCCCGGCCTGGAATGGGACGCGGACGCCTGGATTGACGGCATGGACCAGCCCAACGACCCCGTGGGTCGGCAGCAGCGCGCCGAGGCCATGGCGAAGGCGCGCCCCGGTCAGCACGACGCCGTCACGCGCCTCGGCGACCTGCTGCTCCAGAAGGCGAGGGAGATGGCGGCCCAGGCGACCACCACGGGCTTCCTCGACGCCACGGCGAGTTGGAGCCAGCCCCTCGTCCAGGTGCGCTGGAAGAAGGCCGAGACCGTTGACCTTCAGAACCTCCTCATGGCTCGGCGCGCCCAGCTCGCGCCCACCGATGAGGACCGCATCCGGCAGGAGATGGACCGCGCGACCTACCTGGCGGACAACGGGCGACCTTCCGACGCGGACGCGGTGTGGGCGAAGCTCGCGCCCCGCATCGCCGCGCTGCCGGAAGGCGCGGTCCGCATGAGGGCGGAGGCCCAGCGCGCCGCCTTCCTCGAGCGCTCGCAAGGCGCGCCCGCCGCGGCGAAGGAGTGGGCGGCCTTGAGCGCCCGCTATCCCTGGAGCCTAGGCGTCCTACAGGATCGCGCCGCCTTCCTGAACCGCACGGGTCGCGGCGAAGAGGCGCGGGCCCTCCTTGAAGGCGCCGCGCCCAAGGCCGGTCCCGGCCACCGGGAAGCGCTGCTGGAACAGCTCACCCAGGATTCCCTCGCCGCTTCCGATCTGTCCCGCGCCCGCAAGGCCGTCACCCAGCTGCTCGACGAGCCCACGCTGGACGAGGCGCATCGCCTCGCCGCGGCGCAGCTCCTCGCGCGGCTCTCCTGGCGGGAAAACGCCCAGTGGGATCCGGCGCCGCTCATCACGGCGCAGACGGCGAAGCTCACCCCGGATCTCGTGCCTGACCTCTACCATCAGCTCGCGCAGGGCGCGGACCTGGAGCATGTCTCCGGTCGCGCGCTGCCGCTCTGGATCGAGGCGCTGAACCACCGCACGGGACGGGACTGGCTCCAGGAGGCGGCCCGCGCCACGCGCAAGGACGGCACGGAGCCGAAGCTGCTCGCCTTCTTCGAAAAGCAGCAGGAGCGGAGCCCCCGCGATGTGCGTTGGGCGGTCGCCGTGCGCGACATCCGCCGCGACATGCACGATGTGGAAGGCGCCCTCGCCGCGGCCAAGACGGCCGTCGCCATCCGGCCGGAAGAAGAACTGCTCTGGCGCGAAGCGGCGGATCTGCTGACGCGAGCCGGCCGCGTGGAAGAAGCGGCCGACTACCTCGCGGGCTGGGCCAAAGCGCGGCCCGCCGATGAAGGCGTCGCCGGGTGGCGCAGCGGGCTGTACAGCCAGGCGAACGATCCCGCCAAGGCCTTCGCCACCGAGCAGGCCGCGCTGCAGGCCTTCGCGCGGACCTCGAGCGCGACCCGGGACGCCATTCGCGCCCGCACGGGACGGGCCATCGGGCGACTGATGGGCCAGGGTCATCCCGACCTCGCGCTTCAGCTCGGCTCCCCCCGCAAGGACATCCGCGATCTGGATGACGAGCTTTCCAACGACGATCAGTGCCGCCTTGCGCTGCTCGTGAATCAGTTTCCGCGGCTGCTCCAGCACGCGGCGGACCGGGATGGTTTCCTCGACACCGCGGCGAGCGTCCTGCGTCAGCAGGGGCGCGTGGAGTGGATGGAGACGAGCCGAGCCTTCGTGCTGAACCAGCTCGGGAATGATGAAGCGCTGCAACGCTGGTGGCCCTTCGTGACGGGCGCAGGGCTCGAGGATCCGGTTCGACTCGCGCTTGGACAGCGCTACCTCGCCGCCCATCCCGGTCCCTGGCAGGGCGCGCCTTCGGTCGCGCTCGCCGAAACCGTGGGCGCGGCCCGCTTGGGTCACGACCGGGATGGCCGCTGGGTGTTCCTGGAGCCGGATCTCGGCCGCCTCTGGTGCCAGGATCTCGCACGGCGCGATGAAGGCGAAGCGCTCTACGCCTACCTGCAACCGCGCTTCCAGGAACTGCTCGGAGAAGTGGAAGGGCCTACGCCTTTGGATGGAAACTCGGCGCGGCTCGCGTGGTCCGGCTGGCTGGATACGCCGCAGGCGCTGGAAGCCTGGGCCGACGCCGCCGCGGAGCATCCTGAAACCGCGCCGCTCCTGACGAGGCTCATGACCGATCGCTATCACTGGGATCGAACCTGGGTGCTCGCGGCGCGGGGCTGGAACGCGGCGACCCTCGTCACGCTGCTGCCTCAAGGCGGTCGCGTCGCGTGGTTCCGGTTGTGGGAACCGGCGGCGTCGAAGGACCCCGTGCTCATCGCCCGGCGCGACACCGTCGAGGCTGTCACGGCCGCCATCGCGCGGCTGCTTCAAGACGCGCCCAACGCGGCGTCCGACCCGCTCATCGCCAAGCTTCGTGGCCCGCGCACCGTGGGCGAGGTGCTGGGTCATGACAGCCGGTGGGCCTGGCCCGAGTTCGCGCCCCGCAAGGACGGCAAGGGCGAGGTGATGGAGGCGGGCGACGATCGCGTCATCGGCACGGGCGTGGATGCGGGCCGTCTTCCCGGCGCGCTGTGGGGCGACCGCCCCGGCGACGCCTGGTTCGTGCTCGAAGCGCTCGCGCGCTATCGCCAAGGCGATCGCACCGCGCCCTACCTGCCGCTCGATTCCACCCAGCGGGGCGGCGAAGGCGGCCGCGTGGCGCTCGCCATCCAGCTCGCGAAGGCCATGGGCGATCTGCCGCTGGCCCAGGAGATTGACGCGGCCCACCCCGCCGCGATGAAAGATCGCGCACGATTGGCGGCACGCATTTCACTGTTCCTCGCGAGCGGTCAGAAGGATCGGGCCGCCTCGGTCCTGAAGGACGCTCTCCGCGCGGAGCAGAAGGGCATGGACGAGGCGTCGTTCCGATGGTTCGCCGCCCACGCCGAGGACTGGAACCTTCCCTCGCCTTTGGACACGCTGGATCCCGCTGTGGCTGTGCCTCCGGCGCTCCTGGCCTACTTCCAGGATCGCCAACCCGCGGCCGCCCCGCGCTTCCACACGGAGGATGAAGTCGGCTTCCGCGCCGCCCTCGGGCTTCGCTGGCGCCAGCGCGAATCCCAGTTGAGCGCCGCGCAGGTGCGCCGCTGGGTGGAGGAACTCTGGGCCCAAGGCGCCGCGCCGCTGCCACGGGCTGCCTCCCTCGCGAAACTGGGGAGCGTGTGGCCCCACGCCGCCGCGTGGCTGAACAAGCAGGATTCGGATCGCGTCGGCGCGGTGGCCGCGTTGGAGCAGGCCCTCACTCCGGGCTCTGATCCGGCGCGGTTCTTCGCGCGACTCGAGATGAAGGACGAGAACGACCGCCTGCTCGCGGTGCGGGTGCGCTTGGCGCGCCAGGAAACGCCCGCGGCGTTGTCGCTCGTGGATGGCCTGTTGGCGGAACTGAAGCAGGATGGCGGCCTCGCGTTCCGCGTGGCGCCGGTCCAGACGGATGCGACGCCGGAAGATGGTGAAGAGGACGACGCGCCCGCGCCGACCGAGGACGCGCCCGCCGCGGCGGAGGACGCCTTCGTGGCTCGGCTCCGCGCCTGGCTCGCGCCTTTCCAGGAAGCGAAAGCTGCCACCGAGGTCGAAGCGAAATTCCGCGATCTGCTCAAGGCGCGTCGCGCCGAGGGCGCCGTCCCGGTGGGCGCTTGGCAGTTGGCCTTCGAGCTCGCGCCCGCGCCGGATCGGCCCGCCCTCGCGCAGGAACTGGATGAAGCCTGGTTCCGGGGCGATGTGGCGCCGGAGCAGGCGGGCACGCTGGCGACCACGCTGGCGACGGCGCTGCCTTCCGAGGCGCCGCGCTGGCTGGATCGCTGGCCCTCGGCGCCCGGTTGCGCCAACGCCCTTGCCCGCGCCCGGGTTCTCGCGACGCTGCATCAGCCGGAGCAGGCCGCTCGCACCCTTTTCGCGGATCGGCGCGGAACGGTTTGGAACCGTGAGGAGGATCTCCACGCCTTCGATGTGTGGCGCAAGCTCGGCGCGCCCGGGGTGACCTCCGCCCCGGCCGCTTGGCGCGGCGCGCTTCCGGCCTGGCAGGGCAGGGCCGATCAGGCCATCGCCTACCTCGGCTCGCATCTGGAGGCCCAACCGATGGATGTCCTCGCGGCTCGCGCGGCGTTGCGGAGCCTCGCCCCCGGCGCGCAGGACGCGCTGGATCGCGCGCGGCTCGCGCTTGGCGCGACCTCGGGTTCGGACGCGGCGATCCTGGATCTCCGCGCGGCTCGCGGCCTGTTGCCGCGCTCCGCCCGCGCGGCGCAAGGCGCCTTGAAGGGAACGCAGGCGGAAGGTCTCGCCCACCTGCTCGCGCGGCGGAGGTATCGTTCCGCCGACATCAACGCGGCCCTGTCCGATCTCGCCCGCATCGCGTTCCAGACCGGAGAGGAGGGCGCACTCCAGTCCGCCTTCCAGGCGCTTTCGGACCGCCACGCGCCGGGCGTGAAGGCGCTGCGCGCGGAGCTGGTGGCACCCGTCGCCAAGACGGAGGCGTTCCGGCTGGTGGATGGCCGCCCCGCGCCCATCCGCCCCCGCGACCTCACCTGGACCATGCTGACCACGGTGCTGCAGAAGGAAGGTGCCCGATGAAACGCTCCCTCCTTGCGGCCCTCGCGATGAGCGCCGCCTTCGCCGCGACGCCCTCGTTGCCGCTTCCGCCCGCGCCGGTGCGCGTGATCATCCCTGATCCATCCGCGTTCGACGCGGCGCTCGGCAGCGGCTACCGCGCCTTTCTCACCGGCGCGTCGCCCGAGGACGATCCGGTGGTCGCCGCGTGGCGCAAGACCCAAGTGGGTTCCAAGCTCGAAGACCAGTGGTCGCGGCTGTCCAAGGATCTGCCGTGGACCTGGGAGCAGATTCGCGCGCTCCAACCCACCGCCGTGGGCATCGCGCTGCTCCAGGTCGGGCATCTCGAAGCGGTGCTCGTGGTGGACACGCCGTTGGCGAATCTACCCGTGCCCCTCAAGGCGGGAACCCCGCGCGCCTACAAGGGCGTGACCTACGCCTTCGTCGCCAAGGGCGCGGCGGATGAGGCCGCGAATCCGGATCGCCGCATGGGGCTCGCCTGGGCGCGCACCGGCGGGCACCTCATCCTCGCCACCAGCGAACGGGCGTTGAAGCTGTCGCTGGATGAACTTCAGGGTGGCGCGGGGTTCGACGCGCCCATGCCCGGCCTCATCGCGATGGACCTGGATCTCGACGCGTTGCGGAAAGACCGCTACTTCCGCCGCGAGTTCCTGTTCGCGCAAGGGCCGGAGCAGGGCCATCTCCACGCGGCGCTCCGCAGCGAGCGCGGCCATCTCGTCGAGGTGCGCGAAGGCTCCGGCGACCCACGGCCCGGCGTGTTCACCTTCGCCGCTCCGGGCGCGGCGGCCGCGGGTTGGGAACCCGATGGCGCGACCTTCTGGACCGCCTTCCGTCGCGGCCTGCTCGAACCCATCCCCGCTCCGGCGGATCTTCCCGTGCATGCCCTCGCGCCGCTGCCCGCCGCCGGAAACGCGAGCAACGACGCCTATACCGAGGATTTCACCAAGCCGCTCGTGAGCGCGGGCGGACCCGCGTTTGAATTGGGCGACCTCGCGCCCTGGAAAGCGTTGCTCGCCGCGCACCCCGTCGCGAGCTGGGGTTATTGGGTCGGCCGGAACGGCGCGCGTCGCATGGCGCTGCCGTGGCCATCCGCTCAGGACGACGCCTTCATCGAAGCCTGTCGGGCCACCGCCGCGCGCCGTGCGGGCCGCGCCGTGCGCGTGAAGATTGACGGGGCCGAGGAGATCCAGGTCGGCCCGGGCCTGTCTGCGCTGGCCTTCAGACGCGAAGGCGACATCCTCTGGATCGGTCCGTCCGCCGCGGATTTGAAGGACGCGCCGGCACCAAAGCGGGACAACGACCTGCTCCGCTGGGCGACGGTGGATCTCGAAGCCGTTCGCGCCGAAGCGCCACGCTGGGCGAAGGCGGAAGGCCCCGCGCAGCCGGAGCAGGTGCGGCCGCTGTCGGATCGCGTCCTCGGCCTGCTCGGCTGGATGCCGGAGACGACTTCCCTCCAGGTGGAGCGGCGGCGGACTGAAAGCGGTTGGATCGAGCGCGTCGTCTTCGGCGGCAAGCCGTGAACCGCCGCGCGCGCAGGTGGGGCATCGCCCTCTGCGCGTGCTTCCTCTCGCTGGCCAGTGCGCGGGCGCAGGCGTCTCGGTTGCAAATCTGGGTCCGGGACGCCTCGGGCGTGATGCTTCAAGGCGCGTCCCAGGACGCGCCCATCGCCGTGGGGTCCATGCAGAAGCCCTTCGTGGCGAAGGCCTGGGCGGAGACGCACCCGGGCGTGGCTTCGCCGCGCTTCCGATGCGAGCCGGGCTCCGGGTGCTGGCTGCCCTCAGGTCATGGCGAACTCGGGCTCGTGCGGGCCTTGGCGCTGTCCTGCAATACCTACTTCCGCGACCTCGCCGAAGCCACGCCCATGGCGGCGCTGAGAGCCTCCCTCCGTGCGGCGGGCTTCACCCGCGACCCTTCTTCGCCGGAAGAAGCCATCGGATTGCCTGGCGTGGAGGGACCGCTGAGCATCCGCCCTTCTGACCTCCTCGCGGCCTATGCGCGCCTCACGCGCACGCCGTGGATCGAAGGCGAAGCGATCCGCGCGGAGGTGCTCGAAGGCCTTCGAGAGTCCGGACTGGATGGCACGGCGAAGGGCTTGGGGCAGCGTGGCTACTGGGCCAAGACCGGCACAGTGCCCGCGTCGAAGGGCGATCCGCTCCACACCTGCGGCCTCGCGGTGGCGGTGGATGATTCGGGCTGGGCGATCCTCGCGCGGCTGGAACCCGGCACGGGACGCGAGGCCGCCGCGGCCATGGCCGAGACGGTGGCGCGGTTGCGTCCCTGGAGCGAAGGCCATGCGACGCGCGCCCTGGTTCGCGGCCCCGTGCCCATCGCCGAAGTGGAGGCGCGTCCCGTGCGCGTGCGCCTCTTCGACCTCGTGCCTTCCCCGCGGTGGGAAGTCCTGAACGCCGGTCCATCGCCCACTCCGTTGGAGGATGGCTACCTCGGACCCGGAGGCGCGCGGACGCTCCACGCGGGAGATCGCGTCGGGCCGGGCCTGCTCGAACTCCGTTCCAGCTCCTCCGGCGCGCGGCGACGCTTCCAGGGAAAGCTGAAGGTGGAAGCGGGACCGCGAGGATCCCTGCGGCTCATCGCGGTCCTCTCGCTCAAGGACTATGTGTCCGGCGTCGTGGCGGGCGAGCTGCCGCGCGGCCGCGCCGACCTCAGCGAACAACTCGGCGCGGCCGTCATCCGCTTCCTCGCGCAAGGCCAGAGGCACGCGGATGCGGAAGTCTGCGACAACACCCATTGCGCGTGGTTCATCGGTCTTGGTCCGCGCCTGGATTGGACGGATCCCCGTCACGCCGTCGCCGCGCCGGGCGGCGTGGACGCGGGGTTCGACGACGCGGCCTGGGCGCGCGTCCTCCAGGCCGCGCGGGAGCCGGGGCCACATCAGTGGACGGCCCACTGCGGCGGCGAGCCACTCCCGCCTCACGCCGTCTGGGGCAACGGCGACACCACGGTCACGCCGTGTCCGCGCCATGACGCCCTTCATTCCGATCCGTGGACGCGGACCTGGAGCGCCGCCGCGCTGGAGAAGGCCTTCGGCGCGCCCGTCCAGAAGCTCGGCGTCACGCTCGAACGCGGCGTCTGGACCCTCCGCGTCCGCACCCCCGCGGGCACCCGCGCCTACCGCTACGACGACGCCCACCGCGCCCTCGCCCGCGTCCTTGGCTGGGACGCGCTGCCCAGCCCGGCGGATCGCGTGGAAGAAAGCAGCAATGGCTTCACCGCCACCGGAAGAGGATCAGGGCACCGCGTGGGGCTCTGTTTGGGAGAGTGA
>CAZKIM010000070.1:0-10244 GCA_964552855.1 uncultured Solibacteraceae bacterium | reverse complement strand
CACGCCCAACCTCGACGCCTACCTGGACGGCACCGGCGTCCACAGCACCGCCATCGCCGTCGGTACGCTTCAGGCCCAGTAAAGCGGGCCTCCTCCCCGCACGCCGCGCCCGGTTCCGCCGGGCGCTTTTTTTTGGCGTGAGCCGGTTGCCCGATCGTGGGAGACTGGAGGATCACCCATGTCCAGGCCTCCAGAAGGGCCCGGCGCGGCGACAGGACATTCCCCGGATGGCCCAGCCCCTCACGCACTTCCAGCTTCTCTCCCATTGCAGCGATGACCAGCTGCGCCTCATCTGCGAGCGCCGCAAGCTGCCCATCCCCATGCGCTGGGAGGATGGCCCGGAAGGGCGGAAGCGCCTGCTCAAGACCATGGCCTTCCACCTGGAGGACCACAAGCGGCTCTCGGATGCCCTCGCGGACTTGGGTTCGGAATCGCTGGTCGCGCTGAAGCATCTGGCGGAAACCGGCGAGCAGCCCGGCGAGCCCCTCCGCACCGAACTGGCCCAGATGGGGCTCATCCTCCCCACGACGCCGGAGGCGCTGGACTACACGCTGGCCGAGCGGGTGGCGGACGCCCTGGAGGACTTCGACGATTCGGCGCTCAGCTTCCAGGGCGGAACGACGATCGCGCTCCATGAGGGCCAGCCCTTCCACTTCTCGCTGGCGCTCACTTCGGTGCTGCTCCGCTGCGTGGGCGGCATCCGCACGCTCAAGGGCGGCCTGCCCGCCAAGAAGGAGCTGGGCCTCATCCTCCAGCGCAACGCGCTCGTGAAGGAGGAGCTGGACGCCACGCTGCTCTTCACGCTGCTGCACCGCTTGGGCCTGCTCTGGACCCGCGAGGGCCGCGTGGAGACGCTGCTGCCCGCCGTGCTGTCCCATCCGCCGCGCTGGGTCGCGGAGCGCGCCTTCGCCAGTCTGCTGGAGCATGACCTCAAGGCCTGGGGCATGCCCCCGGCGGAAGACCGCCACTTCCTCATGCAGCACCTCCTGGAGCGGCGCGGGCAGACGCTTTCCGTGCAGCCCTTCCTCGCCTTCCTCAAGACCCTTCACCCGCTGGACGAGGAGCGCACCGAGCGCGTGTTCCTGCCCTTCCTGTCGCGCATGGGCCTCGTGGCCATGGACCCTCCCGGCGACCATGTGGTCCTCACCGCCCACGGTGAAGCCTTGGCCCACGAGTACCTGTTGCGCGACCACACGGCGACGGCGGCCCATTGGCAGCCGCTCATGCAGGCCCAGCCGCTGGTGGTGCAGCCCAACCTGGAACTGCTCACGCCGCTGCTCCAGAACCCCCATCGTCTGCTGCTCCTCGCCCAACTCACGGAAGTGGAGGCCCTCGACACCATGGGCGCCTTCCGCCTGGGCCACGACACGCTCGTACGCGCGCTCGAGCAGGGCGTCGGTCTGGACGAGATGCGCGCGCGGCTCGGCGCTTCCAGCCAGGCGCTGCCGCAACCGCTGCTTCAATTGCTGGATGATCTGGGCCGCCGCGTCGGCGAAGTGGAAGTGCAGCGCAATGTGCGCCTCATCCGCGCGCGCACGGCGCAACTCGCCGAGGAACTGAAGCTGCGCCCCGAACTGGCGCCCCTCAAGCTCAAGGCCCTGTCCGACACGGTCCTGGAAGTGCAGGGCGATGGCAACGCCCAGCACCTGCTCAAGCTCGCGGGCTACCTGCCCAAGCCCGGTCGCTTCCTGCCCGTCAGTCTGGATCAGGACGAAGAGCTCTACCTATGGGCGCTCGCCTCCCTCGCCTTCGTGGAGGAGAAGGGCATGGCGACGCATCTGGAGCCCGTGCGCCAGATGGCCCGCCAGGCGCTCCAGAAACTCCACGACGAAGATCCGGTGCTCTATCAGGAAGTGGAGCGCCGCCTGCCCATGCTGCACCTGGGCGCGAAGGGCGAGCAGCAACCCGAGGACGAGACCAAGGGGATCCTCGACTACGCCGCGTCCCACACGCTCATCGTCGAGCTCACCTACCTGCCGCCCGCGGCGCACCGCACCCAGCTCCGTCGCGTCACGCCGCGGGAGTTGAACGGCGACCACCTCATGGCCTTCTGCCACCTGCACCAGGAGGAGATGGCCTTCCGCCTCAAGCGCATCCAGGGCGTGCGGCTGCTCAACGAACGCGGCTGGAGCCCAGGGCAGAGCCAGGCGGGGTGATGGGCCGGAGACCGGAGGCTGGCAACTGGAGGAAGTGCCTCCGGCCTCCAGCCTCCGGTCTGAATAAAAAAGGGGCGCCTCACGGCGCCCCCCGCCCTTCTTCCGTGTTCCGGGCTCAGCGGCCCGGGGCCTTGACCCGCAGGGTGTCCATGACTTCTGCCCCCACGGGCTTCTTCGCGGGGATCACCAGATAGGGCTGGCGATCCTGCGGCGAGAGCTTCGACGCGACTTGCACGAGCTTGGCTTGCGCGTCCTCCTTCGCCGCGCGTTCGGAGGCGAGCTCCAGCTTGGCGGTGGCGTTCTCGGACGCGATGGCCTGGATCCGCGCGTCCTTGTCCGCCATGCGGGCGGCGAGGTCATCGGCGCGGTGCTTCTGCTGCATGCCCCATCCGCCCAGCGCGCCCGCGCCGAGGAGGATCGGGAAGGCCGCGGCGGCGGCGAGCTTCCAGCTCGGGCGAGGCCGCAGCATGGCGTGGCGGCGGCGTTCGGCTTCGCGGTGCAGGCTGTCCGCCAACTTCGCGAGCTCGTCGGCGAGTTCGGGGCTCGCCACGGAGGCGGGAGCTTCCACCTGGGACAGGCCCAGGAGGTCGCGCAGCTCGGACCGGAGTTCGACATCCTCCGCGGGTTCGAACCTGCGACTCGGATCAGACCAGGACATGCACACCTCCACCAGCGGGGGGGTTGAGTTGCTCCTTGAGCTGCACCTTGGCCCGGTGGATCCGGGTCTTCACGGTGGCTTCAGGGATGGAGAGGATTTCGGAGATTTCCTTGATGGCGAGGCCTTCCACCACGAAGAGCCAGAGCGCTTCGCGAAAAGTCGGGCTCAGGAGTTTCATGCGTTCGCGGACCTCGCCGTTCAGCACCTGATCGAAGGCGGAGGCGCCGGTCGCCCCGGGCTCCATCACCGCTTCCAGGCTGAGGTTCTGGTTCTTCATGGGCCGCCGTTCGGTGAGCGCGAGGGTCCGCACCGTGCCATAGAGGAAGGCGGTGGGGTGCTCCACGGGGTTTTCGCGCTGCATCAGGATCACGAAGGACTCCTGGGCGATGTCCTCCGGGTAGGTGGCTCCGTAGCGCCGGGCATAGCTCACCAGGCGCGGATAGACCTCCGCGAAGGCGGCATGGAAGGTCTCCCGGCTCCCGAAGGGAGTGCCCTGGCAGTCCGGATTTTGGGGGGAGGCGGGCTCGCCCATCACGATCTCCAACCTTCAGGATGCAGGCCGGGACCGGGAGGTTTCAAAGATTGTTAGGCTCATGTCATGGCGACGCCGTTGGAAGCCTGGCGGGACACCCTGAAGGAACTCGGGGTGATGGGGCTCGTGCGCCCCGAAGGGATGGAAGCGCCGCCATCACAACCACTTCCGGCCGCGCTTCCGAGGCCCGAAGCCCGAGGCCCCCTTCCTGGTGCGAGGCCCCCTTCGCCGGTGGAGGCCCTAAAAGCCACTGCGCCCTACACGCCACCCTCCGATCCCATTGGCTGCCCGCCGGACGCGGCGGTGGCGGGAGCGGCCTCGCTCAAGGATCTGGAAGGCGCCATCAAGGGGTGCCTCAAATGCCCCTTGGGCCCGGGCCGCATCCACTTCGTCTTCGGAGAGGGCGATCCGACCGCGGGCCTCCTGTTCATCGGCGAAGGACCGGGGCGGGACGAAGATCTCCAAGGCCGCCCCTTCGTGGGCAAGGCGGGCGACCTGCTCGACAAGATGATCGGCGCCCTCGGGCTGTCGCGGAGCGAGGTCTACATCGCGAATGTCGTGAAGTGCCGGCCGCCGGACAACCGCACGCCCCACCCCGAAGAAGCCGCGGCCTGCCTCGGCTACCTGCGCCGCCAGATCGAGCTCATCCAACCCAAGGTCATCGTCACGCTGGGCGCGACGCCCTTGCGGGAACTGCTGGGCGCGAAGGAGGGCATCACCAAGGTCCGTGGCCAATGGAAGCGCCTGGAACTGGGCGGGCGCTCCATCCCCGTCATGCCCACCTTCCACCCCGCCTATGTGCTTCGGCAATACACGCAGGAAGTGCGGCGCGCCGTGTGGGGCGACCTTCAGGAAGCCAAGGCCGAGCTGGATCGGGCCTAGGAGCGGGGCGCTTCTGGCATCCTGGTCTCACGACTTCGCGGAGCGCCCATGCGCCTGGTGAATGTGATCTTCTTCATCGCCATCGCCTTCCTGCTGGTGATGGCCGCCCATGTCTACACCACCAACCACGATGTGCTGGTGCAGGACATGATGATCCGGGGCGAAGGCGTCAAGGTCCAGACCGTCATCCTCATCGCCTTCCTGATCGGCTTCATCCTGAATTTCATCTGGGCGCTGATCATGGAGATCCGCCAGGCCATCAAGGGCCTGAACGCCTCCGCCGCCACGCGGCTGGGACGCCGCCTCTCCGAGCAGGTGCAGGACGCGCGGGACCTCATGGCCCATGGCCTCCCGAAGGAAGCCGAGGTCGTGCTCCGCGGCATCCTCGAGCAGCGGGAGGATCACGCGGAAGCCATGACGCTCCTCGGCGACTGCCTGCTGCGGGAAGGCGATCCCCAGGCCGCCGTCGCGACCCTCGCCCATGCCTGCGAGATCCACCCCTCCCACGCCGAGCCGCGCTACCTGCTCGCCGAAGCCCGTCAGGCGCTGCGCGATCCCGATGGCGCCGCGGCCATACTCCGCCAGCTCGCCGCGGACCAGCCCAAGCAGGCGCTCCGCGCCCTGCGTCGGCTCCGCGCCCTGCATCTCGAAGCCCAGCGGTGGGACGAGGCGCTGGAAACCCACAAGCGCCTGCTCGCGCAGTTCCCGTCCGAACTGAGCCAGGCCGAGCGAGCTCAGGGTCTCGCGCTCCAACACCAGGTGGCCTTGCAGAAGGTCGAAGCCGATCAGTTCAAGGAAGCCGCCCAGGCCTTCCAGGCGCTGCTCAAGGAAGATCCTTCCTTCGTGCCCGCCTACCTGGCCCTCGGCCGTTGCATGATCCTCCAAGATCAGGAGGCCCAGGGCCTCGAAATCTGGCTGGAGGGCTTCCGCGCCACCGGCGAAGGCGCCTTGCTCCAGGAGATCGAGGACTACTACATCCAGCTGGGCCTGCCCGAGGACGGCATCGCCGTGCTGCGCCGCGTGGCCGCCACCAGCGAGCACGAGGCCATGGCGAAATTCTTCCTCGGCAAGATGCTCTACCGGCTCGAAATCCTGGATGAGGCGCTGGAGATCTTCCAGGAAGTGAAGAGCCAGGTGGTCTACAGCCCGATGCTCTTCTTCTTCATGGCGAAGATCCACGCCCGGCGCGGGCGCAGCGAAGCCGCGCTGAACGAGTACCGCCAGCTCCTCCGCAACCTCGGGACGCTGAAACTGCGCTTCGAATGCGCCGTCTGCGGCCACAAGACTCCCGACTACGATGACCGCTGCGGCTCCTGCGGAAGCTGGAATTCCATCCACTTCGGCTTCAAGGAAAGTGACCTGCCCGATCCCATCCGCCCCGAAAGCGGCAGCTGGATGCTGGCCTAGGCGGGCTTCAAGCCTTCAGTCGCTCCGCCCTTCGCCAGGTCCAGGAAGCCTTTGAGGGCGCTCTCAGGCCCCATCGTCAGCACCACATCGCCTTCGAGGAAGCGCTCGCTTCCCTGGGGATTGAATTTCAGCTTCTCCGGCCCGCGCTGGATGCCCACGACGAGCGCGCCGGTGGTGTCCCGGAGCCGCGCCTCGCGCATGGTGAGCCCCACCAGCTTGGAACCGGGATGGATGAGGATGCGCTCCATGCCCAGTTCCACCTGGTCCTGATCCAGCACCACATCGAAGAAGCGCATCACATCCGGGTTCAGCAGCAGCCCCGCCATGCGGCGACCGCCGATCTCGTAGGGACTCACGATGTGGGTCGCGCCGGCGGCCTTGAGCTGCCGCTCGGTGCCCAGCTTGGCGTTGCGGGCCACGATGGGCAGCGTGGGGTTCATCTGCCGCGCCATGAGCACGACGAGCACATTGTCCGCGTCGCTGGCGAGGGCGCTGATGAGCCCCTTGGCGCGGGCGATGCCGGCCCGCTCCAGCACATGCTCGCTGAGCGCGTTGCCGTGGAGGATGAGCTCCCCCTGCATGCGCGGATTGGTGCGGCCCTTCGTCTCGTCCGCCTCCACGATGACGAAGGGCACGCCCGCCTGCTTCAGCTCCCACGCCGCCTGGAAGCCCATCTTCCCCAGGCCGCACACGATGATGTGGCCGCCCACGCCGTCCAGCCGCTTCTCCATGCGACGCCCCCGTAGATAACCCTGCAAGTCGCCCTCGACGATGAGGGCCGTGAGATTCGAAACCGCGTAGGTGGCGACGCCCAGACCCAGCACCAGGTAGAAGATCGTGAAGACCTTGGTGGCGGCCGTCACATCGCCCATTTCCTTGAAGCCCACCGTGAAAAGCGTGGTGATGGACATGTAGAACGCGTCCACCCAGCCGATGTGGGCGAGCCAGCGGTAGCCCACGGCGCCCGCCACCGCCACCAGCAGCAGCAGCTCCAGCGCGTGGGCGAGGCGCTGGGTGGGCGGGGCCGAGCGGATGCGGTAGGCCATGGTCAGCCCTTGAGCCCGGGCTTGATGGCGAAGTTCGCCGTGGCGAAGCCCACCATCGTCCCCGCGCAGAGAACGCGGCATTCGAGCACCGCCGAACTTTTCGAAAAGCGCACGACGATGGCCTCCGCCTCCACCGCGCCAAAGGCGGGCTCCAGGTAGCGGTAGTGCAGATCCGAAGTGGCGAAGGGCATGAGCCCGTCGAAGGCCGTGCACAGCGCGAAGGCGCAGGCCATGTCCGCCAGGTTCGCGAGCCAGCCGCCGTTCATGTTGCCCCGCGGCCCGTTCTGGACCTTCGCGGAGAGTGGAAGCGTGATGCGCGCCCGGCCCGGCTCCAAGGCTTCGAGCGAAAGCCCGAGGCCCTCGGTCACCGGCCAGTGTTCAAAACGCGCCCAGACCCGTTCCAGCAGGTCCGGCGCGAGCGATTCAGGCAGCTTGGGGGCGGTCATCCCCCGAGATTCTAGATGATTCAGAGCCCGAGCTGATCTTTCAGCTTGCCCGCCATCTCCAGGAAGACTTTGGTCTGGGGGCTGTCGGGATGGGCTTCCACGAGGGGTTTGCCCGCGTCGCCGCCTTCGCGGAGGGCGAGGTCAATGGGGATCTCGCCGAGGAAGGGCAGGCCCATCTTCGCGGCGGCGGCCTTCACGCCGCCGTGGCCGAAGATCTGGGTCTCCTTCCCGCAGCCGGGACAGACGAAGCTGCTCATGTTCTCGATCACGCCGGTGATGGGCACCTTCACGGTGTTGAACATGCCGATGGCCTTCTTCGCGTCCAAGAAGGCCACATCCTGCGGCGTGCTCACGACCACCGCGCCGCCCACCTGCGCGTTCTGGATGAGGCTGATCTGGATGTCGCCGGTGCCGGGCGGCAGGTCAATGAAGAGGATGTCCAGGTCGCCCCACAGCACATCGCCGAGGAACTGCTGCAAGGCCTTGTTGAGCATGGGGCCGCGCCAGATGACGGGCTTGTCCTCTTCCAGCAGGAAGCCCATGGACATGAGCTTGATGCCGAATTTCGCGACGGGCTTGATCTTGCCCTCCGGCGTGCCCTCGGGACCGTCGTCCGCGCCGACGCCGAACATCATGCCCATGGAGGGTCCGTAGAGATCCGCGTCCAGCAAGCCGACTTTCAGGCCGAGTTTCGCGGCGGCGACGGCCAGATTCGCGGCGACGGTGCTCTTGCCCACGCCGCCCTTGCCGCTGCCCACCACCACCGCGTGCTTCACGGTGGGAAGCATGTTCTTGAACTCCACCTGGGGCGTCTTGTCCCAGGCGATCTCGATGTTCACGGCCTCCACGCCCTCCACGGACCCGAGGCGCGTCAGGATCGCCTTGCGGATCTCCATCTCCCGGTCCTGGTAGGCATCCAACAGTTGGAGCCGCACGGTGACCTTGCCGCCGTCCACATCCAGGCCCTTCACGGCCTTGAGCGCCACGAGCGTCGCGCTGGTGCCGGGCACCTGGTAGGCGTTCAAGGCGTCGAACAGCGAGGCCCGGCTGATCTTCTTGTCCATGGTTCCACTCCAACCCTTGAGTTTCGCATGGCCGACGCGTCCTTCCTTGACCGTTCTCTAGCCATTCCGCCTTGAATTCCAAGGGTTTTCTGGGAAACTATCCCTTCTGCCTCCCATGGGGGGAGGCTCCCAACGAGAGGGCGCGCCGGGTGTTCCGCGCCGCGCCAGGTAGGAGGAATCCATGTCCGAAGAAATCATCGTCGTCTCCAAGCGCGAGACGCTTGGTAAGGCCGCCAGCAAGCAGCTCCGCAAGAACGGCCTCATCCCCGCCGTGGTCTACGGCCTGGGCGAGCCGCCCGTGGCGCTGGCCATCAGCCCCAAGGTGGTCGCCAAGATCATCGCTTCCGAGTCCGGCCTCAACTCCGTCGTCTACATGCAGCGCGAAGGCACGGACATCAAGCGCCATGTGGTCATCAAGGATGTGCAGCGCCACGCCGTCACTGGCCGCCTGCGCCACATTGACTTCCTGCGCGTGGACCCCACCCACAAGATCCGCGTCAAGGTGCCCGTGAAGCTCATCGGCGTCGCCTACGGCGTGAAGACTCAGGGCGGCATGCTGGACTTCGTCCACCGCTCCATTGAGATCGAGTGCCTGCCCAACCTCATCCCCGCCCACATTGATGTGAATGTGGAAGCCCTGAAGGTCGGCGACTCCGTGCGCTTCGACCAGCTCGGCCTCGCCTCCACCCTGACCATCCTGGGCGATGCCCACGAGGTCGTCTGCGCCGTCCACGCCAAGGCCGCCGAGGAAGAGGCTCCCGCCGCCGAAGGCGCCGCCGCCCCCGCCGAGCCCGAAGTCGTGGCCGCCAAGGGCAAGAAGGAAGAGAAGAAGTAGGGCTCAGGCCGGAGGCTGGAGACCGGAGGAAGCGGCCCCGCGATGCGGGGCCTTCCTTTTGGCTCCAGTCTCCTGCCACCAGCCTCCAGCCTGACCATGTGGACCCTCCTCCCCCTCGGCAACCCCGGCGCGGACTACGCGCACACGCGGCACAACCTGGGCCGCCTGATGGTGCTGCGCTGGATGGAGGACCGCGCCCTCACGCCGAAGGTGCTGCGAAAGCTGCCGAGCGGCACGCTGTACCACCTCAACGATCGCCTCCAGGCGCTGGTGCCCGGCACCTACATGAACCTGTCCGGCCATGTCTGCGCCGAGGCGATGAAGGCCGGTCTCGATCCTTCCCGCCTCGTGATGCTCTACGACGACAAGGACCTCCCCCTCGGCTACGGGCGCTTCCGCCTGGACGGCTCCCACGGCGGCCACAACGGCGTGCGCTCGGTGCAGGAAGCGGTCGGGACGGAAGCACCCCTGCCCCGCCTCCGCCTGGGCATCGGCCCCTTCGAGCGCCCCTTGGCGGATTTCGTGTTGGGCACCTGGACCGATGCCGAATGGGACCGCATCGAGGCCCTGGATGCCCCTTTCACCCGCTTCTTGGACCTGCTGGTCGCGACCGACGATGCCTCGGCCCTGCCCAACCAGGTCAATGGCGAGGCGTTCTGGGCCTGATTCCGCCTTGAGATTCAAGGCTTTTGGCGGCAAACTGATCCTTCGCGCCCGTGGAGCATCGGCTCCCCGCGGTGCCTCCTTGCTCCTGCCAGACAGGGGCTTCACATCCACAAGGAGGAACGATGCGTCGCTACGAGACCATCTTCATCGCTTCCCCCACCTTGACCGAAGAGCAGGCTGACGAACTCGTCAAGTTCTTCGAGGGGATCATCGCCGAGCAGGGCGGTGAGCTGGTCAAGACCGACAAATGGGGCCGCCGCAAGCTGGCCTACGATGTGCAGAAGTTCAGCGAGGGCTACTACACGCTCTTCGAGATGGACGCTGACAACAAGCTGGTGGCCGAGCTGGAGCGCCGCTTCCGCAACCACGAGTCGGTGATCAAGTACATGTCCGTCCGCATGGACGAGATGGCGAAGGCCGCCGACCGTTCCAAGGCGCGCTTCGACCGCGAGTCCAAGCGCAAGGCCGCGGCCGGCATCAAGGACCGCGCCCCTGAGGAGGTGCTCTGATGAAGCGCTCCAAGAACGCCAAGGGCAAGCCGAAGAAGAAGAA
>CAZKIM010000069.1:4769-10356 GCA_964552855.1 uncultured Solibacteraceae bacterium | reverse complement strand
CTCTACGGATGGCTCGGCCTCAGCACCGGCATCATCCAGCACGGGCTCACGGACGAGCAGCGCCGCGAGGCCTACGGCTCCGACATCACCTACGCGACGAACAACGAGCTGGGCTTCGATTACCTGCGCGACAACATGAAGTGGGATCTCGCGGACTTCACCCAGCGCGGCTTCCCCTACGCCATCGTGGACGAGGTGGACTCCATCCTCATTGACGAGGCCCGCACGCCGCTCATCATCGCGGGCGCGTCCGAAGAGGACACCTCGAAGTACTACCGCATTGACGCCATCGTGCCGCGCCTCACGGTGGAGAAGGATTTCAAGATCGAAGAGAAGGATCGCCAGGTCGTCCTCACCGACGATGGCACCCGCCGGGCCGAAGAGCTCCTGAGCGTGCCGAACCTCTACGACCCCGCGCACATCGAGACGCTGCACGGCCTCAGCCAGGCCCTTCTCGCCCACCACATGTACAAGCTGGATGTGGATTACATGGTGCGTCCCAAGGAGGACGGCAAGGGTCTCGAAGTGGTCATCGTGGATGAGTTCACGGGCCGCCTGATGCCGGGTCGCCGTTGGTCCAACGGCCTCCACCAGGCCATCGAGGCGAAGGAAGGCGTGGAAGTCAACGCCGAGAACCAGACCCTCGCCACCGTCACCTTCCAGAACTTCTTCCGCATGTACGAGAAGCTCAGCGGCATGACCGGCACCGCCGAGACGGAAGCCGCGGAGCTGCACAGCACCTACAAGCTGAATGTGGTGGTCATCCCCACCAACAAGCCGATGATCCGCAAGGACTACGCGGACATCGTCTACGCGACGAAGCAGGGCAAGGCGAAGGCCATCGTGGAGGAGATCAAGGCGCTCCACGCCAAGGGCCAGCCCGTGCTCGTGGGCACGCCCAGCGTGGAGAGCAGCGAGAGCCTCAGCGAAGAACTGAAGCGCGCCGGACTCCGTCACACCGTGCTGAACGCCAAGCACCACGAGAAGGAAGCGGAGATCGTGGCCCAGGCCGGCCGCAAGGGCGCCGTCACCATCGCCACCAACATGGCGGGCCGCGGCACGGACATCCTGCTGGGCGGCAACCCGGAGAACCTCGCCAAGGCCGAGGCCGCCAGCCGCGACCTCGCCATCTACGACGAGGAAGGCAAGGAGACGCCCGAGTTCTCCGCGCTCATCGAGGAGATGAAGCGGCAGACGGAAGCCGAGAAGGTCGAGGTGCTCGCCGCGGGCGGCCTCCACATCCTCGGCACCGAGCGCCACGAGAGCCGCCGCATTGACAACCAGCTCCGCGGCCGCGCGGGCCGCCAGGGCGATCCTGGTTCCAGCCGCTTCTACCTCTCGCTGGAAGATGACCTCATGCGCATCTTCGGCGGCGAGAAGATGCAGGGCCTGATGAAGACGCTCGGCATGAGCGACGCAGAGCCCATCGAGGCCGGCATGGTCTCCAGAGCCATCGAGAAGAGCCAGAAGCGCGTGGAGACCCAGAACCTGGAGATCCGCAAGCACCTGCTCGAGTACGACGATGTGATGAACAAGCAGCGCATCTTCTTTTACGGGCTGCGCACGGAAATCCTCAAGGGCAACACCAAGGACTATGTCCTCCGCATCACCGACGAGATCATCGAAGGCCTCGTCAACGACTTCATGCCCGAGAAGGGCGAGCGGGACATTCCGGCCCTGAAGGAGCGCATGGAGCAGCTCTTCTCCGCCCAGGAGATTGACTGGACGGCCGCGGAAGGCCTGAGCCAGGCCGAGGCCCGCGCGCTTGTCGCCAAGGCGGTCACTGGCGCCTATCAGGCGAAGGAAGAGCGTCTGGGCGCGCCGGAGATCCTGCGCTGGCACGAGCGCGTGGCCATCCTCCAGGTCATTGACGCCGCCTGGAAGCGCCACCTGCTGGTCATGGACCATCTCAAGGAGGCCATCAGCTTCCGCGGCTACGGCCAGAAGGATCCGCTCGTGGAGTACAAGAAGGAGTCCTACGACTACTTCGAGCAGATGCGCTTTGGCTACGAAGACGAGATCGTCTCCTACCTCTACCGCGTCGAGCCTCAGGTGAGCTACGCGCCGCCGCCGGATGAAGACTTCTTCCGGATGCCCCAGACGGTGGAGATCGGTCCCGATGAGCAAGGCCATGCCGTCGCTCCGGGCGAGGCGGGCGAAGGGGTCCAGCGGGTCCTGCGCTTCGCGGCGGGCGGCCTGGACGACGAGGACGAATCCTCCTTCCGTCGCTGAAATCAGTTCACCGCGGAGGCGCGGAGGACGCCGAGAAGGGCTGGCTAAGCCGGTGCCCTTTTTCTCAGCGTTCTCCGCGCCTCCGCGGTGAATCCCCCTGCTAGCCTTTTCGCATGGATCTCGTCATCGTCACGGGCCTATCCGGGGCTGGCCGCCACTCCGTGCTGGAGGCGCTGGAGGACCGCGGTTTCACGGCGCTCGACAATCTGCCGATCCGCATGCTGGACCCGCTCATCGAACTGGAAGGGCGGCTCCACCCGGACGCGAGCCTGGCCGTGGGCATGGACAGCCGTCATGAGGATTTCGCCTCCGAGTTCGAACCGCTGGTGGAGCGGCTCCAGGGGCGCAGCCAGCCCATTCAAGTGCTCTTCCTGGAGGCTTCGGACGAGGTGCTGCTGCGCCGCTACTCCGAGACCCGGCGCGTCCATCATCTCGCTTCCCGCCTTGGACTGGACCTTCCGGAGGCGATCAAGCGCGAGCGGCAGATGCTCGCGCCCCTGCGGGAGCTGGCCTCCGCGGTCCTCGACACCAGCGGACTCTCCTTGGGCGAGCTGCGGACCCGCCTCGGGCAGGTTCTCGGCCTCGAAGGCGGCACGAGCTCCCATCTCCGCCTGCTCTCCTTCGGCTTCAAGTACGGCGTGCCCGCGGATGCCGATGTGGTACTGGACGCCCGCTTCCTGCCCAATCCCTACTATGTGCCGGGCCTGCGCGAACTCACCGGGCGCGATCCCGCCGTGCGGGACTATGTGTTCTCCCAAGCCGACGCGGGTTCCTTCCTGGACAAGGCGGAGGGTTGGATGCGGTGGGCCCTGCCGCTCGTCGCCCAGGAAGGCCGCGCCTACTACACCCTCGCCATCGGCTGCACCGGGGGCAAGCACCGCAGCGTCGCGCTCATCGAAGCGCTTGCGGAGAAATTGCGGGACACCGCCCCGGGTCTTCGGGTGCAGCATCGTGAGATCGGGTGAAAAGCATTTGAACCACGGAGGCTTTGAGACGCAGAGTTGTTTTTCTCCGCGCCTCTGCGTCTCCGTGGTTCAGCCTGCCTTCGGCTTCGCCACCCAGTAGATCGGCAAGCCCAGCAGGACGATGAAGAGTCCCGGCCAGGTGAAGGCGGGCTTGTGGATGAGGAGCGCGCCCATGATCGCCAAGGCGCCGATGAGATAGAGCACAGGGAGCACGGGATAGAGTGGCACCTTCACGGGGCGTTCAAGCTCGGGGTGCCGAACACGCATGAGGATCACGCCGCCCACGGTGAGCACATAGAAGAGCAGGGCCGCGAAGATCACATAGTCCAGCAGCTGGCCGTAGCTGCCAGTCATGGTGAGCAGGCAGGTCCAGATCGCCTGGATGGCCAGCGAGAAGGCCGGCACACCGCTGCTGTTCAACTTCGCGGCGGGCTTCAGGAAGAGGCCGTGCTCCGCCATCGTGTGGTAAACCCGCGCGCCGCTCAGCACGAGCCCGTTGGTGCAGCCGAACATGGAGATGAGGATGGCGCCCGCCATGGCCAGCTCGCCGGTGGGACCGAAAAGCGCCTTCAGGGCCATGCTGCCGACGCGGTCGTTGGGCGACATGGCGATGCCCGTGGGTCCGAGCACCTTCAGGTAGACGAAGTTGGCGAGGATGTAGAGCCCGCACACGAGGCTCGTGCCGATGAGGAGGGAGAGCGGGATCGTCCGCTTGGGCTCCTTCACTTCTCCCGCGATGAAGGTGATGGAATTCCAGGCGTCCGCGCTGAAGAGGCTGCCGGTCTGAACGACGAGCAGAGCCGTGAGGAAGGGCAGGCTCGTCGCGCCATCCATGGGCGTGAAGGGCGCGGGATTGGGGGCGACGGAAGGCTTGAGCAGCAGCCCCAGCAGGATCAGGGCCGCGAGGCTGCCGATCTTGGTGACGGTGAAGGCGTTCTGCACGAGCGCCCCGAGTTTGACGCCGTAGGCGTTCACGAAGCTGAGCAGCAGCACGATGACGATGCCGGAGAGTCGCGCGGTGGTGAGGCCGAGGTCGTAGGGGCCGACCGTGATGGAGCCGAAGTGCATCGCGCCCACATGGAGCGGCCCGGCGAGCCAGCGCGTCTCGCTCACCGCGGGCCAGAAGGCGCCGAGGTATTTCCCGAATCCCACCGCCACCGCCGCGATGGTGCCGCATTCGATGACCGCGAAGAAGGTCCATCCGTAGAGGAATCCCGTCGCCGGACCGTAGATCTCCCGCAGGTAGGTGTACTGGCCGCCCGCGTGGGGATACATCCCCGCAAGCTCGCCGTAGCTCAGCGCCGCGAAGACCGTCATCACCGCCGTGAGCGCCCAGGCCGCCAGGAGGAAGCCGCCCGTGTGGCCGTTGCGCATGATGTCCGCGCCGACGATGAAGACGCCGGAGCCGATCATGGAGCCCGCGATCAGCATGGTGGACGAGAACAGGCCGAGGGAGCGGCGAAAGCCCTGATCGTTCATGGAAGCCTCTGGGATTGCCCTAAGCTTAGCGCCATGGACTTCGCCTTCGATCCCGAACTGGCTTTCGCCGCGACGCTGCCTTCGGCCTGCTACACGGATCCGGCCATCGTGGCCGAAGAGCGACTCCGCGTCTTTGGCCGCAGTTGGCAGTGGGCGGGCCACGCCGCCCAGCTGCCGACGCCGGGCGCGCGCTTCCACACGCAAGTCGGCGGAGAGCCGCTGCTCATCCTGAAGGATGGCGAGGGTCGCCCGCGGGCCTTCTCGTCCGTCTGCCGCCATCGCGCGGGCCGCGTGGGTGGCGAAGGCAAGACGCTCAAGTGCGCCTATCACGGCTGGACCTACGATCTGGAGGGCCGCCTCCTCGGCGCGCCGGAATTCGAGGGCGTGCAGGGCTTCGACCGCACGACCTGCCGCCTTCCGGAATTTCGAGTCGAGGCCTGGGGGCCTTGGCTTTTCGTGAACCTGGACCCAGCCGCGCCATCCTTGATGGAAGTCCTCGGCGAGATCCTTTCTGAGACGACCCGGTGGCCGCTCGACGCGCTGCGCCCCATCCACGCGCGGGATTACCACCTGGCCTGCGATTGGAAAGTCTATGTGGACAATTACCTTGAGGGTTACCACATCCCCGTCGCGCACCCCGAGCTGTTCCGCCAGATTGATTACGGCGCCTACCGCGTGGAGACCCGGGCCTGGCACAGCCGTCAGCACGCGCCAGTGAAGGGCGAGGCCACGCTCTACCATCGCGATCTCGCGGATGGCGCCGCGCCGGAGGCGCTCTACTACTGGCTGTTCCCGAACCTCATGGTCAATGTGTATCCCGACCATGTGCAGCTCAACCTCATCCAGCCATTGGGGCCGGGCCGCTGTCGCACCCACTTCGCCTGGTTCGCGGAGAAGGAGCTTGATCTGGG
>CAZKIM010000069.1:2353-4669 GCA_964552855.1 uncultured Solibacteraceae bacterium | reverse complement strand
GCGAGGATCAGCCCGGGCCAGGTGAAGCTGGGCTTGTAGCGGAGCAGCAACACGAGGATGCTGCCGCTGCCGAAGACATAGAACAGGGGCACCACCGGGTAGCCCCAGACCTTGTAGGGGCGCTCCAGGTCCGGGCGCTTCCGGCGCAGGAGGATGACGGCGAAGATGACGGCCGCCACGAACATCAACTGCGCGAATTCGGTGAAGTCCACGAGCTGATCGAAGGTGCCCGTGAGGGTGAGCAGGCAGGCCATGCCGGCTTGGAGCCAGAGCGAGACCGCCGGGACCCCATGCCGGTTGAGCCGCCCCGCACCCGCGCCGAAGAGGCCATCCTCGCCCATGGCCTGGTAGACGCGGGCCGTCGTGAAGGAGGCGCCGTTCACATAGCCGATCATGGAGATGAGAATGGCGCCCGCCATGAGCGTGGCGCCCGTAGGCCCGAAGATCGCGCCTAGGGCGGCGGCGCCGACACGGTCCTCCGGCGCGTGCGCGATGCCCATCGGCCCGAGCAGCTTCAGGTAGGCGAGGTTCGCCAGCAGGTAGAGCGCGATGACGCAGCCTGGGCCGATGAGCAGAGACAGGGGCAGGGTGCGCTTGGGGTTTTTGATCTCGGGCGCCACATTGCCAACGAAGCTCCATCCGTCGCACGCGAAGAAAGCGCCGATCTGCGCCACCATCAGCACGGTCAGGAACCCACTGAGCGTCGTCGGTCCCGTTCCGAGCGTCGTGGCCGCGGGCGCGATCTTGGGCGCCAACAGCAGGCCAAGGACGACAAGGGCGCCTAGCGCCGCGAGCTTGGCGACGGTGAAGGTGTTCTGAATCAACGCGCCGAGCTTCACACCGTAGGTGTTCAGCAGGGAGATGGCGCAGATGATCGCGATGCCGACGAGTCGGGCGCCCGTGAGGCCGAAGTCATAAGGGCCGAGGCTGAGGCCGAAGGGCAGGTGTTGGACCGGTATGACCGCATGAGGACCGATCCACTGGCTGTCATTCACGCTTGGGACGAGCGCGCCAAGATACTGGCCCGCGCCGACGCCCACGGCAGCGATGGCTCCGGTCTCGATGACGAGGAAGCAGCACCATCCATAGAGGAAGCCCATGAGCGGGCCGTAGCCCTCCTTCAGAAAGACATAGAGCCCCCCCGCCTTCGGCATCATGCCCGTCAGTTCGCCGTAGCTGAGCGCCGCGCAGATGGTGAAGAGCCCAGCCACCAGCCAAGTGAGCATCAGCATCGGCGCGGTGTGCACCTGCCGCATGATGTCGGCCGAAACAATGAAAATGCCACTGCCGACCATGGAGCCCGCGACCAGCATCGTCGCGGAGAACAGGCCCAGTTCGCGGCGGTAGCCGGTGGATTCGGACATGGCGCACCTAAGGATTTGGACCAGCCTAACCGGGCCGGTAGCCTGAAGAGATGCCGAAGACCACCACCACGAAGCGGGGGAAGTCCCGCACCTCCCGGCGCCTCCTCATCGCCGTCCTCCTTCTGGCCATTCCGCCCGCCATCGGCTGGTGGCTGTGGAAGGGGCAGGGACCGCTCCAGGCTCCGGCGGACTTCGTGGTGAAGAAGGGCACCACCGTGAACCAGCTGGCGGATCAGCTCCAGGCCCGGGGCGTCATCCGCTCGGCGGATCTGTTCAAACTCTGGGCCCGCTCCCGCAAGCTTCAGATCATCCGAGGCGAATACACCTTCGACACGGGCGTCTCCCTGGCGGATGTGGCCGCGAAGCTCCGCAAGGGCGACATTCACTGGACCAATGTGGTGATTCCCGAGGGACTGCACGGGTGGGCCATCCAGAAGCGCCTCGCGCCCTTCGTGCCGGAGGAGGCCTTCTGGAAGTTGTGGCACAGCCCGACGCTGGCCCGCACGGCGGGCTTCCCCGAAGCGAAGAGCCTCGAAGGGCTCGTCGCGCCCGCCACCTACAAGCTCAACAAGGCGCTGGAGCCCGAGGAAGTGATGCTGGAGCTGGTGGAGGCCTTCCACCGGCAGGTCTATCCAAAGCTGGAGGGCGGGCCGTTAAACCCCTACCAGACGCTGACGCTGGCGAGCCTCGTGGAGAAGGAGACGCATCAGGCCGACGAGCGCGCGCGCATCGCGGGCGTCTACTACAAGCGCTTCACCATCGGGATGCCGCTCCAGTGCGATCCCACGAGCCAATACGCGCGCTGGATGAGCGGCGACCTCACCTTCACCGCGCCCACGCCCGAAGACATCCGCCGCCCGAGCCCCTGGAACACCTACTCGGTGAAGGGCCTTCCGCCCACGCCCATCGCGATCCCGAGCCCCGAGTCCATCGCGGCCGCGCTGCATCCCGA
>CAZKIM010000069.1:0-2253 GCA_964552855.1 uncultured Solibacteraceae bacterium | reverse complement strand
CTCGCGGGCGAGGTGCTGGTGGGCGGCCATCCGGTCACGAAGGCTGGCCACGCCGTCGCCGAAGATGCGGAGATCCGCCTTCGCGGCGAAGGCCTGCCCTTCGTGAGCCGGGGCGGGCTGAAGCTCCAAGGCGCGCTGGATCGCTGGAAGCTTGAGGTCACCGGCAAGGTTTGCTTCGACGCGGGCGCCAGCACGGGCGGCTTCACCGACTGCCTGCTCCAGCGCGGCGCGTCCAAGGTGTACGCGGTGGATGTGGGCACGAACCAGCTGCATTGGAAGCTGCGGAGCGACGCGCGCGTCGTCTCCATCGAGCAGACGAACCTTCGGACCTGGGACGCGGCTTCGATCCCGGACCGATGCGGCTTCCTCTGCGCGGACCTTAGCTTCATCTCGCTCAAGCTCGCCATTCCACCCGTGCTGGCGAGCTTGGCGCCGGACGCGGAGGCCGTGCTGCTGGTGAAGCCGCAGTTCGAGGCGGGACGGGATGATGTGGGCGAAGGCGGCATCGTGCGCGATCCGGCGGTTCACGCCCGCGTCTGCGTGGACATCTGGCGTTTCTTCGAGCGCACGGAGCTCAAACCCCTGGCCTTGGCGGAGAGCCCCATCAAGGGCGGGGAGGGCAACGCCGAGTTCCTGCTCCGGCTGGCCATGGGCGACTCCACGGGGAGCCTTCCGGAGGCGCTTGCGGAGGCAGGCCTCCAGCTAAGTCCTTCTGGATCTTGATTTGAATATTTGGTAAAAAATTTAGAATAAAAATATAGATATTTAGCTTAGAAGTCCAAAAATTAAGCCATAGCGAGGCAGGCGGCTGCCCGCTCCTTCGGAGGCGACCATGGCGACCAACGGACTTCGGGACTTCCTGGAAATCCCCTACGATGAGCTCGAGCAGCTCAACCTGAAGGCCAAGCAGCAGCGCCTGGATCGTGTGGACGCGGAAACGATCCGCAAGGAGCGCGTGGCCTACCTCGAAGGCGAGAAGCGCATCAAGGCCGTCACGGTCTGCTTCACGGACATCGAAGGTCGGCTCCACATGCTGGACTACGACAAGAAGTTCCTGCTCAAGTCCAGCGACAACCTGACCTTCGACGGTTCCTCCATTCGCGGTTTCAGCGCTCAGGCTGAGAGCGATCTGCGCCTCGTCATTGATTGGCCGGCCTTCTACTGGCTGCCCAGCGATGTCTTTGGACCCGGCAAGGTGCTCGTCTTCGGCAATGTGCTGAACCAGGACGGCTCGCCCTTCGCAGCCGACATGCGCGCGCGCCTGCGGGCCTACACGGACGCGATGTTCAAGAAGGACGGCACGATCCTGAACGCGGCGAACGAGGTCGAGGGCTTCCTCTTCAAGGGCCTGGACGCCGAGCGCCACTTCCACGAGACGGGCCACTTCGACTACTGCTCCACCGGCGGCTACTACCACAGCCTGCCCGGCGACCCGCTTCGCCAGTTCATTGACACGGCGGCGGAAGTCCAGCGCGCCATGGGCTTCGGCAACGAGAAGGATCATCCCGAAGTCGCGCCCTCCCAGTTCGAGATGAACTACACCTACGCGGAAGTGAACATCGCCGCCGATCAGGTGCAGCTCTACAAGCTCCTGTCGCGCCAGGTGGCCGCGCGCATGGGCATGACCGCCAGCTTCCTGCCCAAGCCCGTCACCGGCGTGAACGGCAACGGCATGCACACGAACATCAGCATCGCCAAGGGCGGCAAGAACCTCTTCTTCAAGAAGGATGGCAAGGACGGCCTCTCCGATCTGGCCTGGGACTTCACGAACCGCATCCTCGCCAGCGCCACGGATCTCTGCCTCGTCTTCAACCCTTCCGTGAACGCCTACCGCCGCCTGGACCCGCACTTCGAGGCGCCGAACCAGATCAAGGTGAGCCCCACGGATCGCGGTTCCATGATCCGCATCCCCACGGGCAACGAGAAGTCCACCCGAGTTGAAGTCCGCTCCATCGGGCCGGACGCGAACCCCTACATGGTCTACTACACACTGCTCCGCACCGGCCTCGAAGGCCCCGCGCTCGAAGTGGACGAGGCCAAGCGCGCCCGCACCCGCTTCCTCCCCGACAACATCTTCGACGCCATCCGCCTCTTCAAGGGCAGCAAGTTCATGGTCGAGACGCTCGGTGAGGCGCTGCACGAGAAACTCGCCGACATCAAGATGGCCCAGGCCGAGCGCTGCCCCAAGGCCCTCGGCACCCGCGTGAAGGAAGGCGAGATCATGTTCCACCACGAGGTCACGAACCAGTACCT
>CAZKIM010000068.1:4246-10457 GCA_964552855.1 uncultured Solibacteraceae bacterium | reverse complement strand
GGGAACTGGTAGAGCGCGACGCAATCGGCGCGGCACTCCTCCAGCGCGGAGTAGGTGGGACCGATCTTGGTGGCGGGATCGGCGCCCGCGAGCGACGCGTCCGGCTGGCCGGAGCCGTGGCCGATGACTTCGTGCATGTAGACGACCCACTGGCGGGCGAGGGCGCCGTCCTTCCGCATGAGGTCCTGGTCTTCCGGCCGGTAGGAGGCCTTGATGCCCGCCTCCCGCGTGGCCGCGCTGGACGCGCCTTCCACATTGAGCAGCACGACATTCTTGCTGCCGTAGTCTTTGCGGATGTCGGCGTAGTTGGGCAGGTTGTAGGCCGCCGGGCTCATGGGGCCCGCGTCGCCGGTCTCCATCAGCACATTGACGATGCTCGCGACGGGCGGCGTGATCTTGTCGCGCTTCCACTTGGCGTCCCAGGGCATCTTCGCCTCGAAGTAGGAGGCGTTCTGGCTGAGCTTGTCAATGACGGTGGAATCGGATTTGTAGCTGACATTGGCCTCATAGGCGCCGATGACGGAGCGGGGATCCTTGTAGACCTCGTAGAAGCCGTTGAGGTAGTCCACGGTGCTCTGGGTCTGGAGCCAGGCGATGCTGTGCTTCTTGAAGGTGGCCTCGTCGCCGGTCTTGAAGAAGGCGATGAGGTCTTCCAGCGCCTCTTTCTGGTTGGGATTGGCCTCGAAACGCGTCTTGACGGTGCCATCGGGCATCGTCACCTTGGCGATGGAATCCTCCACATAGGGCAGGGCCTTCTGCAGCCAGTAGACGACCGTGTCGAGCTGCGCGCCATAGACGCCGCCCACCTTGAAGACCTGGGCGACGGCCTTCTTGCCGCGCTTGGCGAAGCGCACATTGAGCTGGGTCTGGGTGGCTTCGGGCAGGGCCTGGATGGCCTTCAGCGTGAGGCCCTTGTCGTAGAGGCCGTTGGACGAGGTGGCGATGGGGTCCACGCCCGGCACCTGGTTCACCTGAATGGGATCCACCTTCGGGTCGAAGATGTAGGGCTTGAGCTGGGCCAGCGCCGTCATCGCCCCGCCCTTGACCGCGAACTTGGCGTGCTTCTTCATGGCGATCTGCACGGCCTTCTTGAGCTGGTCGTAGGTGAGGTTGGCGGGCACGAACTTCGTCGCGTGGGTGTGGCTGTAGTTGCCGTGGTTGGCCCACACGAGCTTCAGATACTCGCCCAGCCCGGCGCGGGTGGCGTCATCCAACGCGTCCTTCTTGGACCACACGCCTTCGAGCAGGTTCTTGATGTCGAGGGCCTTGGGGTGGTTCTGGAGGTAGCCGATCTCATCGCCCGCCAGGGCCGCGCGGTAGAGGTAGTAGGCGAACTTCTTCTGGGTGGGCCGGAGCTTGTCGAAGCCCGGCGCGTCCACCGGCACGAGCCACATATCCCGGCCATCGGCGCCCAGCTTCTCGATGGCGGCGGGGGCCTGGGCCGCGGGGGCCGGAGCGGGGGCTGGGGTGGGGTCTTGGGCGAAGAGGGTGGTGCCTGCGGCTAGGGCCGCCATGATCCAGGCGCGCTGCATGGGTCCTCCAGGGGGAAAGGCCCATGATGCCACAGGGGTGGAAGGCGCCGCCTTCCGATTGCCGTCAGCCGCCCGCGGAGCTGGGTTCCTGGGCGCGCTCGCGCACGAGGACGGAGACGGCGATGACCCGGTCCTCCGCGCCCCGAACCGGCGCGAAGGTGAGGTCGGCGGCGAAGGGCTGTCCGCCCTTCTTCAGCGCTTCTCCCTCGGGCAGGTGCACGGTCTCGCCCGCGCCCACGCGCGTGAGCAGGTCCGGCAGCAGCGCGAGCCCGCCATCCACGAGCAGGCGCGAGAAGGGTTGGCCCAGGGCTTCGCCCTTCGGCAGGCCGAAGATGCTTTCGGCGGCGGTGTTCCAGGTGAGGATGCGGCCATCGGCGCCGAAGGAGGCGAGGCCGTCTCCCAAGTTCTGGATGAGGCTTTCCAGGTAGCGCCGGGTCTTCTGAGTCTCCTGATGGCTCCGTTCCAGCTGCGCGTAGAGCTGGCCCATCTCCTGATTCCGTTGCTCCAGCGCCTCCTTGGCGGCGCGCAGTTCGGAATAGAGGCGCGCGGTCTCCATGCTGGATTTGAGCGCGTCTTCCAGCAGGTCCTGGGACTCCGCGCGGCCATCGGGCTGCAGGTCGTCAATGGTCACGCCGCTGTGGCGGAGGATGACGGCGGGCGGCTGTTCCGGCGCGGTGCCGGGCGCGGCGGCCGTGCCCACTTCCCGCAGCGCCTCGCTCAGGTTGCTGTCAATGAGCGCCAGCATGGCGTCGAAGTCCTTCACCTTCTTGTCGAGGTTGAACTTCTTGAAGGTGTAGTCCACCGTCTCCCGCGTGATGGCGCGGAAGGTCTCCACCACGCCGATGCCTTGGGAGGCGATGGCCTCGAAGAACGGCGCGTTGCGGAAATTCAGGCGGCGGTTCATCACGCCGACGGCGAGCGCGTCCGGCAGATCCCGCTTGTTGAACTGGAGCACGAGGGGGATCTGCTTGATGTTCAGGCGGTTCGCGTTGAGGTTGTGATAGAGGTTGCTGAGCGAATCCACATTGTCCTGCATCTTCGCCTCGGTGGAGTCCGCGACGAAGACGACGCCATCCGCCCCGCCCAGCACCACGCGCCGACTGGCGTCGTACTGGATCTGGCCGGGCACGGTGTAGACCTGGAGATGGATCGCGTTGCCGTAGATGTAGCCGAGGTTGATGGGCAGCAGGTCGAAGAAGAGGGTGCGGTCTTCCTGGGTGTTCACGCTGAACATCTCGCCGCGCTGCGCCTCGCCGCAGAGGGCGTGGAGCTGCTGGAGGTTCGTCGTCTTGCCGGACAGCCCCGGTCCGTAATAGACCAGCTTCAGCAGGATCTCGTTGGCTCGCGAGTTGAATTGGACCATGGCGGCAAGGGAGGAATCAGCCTAGCACGGGGAAAAAACCGGGGACCTCAGACCCTCTCAACGGCAGAGTGCCTGATAGGATCAAATCCTGTGCGATCGGTCACCGAGGGGGTCTTGATCGCCTGGGGCGGGCTAACATGAATGGTTCGACGAGTTCCTGGTAGCCGATGAGCATCCCGACCCATGTGGCGATTATTCTGGACGGCAATGGCCGCTGGGCGGCCCAGCGGGGCCAACCGCGCATCAAGGGGCACAAGGCCGGGGTGCGGGCCGTCGAGGCCATCCTGGACGCCGCGGCCGACGAGGGCATCGGCCACCTGAGCCTCTATGCCTTCTCCACGGAAAACTGGAAGCGCCCCGCCTTCGAGGTGACGGCGCTCATGGCCCTGCTCCGCATGTACTTGCGGATGTTCGTGCCCAAGCTCCTGGCCAAGGGCACACGCTTCCACCATCTGGGCAGCGAGGAAGGCCTGCCCGCGGGCGTCATCTCCGATCTGCACTGGCTGGAGGCGAAGACGGCCCACGGCACGGGCATGACCTTCCACCTCGCCGTGAACTACGGTTCCCGCCTGGAAATCGCCCAGGCCGCCGCCCGCTGCGTGGCGGATGGCCTCCGGCCGGATCAGGTGGATGAAGCGGCCCTCCAGGCCCGGCTCTGGACGGCGGGCGTGCCGGATGTGGACCTGCTCATCCGCACCAGCGGCGAGCATCGCATCTCGAACTTCCTGCTCTGGCAGTCCGCCTACGCCGAGCTGCACCTCACGGACATCCTCTGGCCGGATTTCGGCCCCGCCCAGCTGCGGGAGGCGCTCGCCGAGTTCGGGGGCCGGGAGCGGCGTTTTGGCGGGTTGTAGGTCAAACTAGGGATCATGCCCAAGACGCCCGCCGCGCCCGCCATCGCCACCGCGAAACCCGGATTCGACACGAAGAACCTCCTCACTCGCGTGGGGACGGCCCTCGTCTTCGCCTGCCTCTTCCTGAGCCTGCTCTGGTTCGGCGGCGACGCGCCCTGGGGCCGCCCGGCCTACTCGCTCCTCATGGCCGTGAGCATCTTCGCGGGCGTGCGGGAGATGACCCTCATCGGCCGCGCCCGGGGCTTCAATCCGCAACTCGTTCCGGCGCTGATCGTCGCCTGGGGCCTGCTCGCCCACTTCTACCTCCAGACCGGCGTGGAGGATCCGCTGCCGCTGTGGCTGGTCTTCGGCGGCGGCTTCCTGCTCATCCACTTCAGCGCCCTCTTCTTCGACCCGAAGCTCGAAGAGGCCCTGCCCAGCCAGGCCATCGCCTGGATGGGCGCGCTGCTGCTGGGCCTTGGCCTCGGCTTCCAGCTGAAGCTCTTCCTGTTGCAGGGCACGGTGGCGAAGACCGGCAGCCGCTTCATCCTCGCCCTCTACCTCATCACCTGGCTGGGCGACACGGCGGCCTATTTCATCGGCAGCGCCTTCGGCAAGCACCGCCTCGCGCCCAAGGTGAGTCCGAAGAAGAGCTGGGAAGGCGCGGCGGGCAACCTGTTGGGCAACCTGCTCGGCGGCGTGATCATCAAGCTCTGGGCCTGCCCCCAGTGGACCTGGGTGGATGTGGTGGCGCTCTCGCTCCTGATGGGCGTCGCGGGTCAGCTCGGCGACCTCGTGGAAAGCACCTGGAAGCGCAGCGCGGGCGTGAAGGATTCCAACGCGGGCGGCGTCTCCATCCCCGGCCATGGCGGCCTGCTGGACCGGGTGGACAGCCTCCTCTTCGCCGCGCCCGTACTCTACGCCTACGCCTACTTCGTGTTCGGCTTCAATTGATGCGGAAGGTCGCGGTCCTCGGCTCCACCGGCAGCATCGGCGGCTCGGCGCTGGAGGTGGTGCGCGCGCATCCGGAGCGGCTTTCGGTGGTGGCGCTGGCGGCGGGGCGGAACCGGGATCGTTTGCGGGAACAGTGCGAAGCGTTCCGGCCCAGCCTCGTGAGCGTCGCGACGGAAGACGACGCCAAGTGGCTGAAGGGCGCGCTGTCCTACGCGCCGGAGATCGCCTTCGGTCCTCAGGGTTTGATGGCCTGCGCGTTGCATCCCGATGCCGACACCGTCCTCGCCTCCGTGGTGGGCGCCGCCGGGCTGCCCTCCACTGAAGCCGCGCTGCGGGCCGGTCGTCGCGTCTGCGTGGCCAACAAGGAATCGCTCGTCGTGGGCGGCGCGCTCATGCGCCGCGCGCTTGAAGCAGGTGGTGGCGAGCTGCTGCCGGTGGATAGCGAACACGCGGCGCTGCATCAGCTCCTCGCGGGCCGGGCTTCCGCTGACATCGCTGAACTCCGCCTCACCGCCAGCGGCGGTCCTTTCCGCGATTGGCCCCTTGAGAAGATCCGCGCCGCCACGAAGGACGAGGCGCTCAACCATCCCACCTGGAAGATGGGCCCCAAGATCACCATTGATAGCGCGACCTTGATGAACAAGGGGTTGGAGGTGATCGAGGCCTCCGTCCTCTTCGGCGTTCCCGCGGATCGCATCGCCGTGACGGTGCATCCCCAGAGTCAGGTCCACGCGATGGTCGGCTTCACCGATGGCACCTACCAGCTCCAGGTGTGCGCCAACGACATGAAGCTGCCCATCCAGTACTGCCTGCTCCATCCCGACAAGCTGCCCGGCCCCGTGCGGCCCTACGACTGGGACGCCTCCCGCGCCTGGACCTTCGAAGCGCCGGACCTGGTGCGCTTTCCGCTTCTGGCGCTCGCCTTCGACGCGCTCCGGGCCGGGGGCACCGCGCCCGCGATCCTCAACGCAGCGAACGAAGTCGCGGTCGCGTTTTTCCTGGAAGGTCGGCTCGGGTTCTGGGACATCCAGGCGACCGTCCGCGAGACCTTGAACGCGGTGGCGAGCGAACCCATGCTGGATCTTCCCCAGGTGCTGGACGCGGACCGCCGCGCCCGGGCCTTCGCGGAAACCTGGGCGGCGCGCCAATCCTCTTGAGCCGCCTGAAAGGCAAGCCTTGCTGACCTTCCCCCTCGCGTTCTTCTCTCTGAACTTCCTGTCGGCGGTCTGGCCTCCGGCGCTCATGCTGGGCGGCCTCATCTTCCTGCACGAGCTCGGCCACTTCATCGTCGCCAAGCGCATGGGCATGCCGGTGGAGGTGTTCTCGCTGGGTTTCGGCACGCGGCTCGTCGGCTTCAAGTGGCGCGAGACGGATGTGCGGCTCTCGCTGCTTCCCCTGGGCGGCTATGTGAAGCTCGCGGGCTTCAATCCGGAGGAGCCTCTTAAAGATGGAGAAGAGGCGGAAGATCCCCACGGCTTCCTCAAGCAGCCGGTGTGGAAGCGTCAGCTCTTCTACTCTGGCGGCATCAT
>CAZKIM010000068.1:0-4146 GCA_964552855.1 uncultured Solibacteraceae bacterium | reverse complement strand
CTCGACCTCACCCTCACGCCCCGCGACGAAGGCGGCGTCGGCAAGATCGGGCTCGCGGCCGTGGCGGCCGAACTGCAAGTGGAGCGACGGCCCTTCCGGGCAGGCGACCTCTGGACCGGCGCGGCCTTCAGCGCCTCCACGATGGTGGGCATGACGAAGAATGTCTTCGGCTTCCTCGGCCAGATCCTCACCTTCAAGGCCCACGCGGCGGATGTGGCGGGCCCCATCGGCATCATGAAGATCAGCGCCGAGGCCGCGAAGATTGGGTGGGAGACCTTCCTTTCGATGATGGCGCTCATCAGCCTGGAACTCGCCATCTTCAACCTGCTGCCCATCCCCATGCTGGATGGGGGCCACATGGCCGTGCTCGCCTACGAGCGCTTCCGCAAGAAGGACCTCACGCTGGAGTTCAAGGAGAAGCTCTTCACCGGCGGCTTCCTCCTCATCGCGGGCCTCATGGCCTTCGTGATCTTCCTGGATGTGATGAAACTCAGGAAGTGACCTTTGTTTGAGAAAAAGCAGGGACGCAGAGGGCACAGAGGAGACACAGAGGGCGCAGAGAACTGCTTTTGAATGCGCTTTCTCTGTGTGCTCTGTGGTTCTCTGCGCCCTCTGTGTTCCTTCTTTTTGATAGAGGGTGCTTACTCCCGCGCGCCTTTGCGGATGCGGTCCAGGTCGCGCTTGGCTTCGCGCTCTTTGAGGGCGTCCTTCTTGTCCGGGGCCTTCTTGCCTTCGGCGAGGGCGAGCTTGAGCTTCACCTTGCCCTGGTCGCTCAAGTAGAGCGCCAGCGCGACGAGGGTGTAGCCCTTGCGATCCACCTTCGCGGCGATCTTGCGGATCTCGGCCTTGGACAGCAGCAGCTTGCGCGGGCGCAAGGGCTCGTGGTTCACATAGCCGCCCTGCTCGTAGGGGCTGATGTGCGCCTGTTTCAGCCACAGCTCGCCATCCACGAGATCCACATAGGCGTCCTGGAGCTGACCCTTGCCCGCGCGCAGCGCCTTCACCTCCGTGCCCAGCAGCACGAGCCCCGCCTCCCAGGTATCCAGGATGTGGTAGTCGTGCAGGGCCTTGCGGTTGCGGACGAGGTCTTCGGGCATGGTTCCAGTCTAAGAGATCCGGCGTCAGGCTTCGGGCTTCAGGCGTCGGGATGCCATTCCGGGGATCCGGCTCCGAATGGCGGCCCGACGCCTGAAGCCTGACGCCCGACGCCCCAGGCGTTAGCCTGGAGAGATGCTGCACACGCTGATGGCTCCGGTGATCGCCTGGATGACGGCCCTCATGGCCGCGACGGGGCCTTACGGCGTGATGCTGCTCATGGCCATCGAAAGCGCCTGCATCCCGCTTCCCAGCGAAGTGATCATGCCCTTCGCCGGTTACCTGGCCTTCCAGGGGCAATTGCATTTCCATGGCATCGGCGCGGGCAATCCGGTGGCGCAGATCTGGATCGCGGGGATCTTCGGCGCGCTGGGCTGCAACCTGGGTTCCATCCCCGCCTATGAGCTGGGCCGCTGGGGTGGACACGGGGCCGTGAAGAAATTCGGCCGCTACATCTGGCTGCACGAGGGGCATCTGGATTCCGCCCACCGCTTCTTCACCCGCTTCGGAGCGGAGGCCATCCTCATCGGCCGCATGCTCCCGGTGGTGCGCACCTTCATCGCGCTGCCCGCCGGCATCGCCGAGATGGATCGCACGAAATTCCACCTCTACACCTTCGCGGGCAGCCTGCCTTGGTGCCTGGGCCTCGCCTACCTGGGCTACAAGCTGGGCCAGAAGTGGGACACGCTGGGCGTGTGGTTCCACCGCTTCGACACCGTCATCGTCGCCGCGATCATCGCGGGCGTGATCTGGTTCGTGTGGGATCACTTCAAGCACCGGACGCGGTAGGAGGCTCGGATGAAACTCTACACGCGCGGCGGCGACAAGGGGTCCACGGGGCTCTTCGGCGGAGACCGCGTCGGCAAGGACCATCCACGCCTCATGGCCTACGGCACGCTGGACGAGTTGAACAGCGCGGTGGGTCTATTGCGCCTGCACGCGAAGGCGGCGAGCGCCGAAGACCTCCAGCGGGTGCAGCACGACCTCTTCGTGCTGGGCGCGATCCTCGCCACGCCCGAAGCGAAGAAGGACTTGCTCGGCGCGAAGATGACGACGCCCACCTGGGCGGTCGCGGATATGGAGGCGGACATTGACCGGCTCACCGCGCTGGCGCCGCCCATGACGGCCTTCGTCCTGCCCGGCGGCAGCGCGGGATCCGCCCACGCACATCTCGCCCGCACCGTCTGTCGCCGCGCCGAGCGCGAGGTGGTGGCCTTGAGCGAAGGCGCCGCCGTGGACGCCGCCGTGCTCATCTACCTGAACCGCCTGAGCGACTGGTTCTTCGCCCTCGCCCGCGCTGAGAACGCGGTGGCGGGCGTTCCCGACATCGAGTGGCATCCGAAATAGGCTGGGGGCTGGGGGCTGGAGGTTCAATTCGTGCGGCGCCTGAGGGCGCCGTTCGTCATTTACCTCCGGCCTCCAGTCTCCAGCCTGAGATCACCCGAGGCTCTCCGCCGGATCGTCGCCGCTCAGTTCGCTGAGCCGCGTCTCGGCGATGCGCGTCGCGTTCTCGGCCCAGAGGACGCCTTCGCCGAGGGAGAGGCGCTCGAAGTGGCCACGCAGGTGGGCGAGGGTGCGCAGGAGCGCGGGGGCGAAGCTGGTCTTGCGCTTCTGCACGAGCTGGGCGCCGAAGGTGCCGAGGGCCTTCAGGTTCCGCTGCACGGCCGAAAGCGTCAGTTCCTCTTCCAGGTCTGGATCATCCCAACCGAGTTCCTCGCGGACGGCTTCCACCAGCAGGCGACCCGCTTCCACGCTCCAGTCCCAGTAGCCGTCGTAGCGGAGGCTCGCGAGGTCGTAGGTGGCCGCGCCGCGCCGCGCGTCCTGGAAATCCAGCACCACGAGCCGGTCGCCGTGCACCATGAGGTTGCGCACATGGAAGTCGCGGTGGACGAAGAAGGCCGCGCGGCTTTCCAGGCTCGCGTGGATCTCATCCATCATGCGGTCCAGCCAGCGCGGGGATTCCTTGGCGAGGAAGCCGCCGAAGAAATGCTCCCTGCAATAGCTCCACTCGAAGGCGAACTTGGCCTGGTCAAAACTGCGCTGCATGAAGAAGGCGCCGGGCGGCGATCCCACCGTGAGCGGCCCCAGCCAGGTGGCGAGCAGGAAGCCCGCCCGTCGCGCCCAGAGCTTCTCCTCTTCGGGATGCTGCATGAGGCGCTGCTCCAGCGTCGTGTCGCCGAGATCCTCCAGCAGCAGGCAGCGGTCGTCGTCCTCCGACTTCAGGATGGTGGGCACCGCCACCAGCGGCGCGAGGTAGGCCTGGAGCGCGCGGAATTCGAAGTAGGATTCGTCGCCATGTGGATGCAGCGCGATGATCGCCGAGCCCAGGCGCGGATGGGCCACGCGGTAATAGCGACGCGCGCCCACATCGCCCGCGAGGGGACTCGGCGAATGCAGGCCCCATCGGTCGAGGGCGCGCTGGAGGCGAGGGTCCATGACTCCAGGCTACCGGCTCACGGGCAGTCCGAGGCGCACCTGCGTGCCATCTTCCGTGCCGAACCAGAAGGCGTCGCGGTCGTTCGCGGCGGCGGGCGGCGCGGCGTGGGGGCCGAGGACGCAGCGGACGAAGCGGGTCGCCGCGTCCGGTCCGGGATTGGAGGTGGGATGCAGGTAGCAGCCGGGGATCCGGCCCTCCTGCTCCGGGGCGACTTCCGCGGCGGCTTCGATGAGCGCGTCGGGCGTGCCCACTTCGCGCCAGGGGAAGGGTTCGGCGACGAAGCCGCGGTGCTCCAGGCGCGGGAGAAGATCCCGGATTTCGCTCGGGCCCTCGGGCAGCAGGGCGAGGGCGCGGGGCGACCAGCAGGCGGCGCCGGTGAAGAGGTAGGGACGATCATCGCCGCGTCCGTCTCCGCCGTTCAGCCGCACGCGCTTGGTCGCGTCGAGCCAGACTTTCGTCCACGGCCCGCCGGGGTGGGGCAGGAGCAGCCAGGTGAGGTCCGCGCCGGAGGCGAGGTGGGCGGCCTTGAGCGCCGCGAAGGGCACGCGTTCGGCGAGCGCATCGGCGTTCCAGGTGAGCAGCGCGTCGCCCACGCGGCCCCGCGCGTGGAGCAG
>CAZKIM010000067.1:0-10500 GCA_964552855.1 uncultured Solibacteraceae bacterium | reverse complement strand
CCGGTGACATCCAGCAGGGGCCAGCGGCGGTGGGCTTTGAAGATGGCGTCGGCGTAGTCCATCTCGGCGAGGATGTGGGCCATGTCGGTGTAGCGATCCGCCTGGCCGCCACCGCCGAGCCGCTTCATGCGGTGCAGGCGGATCTCCTGGAGCCGCTCGGGCTGGATGGTGAGGCCGACGATGCGGCCTTGGGGGATCTTCGCGAGCATGGGCTGCAGCTCCACGCCGGGCACGAGGGGGATGTTGATGACTTTGTGCCCCTCCATCGCCAGGTACATGGAGAGCGGCGTCTTGCTGGTGCGACTCAGGCCCACGAGGACGATGTCCGCGTCCGCGAGGCCGGAAGGATCCTGCCCATCGTCGAACTTCAACGCGAACTCGATGGCCTCGATGCGGCGGAAGTACTTGTCGTCCACCGCGTGGAAGAGGCCGGGTTGCTCGCCGGGCTTCTCTTTGAGGAAGAGCGCCAGCGTGTCCAGCAGACTGCCGAAGAGATCCACTTGGACGAGGCCCAGCGCCTTCGCGCGGTCCTCCAGGAAGAAGCGCAGCTCCTTCGAGACGGTGGTGTGGACCACCACCGCGCCCTTCTCCTTGGCGAGTTGGAGGACGCGCTCCATCTCGTCCTTGTCGCGCACATTCTGGAAGCGCCGGAGCACCAGCTCGTCGCCGGAGGCGAACTGGGTGAGCGCCGCCTGCGCCATGCGATGGGCCGTCTCGCCGCTACCGCCGCTGACGATGAAGAGGGGGTGGCGTTCCATGGCACCAGCCTAGCGCCTCTCCGGTAGGCTGGTGCGGTGCATCCTCTCAAGCCCTTGAGTCCCCACGCGGCCTCCATCGTCGCGATGCTCATCCCCATCGGCATCGTGGCCTTTGGCGCGCTCATCCTGCTGGTGCGATGGGCGAACCTGCGGCGGCGCACTCCGCCCGATCCCGAGAACCTGCTGCTGGGCGCGGTGGGCCAGAGCCTGCGGGAACGGGGCGAATTGGCGGCGGTGCTCGGTGAGTTGCGGACGGTGCATGAGCGGTTGCTGGACGCCTTGCCCTTCGGCCTGCTTTGGGTGGACCAGAAGCAGAAGGTCGCCGCGCTCAATCGCGCGGGACTGGAGCTGCTCAAGGTGACCCGCGGCGTGGTGGGGCTGGACGCGGCCTTCGTCCTCGAACCCTTTCCCTGGCTGATGGAAGCGTTGGCGCTGCCGCCGGGGCCGCCCACCCGCGCGAAGGGCGGCGGGCGCACTTGGCGTCTCAGACGCATCGAAGCCCCCGACAACATCGGTGCTCTCCTCAGCTTCGAGGACATCACGGAGCTGGAAGCCGAGGAGCGGCGTCGTCAGCTCCGGGAGCGCTTCGCCGAGCTGGGCGAGATGACCGCGGGCGTGGCCCACCAGTTGAAGAACGGCCTCGCGGTGGTGCGCGGGCACGGGCAGCTGCTTCAGCGCGCGGGCGTGGCGGACGCGGAGCCGCTGTTGGCGGAGACGGAGGATCTGCTTCGCGTCGTCCAGCGCTTTCTGGAATGGGCGCGGCCGCTGGAGCCGCGCCTGGAGCCAGTCCGACTGGAACGGGTCGCCGCGCAGGCCATCGCCGAAGTCGAGCGCAGGCCATCCGCGAAGGGCCGCATCCTCAGCCTCGAAGGGCAGGGCGAGGCGCCCGCGGACCCCATGCTGCTCCAGCAGGCCCTCGTGAACCTGCTGGAGAACGCCTGCCAGGCCACGCCGACTGGTGGGACCGTCCGGGTGCGGGTGGATGTCCTCACGCTGGAAATCCTGGACCAGGGCCCCGGCATCAACGAGGAGACCGCCGCGCGCATGATGCGCCCTTTCGAAAGCGGCCGCCCCGAAGGCACGGGTCTGGGCCTGCCCCTCGCGCTCAAATGGCTCGCCGCCCAAGGCGCGGAGCTGAAACTGGAAGCTCGTCCAGAAGGCGGAACGCGGGCCGTCATTCGTTGGTGAAAGGTTGAACCACGGAGGCACGGAGACACAGAGATAGAACTCTGTGTCTCCGTGCCTCCGTGGTTCAAGTTTTCCCGCGCTGCTCCTAGACTTCTCTCATGCGGATCGCGCTTCTCCAGCTCAATGCCCGTCTCGGTTCACCCGAGGTGAACGGGCGCGTGATCGAGACCGCCTACGCGGACGCGGTGGCGAAGGGCGCGGAGCTCGTGCTCGCGCCGGAGCTCGCCGTCTGCGGCTATCTGCCCGAGGACAGGTTGTGGGAGCCGGGTCTTCGCGCGCGCATGGAGGCGGAGGCCAAGCGCCTCGCGGCGCTTTCAGGGCCTGTGCCCCTTCTTTTCGGCACGGCGTCACCCGCGCCATCGGGCCGTCTGTGGAACGAGCTGTGGTGGACGGAACGGGGGCAGGTCCGCGCGCGCATCCGCAAGCGCCTGCTGCCTTCCTACGATGTCTTCGACGAATCCCGCTACTTCGAGCCGGATCCCCACCCGCAACCGCTCGTGGATTTCGGCGGCCATCGCATCGGCCTTTCCATCTGCGAGGACCTGTGGGCGGATGCGACGCTCGCCCACAATCCGGTGCGCTACGCGGTGGATCCCATCGCGAAGCTGAAGGCCGAAGGCGCGACGCTGCTCCTCAACGCCTCCGCGAGCCCGGGCTACCTGGGGAGTTGGATGCCCAAAGGCCGGAGCGCGCCGTGGGCCGTGCCCACGAAGATCGCCCAGCGTCGCGCGCTGATCCTCGGACTATCGCAGAAGCACGGCGTGCCGCTCGCCTACGCGGATCGCTGTGGCGTGGAAAGCTGGCTGGTCTTTGATGGCGGCTCGGGCCTCGCGCGGCCGGACGGAACCTGGCAAGGCGCGTCCCCGTTCCATGATGGCCTCGTGATGGTGGACACCGAAGGGGCGGGCGGCCTGGGCGTGGAAGTCAACGAAGCGCGCTGGCTCCGCGCGGGGCTCAAGCGCGCGTTGCGGGACAATCTCGCCAAGCAGGGCCTCGAAGCCGTCGTCGTCGGCATGAGCGGCGGCATTGATAGCGCCGTCGTCGCGTCCGTGGCGGTGGAAGCGCTCGGCGCGGACAAGGTGCTGGGCGTGGCGCTGCCCACGCGCTTCAGCAGCGAGGACAGCTTCCGCTTCGCCGAGGAACAGGCGCGGGAGCTTGCCATGCCCTTCCTTAAGCTGGACGCGGACGCGCCGTATGCAGGTTTCGCGGCCTCCCTGAAGGCCGCCTTCCCGGATCGCGCCTTCTCGCTCACGGACGAGAACCTGCAAAGCCGCGCGCGGGGCGCGCTGCTCATGGGCCTCACCAGCGAAGCCGCCGTTCACGCGATGCTCGGTTCGTCGAAAGTCTGCGTGCTCAACACCGGCAACAAAAGCGAAGCGGCGACGGGCTACTTCACCCTCTACGGCGATGGCATCGGGGCTTTCTCCCCGTTGGGGGACTGCTTGAAGGCCCGCGTGCGCGCCCTCGCGGGTGTGCTTCCCGGCATCCCCGAAGGCGTGATCGCGCGCCCGCCCACCGCGGAGCTGAAGCCCGACCAGACCGACGAAGCGAGTCTGCTCCCCTACCGCCAACTCGACGCCATCCTCGCCTGCGCGCTGGAAGCCCAGCGGCCTGAGGCAGGCTTGGCCGACGATCTGGCCCTGCTGCTGGACGGCGCCGATCTGGCGAGCGCGCGCGCCGCCTTGCCCCGCATCCTCGGTCTGCTCCGCCGCACCGAGTTCAAGCGCCGCCAGCTCCCCTTCGCGATCAAAGTCAGCCCCAAGGCCTTCGGTTGGGGAAGGCGCATTCCGCTCACGGCGGAGTGACGGTAGACTGTTGCTTCGCGCCGGTGTGGCGAAATGGCAGACGCGACAGACTCAAAATCTGTTTCACGCAAGTGAGTGTCGGTTCGATCCCGACCACCGGCACCAAGAGGATTTGAACCACGGAGACTCAGAGACACGGAGAAAGATTCTCCGTGTCTCTGAGTCTCCGTGGTTAATGTCTTTCCCCGAAGAACGCCGTCCCGATCCGCACCTGATCGCTTCCGGCGGCGATGGCGGCGTCGAGGTCGGCGCTCATCCCCATGCTGAGACGCAAGGGTTGGCCGAACTGCTGCTGGAGGCGCTGGCGCAGATCCGCGAGGCGTGTGAAGGCGCCGGCATCCTCCGGCGGCGGGATCGCCATGAGGCCCTTCAGCTCCAGGCGCGGCAAGGCGCGGAGCGAGGTCAAGAGCGCTGGAAGATCGGCCTCCGCGCAGCCGCCGACCTTGGTGGCTTCGTTCCAGAGATCCACTTGCACCCAAACGCCGCGACGGAGCTCCCGTTCCTCCGCGAGCCGTCCGAGGCGCTCCACCAGCTCCACGCGATCCACGGATTGAAGCTCGGCGAAGGCCTGGAGCGCGGCCTTGGCCTTGTTGCGCTGGAGCGGGCCGAGGAGGCAGAAGGCGAGATCAGGCCGGGCGATGGCCTTCTCCGCGCCTTCCTGGACATAGTTCTCGCCAAAGCGCGAGAAGCCGAGAAGAGCGGCTTCCTTGATGAGTGAGAGCGGCTGGCGCTTGGAAACGGGCAGCAGCTCGACGGAATCCGGATCGCGATTCGCGGCGTCGCAGGCCTGGGCGATGCGGGCCTGGAGCGCGGAGATCCGCTCCGCCAGTTCGCTCACGCGAGGTAGAGGTAGCGCTGGCAGGTCTCGCAGGGGATGAGGCCTTCGGGGTGGCGGAGCTGGGTGACGAGCGGGCCGCGCAGCTTCGTGTGGCAGCCGCCGCAGATGCCTTGGGCCACTTCCGCCACGAGCTTGCCCTGGCGCTGGCTGATGAGGCGCTCGACGCGGGGCTTGAGGGCTTCGTCCATGGCGGTCCAGAGTTCGGCCCGCTTGGCCTCCAGCTGGCCTCGCACGACGACCTGGTTCTCGTGCTCCGAGAGGAAGATGGCGTGCAGCGATTCGAACTGGGCCTTCGCCGCTTCCAGCTTGGGCTCGAGCGCCTCCAGATCCGCCTTCCGGGTGGCGATCGTCGCGTCCAATTCCTTCAGGGGCTTGGCGGCGGCGGTGACGGCCCGCTCCTTCTCGCCCAGTTCCTTGAGGGCGACGGCGTAGGGCATCTGGTGCTGGGATTCCTTCAGGTGCGCGCGGGTGCTCACCTCGATCTTCTTGGCCTCGTCGTAGACGGCCTGGGCTTGAGCCCGGGGCTTCTCCGCCAGGGCGAGCGCGGCCTTGGCCTTGTCCACCTGGACCTGGAGGGCCTTGGCGTCCCCATCGGCCTTGGCCAGGTCGGGGGGGAAGGCCGCCAGATCCCGCTCGATGGTGCGGAGCAGGTCCAGCGTGGTTTGAAGCTCTTTGAGAAGGACAAGGCTGGACATATCCAAAGCTTAGAGGCGGAGGAGGTAGCGGAGTCAGGCAAATATCTAAGTCCAGACTAAATAAAATTTGACTCGAATTGACTAATATTTGTTCAAGCCGCGCCAAAACACGACTTGACCCTTTGGGGAGGCGGCGCGATCCTTAGCACTCAGCGCTGGCGAGTGCTAACACCCCGGGATCCGGGACTCGCCCAGCCCAAGGAGGCATCATGGCCATCAAGCCGCTCTACGACCGCGTGCTGCTCAAGCGCGTGGAGCCCGCCGAAACGATGAAGGGCGGGATCATCATCCCCGACACCGCGAAGGAAAAGCCCATGGAGGCTGAAGTCGTGGCCGCGGGCGAAGGCAAGTTCGACGACAACGGCAAGCGCGTGCCCATGTCCGTCAAGGCCGGCGACAAGGTGCTCATCGGCAAGTACAGCGGCACCGAAGTGAGGCTGGACGGCGTGGACCATGTGATCGTCCGCGAAGACGAGATCCTCGCGATCGTCGGCTAAATCTGCCATCCGGCTTCCGGTCCCCGGCTACCGGGCAGGCGCGGAAGCCGGTGGACGGTAGCCGGTAGCCCGCCGAACGAAGCCACCCCGCAACGCATTCCGAAACCATCAGGAGATAGAACATGGCCAAGTCCATCATCTACGCCGAAGAAGCTCGCCAGTCCATCCTGCGCGGCGTGAACAAGCTCGCCGACGCGGTGCAGGTCACCCTCGGCCCCAAGGGCCGCAATGTCCTCATCGAGAAGAAGTTCGGCGCCCCGCTCATGACCAAGGACGGCGTCACCGTCGCCAAGGAAGTGGAGCTCAAGGACAAGCACGAGAACATGGGCGCCCAGCTCGTCCGCGAAGTCGCCAGCAAGACTTCCGATGTGGCCGGCGATGGCACCACCACCGCCACCGTGCTGGCCCGCGCCATCTACCGCGAGGGCATCAAGGCCGTCGTGAGCGGCGCGAACACCATGGAGATCAAGAAGGGCATTGACGCGGCCGTGGACGCGGTCGTCGCCTCCATTGACGAGCTGAAGAAGCCCGTCGAGGGCAACGCCATCGCCCAGGTCGGCACCATCTCCGCCAACGGCGACGAGGAGATCGGCAAGATCATCGCCGAGGCCATGTCCAAGGTCGGCAAGGACGGCGTCATCACGGTCGAGGAAGCCAAGGGCCGCGAGACCGAGCTCAATGTGGTCGAGGGCATGCAGTTCGACCGCGGCTACCTGAGCCCCTACTTCGCCACCAACCGGGAACAGATGAAGGTCGAGTTCGAGAACGCCTTCATCCTGGCCTACGAGAAGAAGATCTCCAACATGCGCGACCTGCTGCCCCTGCTGGAGCAGGTGGTCAACGCCCGCCGTCCCCTGCTCATCATCGCGGAGGATGTGGATGGCGAAGCGCTCGCCACGCTGGTGGTGAACAACATCCGGGGCACCATCCAGGTCGCCGCGGTGAAGGCTCCCGGCTTCGGCGACCGCCGCAAGGCCATGCTCGAGGACATCGCCGTCCTGACCGGCGGCAAGGCGATCAGCGAGGATCTCGGCCTCAAGCTCGAGAACCTGACCCTGGCGGACCTTGGCACCGCCAAGAAGCTGTTCGTGGACAAGGAGAACACCACGCTCGTCGAGGGCGCCGGTTCCAAGGAGGAGATCCAGGGCCGCGTGAAGCAGATCCGCAGTCAGGTCGAGCAGTCCACCTCCGACTACGACAAGGAGAAGCTGCAGGAGCGCCTGGCCAAGCTCGTGGGCGGCGTCGCCGTCATCAAGGTGGGCGCGGCTTCCGAGACCGAGCTCAAGGAGAAGAAGGCCCGCGTCGAGGACGCCATGCACGCCACGAAGGCCGCGGTCGAGGACGGCATCGTCCCCGGCGGTGGCGTGGCCCTGCTGCGCGCCGTGCCCAAGCTCGCGGGCCTCAAGGCCACCGGCGACCAGGCCACCGGCGTCGAGATCGTCCGCAAGGCGATCGAGGAGCCCCTGCGCCAGATCGCGAACAACGCCGGCACCGAGGGCTCGGTGGTCGTGAACCGGGTCCGCGAAGAGAAGGGCAACACCGGCTTCAACGCCGCGACCGGCGAGTATGTGGACATGGTCAAGGCCGGCGTCATTGACCCCGCCAAGGTGACCAAGTCCGCCCTCCGCAACGCCGCGAGCGTCGCCGCCATGATGCTCACCACCGAGGCGATCATCAGCGAGATCCCCGAGCCCAAGGCCGCCGCCCCCGCGGCGCCCGGCATGGGCATGGACGACATGTACTAAGAGCCTTGGCTCTCTACCGAAAGGCCCCGCATCCGCGGGGCCTTTCTCTTGTATAAGGCCGGGGGAGCAGGTAGCTTCAGCCCAATCCGATGGTCAGCATCCCCCGCAAGCAGGCGCGCGTCCTCAGGCTGATCGGCCTGAACCTCGCCATCGCCGCGCTCTATGTCCTCGGCAAGGCCATCGGCAAGGCGCCCATCGCGGGCGGCTTGTCGCCGGTCTGGCCGCCCACGGGCATCGCGCTGTCGGCGCTGGTGCTCTTCGGGCGCGAGGCGATTCCCGGCGTGGCGGTGGGTTGTCTGAGCAGCCTCGCCACTTCCGGTCTGCCGTTCCTGCCTTCGTTCGGGATCGGGTTGGGGAACTTCGCCGAGGCGGCGCTGGGGGCCGGGATCTTGAACGCCTACGGCTTTCGGCCTGGCCTCGCCCGGCGGCGCGATGTGTTGCTGCTGGCGATTCCGGCCGCGATCCTCGGCGCGATCGTGGGGGCGACCATGGGCTCGCTCTCGCTCGCCCTCATCGCGCCGCATGATTGGGGAGCCGCCTTCTCGGGCTGGTGGAGCTGGTGCATGGAGGATCTCCTCGGCGTCCTCGTCGTCGCGCCGCCGATCCTCACCCTCGCCACGCCGCGCCGGGCGCGGGACCGGCACCCGCTCCGGCGCCGGATCGAACTCGCGTCGCTCTTCATCCTCGCGGGGCTGCTCGGCTATTTCGTGTTCGGCGGCACGCTGGGCAACGCGGCAGTCCAGTTCAACCTCACCTACGCGCTCTTCCCCCTCGTCCTGATCGCGGCGGATCGGCATGGGCCGCGGGGAGGATCCCTGGCGACCTTCGCGACCGCGGCTTCCGCGCTCCTCGCCCAACATCGCGGCGCAGCGCCGCCAGGGGTCGTCACCGGGCGCGACTACATCATCCTGCTGGCGGGCTTTCTCGCGCTGTTGGCGCTCACCTCCCTGCTGCTCGCGGCGGGTGGCGAGGAACGGCGCGCCCGGTCCAGGGAATTGCGTGGCCAGGCGCGGCTCATGGAGCTGGCGACGGAGGCCATCGGCATGGCGACCCCCGGTGGCCGGGTGTTGCGGCTCAATACGGCGGGGCGGACGCTCTTCGGCGTGGAGGCTACGCGACCGTTGCGCGAACTGCGGGTGGTGGATCTGGTGGCGCCGAAGGAGAGGCCGAAATTCCTCAAGGAGATCCTGCCGCAGGTGATGCTGGCCGGGAGCTGGTCCGGGGACATCCTGGTGCGGAATCTCAAGGACGGAACGCTCATCCCGACCCGTCAATTCCTCTTCCGCATGGATGACCCGGTGGATGGGCGGCCCGAGGCGTTCGGGTCCATCGGCCATGATCTGCGCGAGGCCCAGCGCTCCGAGGCCGCCCTGCGCCAGACCCAGCGGCTGGAGAGCCTGGGCGTGCTGGCGGGCGGCATCGCCCACGACTACAACAACCTCCTCACCGCGATGATGGGACACCTGGATCTCGCGCGGGAAATGGTGGACTCGGAGCATCCGGCCACGCCCCACCTGGAGGCGGTGACGACGCTCTCCGAACGGTCCGGCGCGCTGACGCGGCAGTTGCTGGCCTACGCGGGCAAGGGCGCGGCCGAGAAGGCGCCCATGGATCTGCGGCGGCTCGTGGGCGACATGGCGGAGCTGCTCCGCAGCACCCTTTCCCGGAAGGCGGACATCGGCTTGGACCTGGAAGAGGGGCTGCCGATGATCTACGGCGATCCCGTCCAGGTGGAACAGGTGGTGATGAACCTCCTGATGAACGCGTCGGAGGCGCTCGAAGACCGACCCGGCGCCATCCGCCTCAAGCTGGGTCAGGACAACCTGGACGCGGAAGCCATCGCGCGCCGCTATCCCGGGTTCGAGATGCTGCCGGGCCGGTTCGTGATCCTCTCGGTCGCGGACACCGGAATTGGCATGGCGCAAGGGACGCTGGAACGCATCTTCGATCCCTTCTTCACGACGAAGACCCTGGGCCGTGGCTTGGGGCTCAGCGCGCTGCGGGGCATCCTCCAAGCCCACGGCGGTGGCGTCGAAGTCCTGAGCGAGGTGGGGAAGGGCACGACCTTCGTGCTCGCCTTCCCGGCGATGGAGCTTTAGAGCGAACGCTGGATGCGTTCGATGGAAATCGCGCGCTTGCCTTCGGTGGCGATGAGGACGGCGTGCAGCTGGAGGTCGCCGCTGGCCACTTCGTACTTCGCGCGCAGGGGGCCGAGAAAGCGGCTGAGGCTCGCCTCCTTCTTCATGCCGATGACGCCGTCGTAGGGGCCGGTCATGCCGATGTCCGTCACATAGGCCGTGCCCCCGGGCAGGAGCTTGGCGTCCAGCGTGGGCACATGCGTGTGGCTTCCGACGACGGCCGCGGCGCGGCCATCCAGGTGCCAGCCCATGGCCTGGGCTTCGCTCGTGGCTTCCGCGTGCATGTCCACCAGCACCAGGTCGGCGCGTTCCTTCTGGAGGATGGTGTCCACGGCGCGGAAGGGATCATCGCAGGGCGGCATGTGGACGCGACCCATGAGGTTGATGACGAGGACTTCCGCGCCTTCCTTCGCGTGCAGCTTCACGAAGCCGTTGCCCGGCGTCGTCGGGGGATGGTTGGCGGGCCGCAGCAGGCGCGACTCCTGGCGGAAATAGCTCTCGATCCCCTTCACATCGAAGGCGTGGTTGCCGGTGGTGATGGCGTCCACGCCCAGTTCCGTGAACCATTGGCGGGCGATGGGTTCGGTGATGCCGTGACCGTGGGCCGCGTTCTCGCCGTTCACCATCACGAAATCCACCGCGTGCTCACGGCGCAGCGTGGGCAGATGCGCCTCCAGGAGCCGTCGCCCCGGTTCACCCACCACATCGCCTAGACAGAGGATCCGCATCCCTTTAAGCCTAAAAGAAACGGGCGGCTCGCGCCGCCCGTTTCCGCGAATCCCGCCGGGTTCAGAAGCTGAACCGAGCGCCCAGCTGCACCTGGCGGCCGGAGGGGA
>CAZKIM010000066.1:8026-10717 GCA_964552855.1 uncultured Solibacteraceae bacterium | reverse complement strand
GAGGCTCGAAGGATGCGTCTTCCGACCCTGCCCCGTCTCGACCCCGCCCTGCCCGCGCAGCTCCAAGCCCATCTCGATGATTTGACGAAGCCCCAAGGCAGCCTGGGCCGCCTGGAATCCCTGGGTCTCCGTCTGGGCCACATCGCGGGCACCGTGACGCCACCGGATCCCGAGGCCTTCCTGCTCACCTTCGCGGGCGATCATGGCCTCACGAAGCACGGCGTCTCAGCCTTCCCGGCCGAAGTGACGCCGCAGATGGTGGCGAACATCGCGAGTGGCGGCGCGGCCAGTTCCGCGCTGTGTCGAGCGAACCGCATCACGCAGCGGGTGATTGATGTGGGCGTGGCGGTGCCCTGCCCCTTTCCCGGCGTGCGTTCGCGCAAGGTGGTGAGCGGAACCCGCGATCCGCTGGAAGGTCCGGCCATGACGCGCGCGGAAGCCGAAGCCTGCCTCCAGGCGGGGATCGCGGAAGTCGCGGACTTGCCCGAGCCTCCTTTCGCGTTGCTCTGCCTCGGCGAGATGGGCATCGGCAATTCGGCGGTGGCCGCGCTGCTGGCCTGCGTCTTTGGCGGCCTGACGCCCGAGGAAGCCGTTGGCCCCGGCACCGGCGTCGCGGGCGAGGCGCTGCGGAACAAAATCGAGGTCGTGCGCCGCGTGCTGGAGGCGCGCAAGCCCGACGCCGCCGATCCCATCGGCGCGCTCGCGGCCGTGGGTGGCGCGGAGTTCGGCGCCATGGCGGGGGCGATGCTCGCGGGCGCGGGCAGGGGCTGGGCCGTCGTGGTGGATGGTTACATCGCGGGCGCGGCGGCGCTGATGGCGCTGGCGCTTGAACCCGCGCTCGCGGACTTCCTCATCTGGTCCCATCGGAGCGCTGAACCCGGCGCGGCGCGGATGCTGGATCGTCTCGGCATCGAGCCCGTGCTGGACTTGGGCCTGCGCCTGGGCGAAGGCACGGGCGCGGCGCTCGCCGTGCCCATCCTCCGCTCGGCCTGCGGGGTGATGCGCGAGATGGCGACCTTCTCGAGCGCGGGCGTGAGCGGCAAAGCGTGAGAAGCCTCGTCGCCGCCTTCCGCTTCCTGACGCGGATTCCGCTCCCCGGCCCCGCGACGGAGGTCGAGGACTTGGCCGCGGCGGTCGGTTGGTTTCCCTTGGTCGGCGCCTTCGTCGGGATCGTCACGGCGGGGATCTTCCTCGCGGCGGCCAAGCTCTGGCCCGCGCCGGTGGCGGCGGCGCTGGCGGTGGGCCTCGGCCTCCTGCTCACGGGCGGCTTCCACGAAGACGGCTTCACGGACGCGGTGGATGGCCTCGGCGGCGGATGGACGAAGGCCAAAGTGCTCGAAATCATGAAGGACAGCCGCATCGGCGCTTACGGCGCCATGGCGCTGTGGGCCGCGCTCACGCTGCGGTGGGCTTCGCTCGTGGCGCTGGACCGGCGCGCGCTGCTCGCGCTGCCGCTGGCGATGGTGTGGGGGCGCTGGTCCATCGCGCTCATGCTGAAGGTGCTGCCTCCCATCGCCGAAGGCCTCGCCAAGGAAGTGCATCGCCGGGGCGGGTGGGGGCCGCTCGCCGCTTCGACGCTCCTGCTGCTCCTCGCGAACTTCGTCGCGTGGCACTTCCGCATGAACCGCCTCGGGCTCGCGGCGGGCGCGGCGCTGGCGATGACGCTCCTGTGGGTGCTCTACCTGCGCCGCCGCCTGGGCGGCCAGAGCGGGGACCTGCTCGGAGCCACGGCCATGCTCGTGGAAGCCGCCGCGCTGCTCGTGTGGGTGGCGAAGTGACGCCGCTCTACCTGCTGCGCCACGGGCCGACGGCGGCGTCGCAATCGGGCGCGCCCCTGGGCCGCCTGGATCTGCCCATCGCGGAAGAGGGCGAGCGCCGCTGGCCGCTCGTGAAGTCGCAGCTTCAATCCCTTGGCCTCCAGCGCGTGCTCTGTTCGAACCTTGTCCGCTCGCGCGTCCACGCCGAAGCTCTCGGGTTGCCCCTGTTGGTGCTCGATGGTCTCGCGGAGCAGGCCTTCGGCGAGTGGGAGGGCGTTCCCTGGGGCGAGATCAAGGGCGCCGAAAGCTTCTTCGCCAACGCCGTCCTTGGCTGTCCGCCCGGCGGCGAATCCTTCGCGCGTTGCGCCAGCCGCGCGGTGCAGGCGCTCCAGGGCGCGCTCTCCGGCGAGGAGCCCATTCTCGTCCTCGCCCATGGCGGCTCGCTGCGCGCCATCCTCGCGCATTTCATGGGCCTGTCCCTGGAACGCGCGCTGGATCTGGCCTGGCAGCCCTTCGGCCTCAGCAAGCTGGAAGTGCATGGTCCCAACAAGGCCGTGCTGCGCTTCCACAACCAGGCCTTGGGTTAAATCACTTCGAGATCAAGGAACCAGTAGCCCGAGTGCAGCTCGCGCGCGCCGGGGCGGACGCGGATGGGCGCGCGGAAGCGCGGACCGTCCACGACCGCCGTGTGGTATTCGCCTTCCTCGCCGCAGGCGTCGCAGCCGTTCGCTTCGATCTCCGCGATGACGGCCGCGTCCAGCCCCCGGCCCAGCAGCGCGGGGTCGAGCCGGTCCGCCTTCACGGCGACGAGGAGGGCGCGGTAGCCAAGCGCGAGGAACTCATCGAGCAGGGCGCGCCGTGCTTCTTTCCAGAGTGGCAGGCAGCAGGCGAGGCCTTCGGCGCCGCAGACCTTCTCCTCCCATGCGCGGTGGGG
>CAZKIM010000066.1:1495-7926 GCA_964552855.1 uncultured Solibacteraceae bacterium | reverse complement strand
AAGGCGAGGCAGGAATCCTTGCCGCCGCTCCAGGAGCAGAGGAAGGGCGCGCCCGCGTCCGGCAAGGCTTTCGGCATCAGGTAGGTCATGTCACCGGTCTCATTTCAAACGCAGGGGGCAACCCGCCACCACCAGCCAGGCTTCGTCCGCCGCCGCCGCGCTGCGTTGGGAGAGCCAGCCCGCGAGGTCGCGGAAGCGGCGCGTGAGCGCGCGCTCGGGCACGGGGCTCCAGCCCACTTCGTTGCCGACGAGGATCACGGGCCAGGGCGCGGCGCGGAAAGCATCAAGCTGGGCGTCCCAGGCGCGGAGGATGGCGTCGTCCTCCTGATCGAGGCGGTCGCTGAGCCACAGGGTCTGGCAATCCAGCAGCACGCCGCTGGGCGGAGGTTCAAGCCCGGCGAGCGCCGCGGCCACCTCGGCGGGGGCTTCGAGCGTGCGCCAGTCGGGCCGCTCGGCCTGGTGCCGCGCCACCCGCGCCCGCATTTCCGCGTCCTCGCCCACGCGATAGGTGGCGACGAAGACGACGCCCTCGCCCCATGCCTTGGCGCGTTCCACCGCCCAGCGGCTCTTTCCGCTGCGCACGGGGCCGGTGACGAAAAGGATCTGACCCATTCAGTACTCGATGCCGGCTTGAGCGCGGATGCCGTGAGCGAAGGGATGCTTGACCTCCTTCATCTCCGTCACGAGGTCCGCGATGGCGATGAGCGCATCCGGCGCGCCGCGGCCCGTGATGACCACATGGAGATCCTCGCGCTTCGCCTTCAGCGCCTCGACGACCTCCGTCACGGGCAGGTAGCCGTAAGCGAGGACGATGTTCAGTTCGTCGAGCAGGAGGAATTTCAGTTCCGGGTCGGCGAGATGGGCGAGGGCGCGGTTCCAGCCTTCGCGGGCCTTCGCCATGTCGCGCTCGCGATTTTGCGTGTCCCAGGTGAAGCCTTCGCCCACGCGCTCCCAGGACAGCAGCGGCGAGGCCAGCAGCGATTCCGCCGTCGCGCGGTCGCCCTTGATGAACTGGAGCACGGCGCATTTGAACCCGTGGCCGAGGGCGCGCAGCAGCATGCCGAGCGCCGCCGTCGTCTTGCCCTTGCCGTCGCCGGTGTGGAGGATGAGCAGGCCCTTCGTGTCCCGCGCCGCGGCCATCTTGGCGCGCATCTCAGCTTGGAGCGCCCGCATGCGCGCTTCGTGATCCTCTCCCGCGCTCACGCCTTGAATCCTTCTTCGCGCAGGCGCACGGCCTCCTGGTAGGCCGCGAGCAGGGCGGTCTTCACCTTGAAGTAGCCCTGGTCCGTCACCTTGGTCGTGAAGGTGAGGGTGCTGGTCATGACGAAGCCGCCCGCGGGGAAGGACTGGGGCGGCGACAGGAGGATCTGGGGCGGCAGGATGGCGGAGGAACTCTCCTCGCGCATCTGCTCGCCGAGTCTTTCGCTCCAGGCTTGGAGCCGGGAGGAGAGCGCGGCCGTTTCGGCCTCCGTCGCCCCGCGCACGCGGCCGTAGAGCGTGAACTGCATGCGCAGCTGGGGCGGGTCGAAGCCGTGATTGAGGAAGCCCGCCATGGTGGCGATTTGCTGGAATTCCCGCAGCAGCGACTGGAGCTTGGGGCTCGGCTGGGCGGGTTCGCGTTTGGCCATCGGGCAAGCATGGCACAAGGATGATTTGGGCGCTTTTTTACAGGTGAACGATTGATATGCAAGGCCCACCAGCCTATGGTTTTCACCATCAACCTATCTTGGTGCCCCATGCCGACTGCCGTGTTCCGGCCACGCTTCGTCCTTCCGTTCGCCGCTCTCCTGCTCAGTGCGGCTTCTGGTCACGCCCAGGCTCCCGGGGCTCCGACGCCGACGATGCCCGTCGCGCCCGCGCCGCAACTCGCGACTTCGCGGGATGTCACCTTCGCGGTGGAGGACCGGCCCGTGCGCTTGGATCAAGTGGCGGGCCACATCCAGGTGTTCATCCTCGATGATCTGGAGCGCAGCGGGGCGCGCACCCTCGGCGACTTCCTCGCGCACGAATTGCCCGACCAGTTCCAGCAGGGCGGCGGCCCGGGGCTCGCCACCCGCGCCTACCAGGGCGCGGCCCGGCCTCAGGACACGCTCATCCTGCTCGATGGCGTCCGACTGACGGATCCGAATCAGATCGCGCCGGATCTGGAGGCGATCCCCCTCACGGGCATCGTCCGCGTGGAGGTGCTGGATGGCACCGATTCCACGCGCGTCGGTCCCGGCGCCCAAGGTGGCGTCATCGCGCTCTTCACCGCCGGGTCGGGCGGCCATGGTTCCTTCGGCGAACTCGCGGCCCAGGGCGGTAGCGAAGGCGAGTCCCAGGGCCGGGCGCTGCCCTCCTTTGGATGGGGCGGCGGCTGGCTCCATGTGGGCAGTCAGGCGCGGAAGATGGATCAGGCCACGGACACGCCCATGGGCTACCGCAGCGCCACCAGCTTCGCGGCCTTCGGCCAGCGCATGGGGCCCGCGCTGCTCACCTTCTCCTACCGCAACGCCTATGAGGGCGTCCCCGATCCCTACGCGCTCACGCTGCCCGGCTACCGGGCCTACTCGCCGGATCGGGAAGCGAGCTACCGCAGCGAAGCCGGTTCCATGGGCCTGCGCTTCGACCTGAGTCCCGCGACGGCGCTGGTGTTCACGCTCGGCGGACAGACGGTGGATCGCTGGGACCCCGAGCTGCGCTCGCTGCAGATCCTGCGCACCACGGGCCGCTCCACACAGGCCGAGGTCGCCTTCGTCGTGGGTGTGCCCGGCTTCGGACTCACGGTGCACGCGGGCGGCTTCGAGGAGCGCGGCCAGCAGCCCGTGGCCTTCGTGGGCACCGATGAGGGGAAGACGCGCCACGCGGGGCTAGGGCTGGAGGCCGTCTTCGCGCCGCTTCCCATCCTCCGCTTCACGGCGGAGGCAGGGCTTCAGCAGGATCATCGCGACTTGAATCTGGTGGGCATCGCCGCGACCGGGCGCACCGATCACGCGTCCACCTACCGCGCGACGATGAACCTCGGCCTGCCGCTCGGCTTCCGTTTCTACGCGGGCGGCGGTCAGGGCTACACCGCGCCGACGCTGCCCGAGCTGCTCGTGAACGCGCGGGCGGGCGCGCCGGATCTGGAGGTGGAGAAGAGCGGCTTCGGGTTCGCGGGATTCGGGTGGGGCAAGGGCAACTGGTCCGGTCGCCTCGTCGCCCATCGCGCCACCTACCGGGACGCCATCGGTTTCAACGGCACGACCTTCGCCAATGACGATCATGTGCGCGTGCAGGGCACCGAAGCGGCCCTTGGCTACACCCGCGGCGGCTACGGGGCGGAAGGCTTCGCCCGCACCCAGGAAGCCCGCGACCTGAACAACCCGACCGATCCCTTCGGCACGCCCGCGGCGTCGGGCCGTCCCTTCCAAAGCCACGGCCTGAAAGTCCACGGCGGCTGGAGCGCCCTGCGGGTGGATGTGAGCTACCGGACCGTGGGCGCCACGACGCAGGTGGCCGGGCCGGCGCTCCGCGTGACGGGCTTCGCGCTGCCGATGATCCAGACCGTCACCTATCAGGTGATGGACGCCACCGCGACGCTCACCCTGGGCAAGCACTGGAGCCTCATCGCGCGGGGGCGCAACCTCCTTCAGCCACGCACGACCGTGGATGAGTGGCTCACCGACTCCACCGACAAGACGACGGACGCGTACCGGACCTACGGCCTCCCCGCCATGGGCCCCAACGCCTCGCTGGAAGTGATCTTCCGCTACTGAGCGAACGCGCGCTTGCTCCGCGGCCCGTCTCCATGGGAGGCTGGCTGCGACATCCGTGCTGGATGTTCGGGAAGCCGGTGGAAATCCGGCGCTGCCCCGCAACGGTAAGCACCCCGCGCGAGCGGGAGACTCTGGACTCCGAGACATGAGGGAGTCGCAGGTCCGGGACCACTGGGGCGCCGCCCTGGGAAGGACCGGAAGCCGCGATAAGCGGTCGTCGCGTGTGAGCCCGGAGACCGGTCCAGCACCATCCACCACCCGCCGTGGGAGCGGGACGGAGCGCCTTCCCGGCCCCCGTCCCATCCCATGGTCTTCATGCGGAGGCATGAATGGGCGCGAGCCGTCTTTCCCTTTTCCTCATCGCGGGCGCGGCGTGCGCCTCCCTCTCCGCGCGCGCCGCGACCGACGAAGCCGGGGTGCCCAAACCCAAGGCGACGGCCTCGGCCACGGTGACGGTGACCGCCGAAACCTCGCCGGTGGAGGTCACGAAGACGCCGAATCAAGTCACCGTCATCACGGCGGAAGAGATCCGCCAAAGCGGCGCGCGGGATCTGGCCGAGCTGCTCCAGCGCGCGTTGCCGGGCCAACTCGTGCAGAGCGGCGGCGCGGGCACCATCGCCGATCCGCTGCTTGGCGGCTCGCGGCCCCAGGACACGCTCGTGCTGCTGGATGGCGTGCGCGTGACCGACGCGACCGGCATCGGCGCGAACCTGAGCTCCATCAGCCTCGCGGGCATCGCGCGGGTGGAAGTCCAGCGCGGCCCCAGCTCGGCGCTCTACGGTTCCGACGCGCAGGGCGGCGTCATCGCGCTCTACACGGACGCCGCGGTGGCGAAGGGCGCCCACGGCGACTGGAGCCTGGGCCTGGGCACGAACGGGCTGAGCCGACTGGAAGGCCTCGACAGCTTCGGCTGGGAGGGCGGCGGCGCGCGTCTCGCGCTCAGCGGCGCGCGGCAGGACGCGCCCACCGACGCGGACCATGCCTTCCGCGAAGGCGGCGCCTTCCTCGGCGTGAATCAGGCCCTCGGCGAGAACCACACCCTCAGCCTCGTCTACCGCGCCGCCTTCATCGGCGTGCCGCTGCCCTACAAGAGCGCGGCGCTCGGCGCGCCCTTCGACTACGAGCCCGCGCGCCAGGACACGGTGCGGAACCAGCAGGCGCTCGCCACGCTCCGCAGCGGGTGGGGCGCGGACTGGGCCACCGAGGCCACAGTCGCCTACTCCGAGCAGACGCGCCTGGAGCCCAACGATTACGCGATGTTCGGCGGCCCGCCGGTCTACGCCTTCACCAGCTACGGAAGCCAGGCCAATGTCGCCGTGCATTGGAATCCCTCCCCGAAATGGAACGCCAGCTTTCTGCTCCAGGGCGTGCAGGAGCGCGCGGTGCAGCCGGATTACGCGGGCGGGCTGACCCGTGGCGAGGGCCGCCATCTCGCCGCCGCGCTGGAGCTGGCCTGGGAGCCGGTGGACGCGCTGCGGCTCGTCGGCAGTCTTCGCCAGCAGCGAGATCGTCAGGTCTTCCTCGAAAGCACCGGCGTCCCAGAGACGAAGGACGACCAGGCCACCGGCAAGCTGGGCGTGAACTGGAGGCTGCCCGGTGGCTTCCGCGTCTACGCCAGCGGCGGCAGTTCCTTCAGCAATCCGCTGCTCTACCAGGTGCTCTACAACGCTGGCACGCCCGGAAGCCCGCTGCTCAGCAACGAGGAGAGCCACTTCCTCCAGGCGGGACTGGGCTGGGAGCGCGGCCCCTGGCGCGCGCGCCTGGAAGCCTGGCGCACGACGATGGGCGCGGTGGTGAACTTCGACTACACGACCTTCACCTACGCCATGGGCCGCGATCTGCGCTTCCAGGGCCTGGAAGGCGCGCTGGACTACCACGCGGACCACTGGAGCCTCGGCGGGTGGGCCCGCAGCCAGGAGGCCCGGGATCTCACGCTGCCGCGCGCCCAGCAGCTTCAGGGCACGGCCGTGGTCCGCCGTCCCTTCTTCGCCTTTGGCCTGAAGGCGGACGCGAAGGTTTCCGCGTTCCGCGCTGGGCTCGTCTGGAGCTGGCAGGGTCCGCGCTACGACTACTTCGGGAGCGGCTATGGCCCGGGCCGCGTCCACTACAACGACTTGAGCGCCAGCCTCGCGTGGGATTTCCGCGAGGACATGAGCCTCACGCTCCGGGGCGCCAACCTGCTCCAGCCGAAACTCACCGTGGCGGAATGGCAGGCCGGGAGCACCAACTTCCAGAACGACGCCTACACGATCTTCAACTATCCGGCGCCGCCGCCCACGGTCAGTCTGGAGTTCCGGATCCGCTACTGATGCGCGCCTTCCTCGCCTTTCTCGCCTGCCTCTGCCTCTGCGCCCTCGCCTTCGCGGGGGCGCCGGGGCGTCCTCCCGTGAGAGTCGTCTCCCAGACCGTCGGCACCGACGAAATGCTCATGGCCCTCGCCGATCCCGCCCAGATCGCGGCGCTGAGCGTGCTCGCGCGGAATGAGGACTTCTGCTCGGACGCCGCGAAGGCGGCGAAGTTCCCTCAGCTCGCCGCATCGGACGCCGAGGCCATCCTCCGCTTCCACCCCGACCTCGTGTTGATGGCCTCCTATTCCCGGGCCGAGACCGTGGCCCAGATCCGCCGGGCGGGCGTGCCCGTGATCCTCATCGAGCACTTCGACACCTTCGAGGACACCTGCGCGGATCTGCGCGT
>CAZKIM010000066.1:0-1395 GCA_964552855.1 uncultured Solibacteraceae bacterium | reverse complement strand
CTCGCGCGCATCCGCCAGCTTCCGCCCTTCAAGTACACGGAGGCCGCGATCCAGGGGCGCTGCGTACTGTTGCCCGAAGCGCTGCTGTCCACCGTCAGCCAGCACCGAGTGGACGCCTACGAATACCTCGCCCGCGAACTGCACCCGGATCGCTTCCCGTGAAGCGCGGCGCCTGGCTCCTGATGACGGCCCTGCTGCTGGGGCTGCTGCTGGCGAGCCTGGCCTTCGGCGAACTGCGCCTGTCCCCCGGTGACATCGTGAACGGCCTGCGCGGCCAGGATGGCCTCGCCCACACGGTGCTCTGGAACCTGCGGCTGCCGCGGGCGCTCGTGACCATCGCGGTCGGCGCGGGGCTCGCCGCCTCGGGCACCGTGATGCAGGCGCTCTTCCGCAACCCGCTCGCGAGCCCGGATCTGCTGGGCGTGAGCAGCGGCGGCGCGCTGGGGGCCGTGCTCGCGCTCTCCCTCGGCTGGGGCGCGAAGAGCCTCTTCGCCGTGCCGCTCTGCGCGCTCGCGGGCGCCTTCCTCGCCGTCGCGCTGGTGCTGATGCTCGCTCGGCAGAGCGCGGGCGTGGAGCGGCTGCTGCTGTGCGGCGTCGCGCTCACGGCCTTGCTGGGCGCGGGCACGAGCTTCGTGCTGAGCCTCCACGCGGATCAGTTCAACCGCGCCAGTTCCATGGTGTTCTGGCTGCTGGGCGGGCTCGAGGATCGCACTTGGGAGCATGTGGCCATGGCAGGGCCGGGCATTCTCATCGGCTGCCTGCTGCTGCTTCCGCTCGCGCGGCCCATGGATCTTCTCGCGATGGGCGAAGGCGGCGCGCAAAGTCTGGGCGTGGATGTGAAGCGCCTGCGCCGCAAGCTCATCGCGCTGTCCACCTTGCTCACCGCGCTCGCGACGGCCGTGGCGGGGCTCATCGGCTTCGTCGGGCTCGTCGTGCCGCATCTGCTGCGCCTGCTCGTCGGTCCCGGCCACAAGCGCCTGCTGCCGCTCTCCATGCTCGGTGGCGCGAGCTTCCTCCTCGCCTGCGATCTGCTGACGCGCCTCGCGCCGGGCCAGTTGCGCGTCGGCGTGGTGAGCGCGATGGTGGGCGGGCCCTTCTTCCTCTGGCTGCTGCGGAGGAAGCCGTGAATGTCAGGCTGGAGGCTGGAGGCTGGGGGCTGGAGGCAAAAACGCTCAGCATTTCTGGGCGCTTGGAGGATGTCTCCTTCGCGCTGCCGCAGGGTTGTCTCGCCGCAGTCGTCGGACCCAACGGCGCGGGCAAGTCCACGCTGCTGCAGGCGCTGGCGGGGCTGCTGCCCCACGACGGAGAAGTGGCTTGGCAGGGCGAAACCCTCGCGCGCATTCCGGTGCTCGACCGCGGCCGCCGCCTCGCCTGGGTGCCGCAGGAGCTGCACGC
>CAZKIM010000065.1:9153-10842 GCA_964552855.1 uncultured Solibacteraceae bacterium | reverse complement strand
TCGAACTTCGCAAGCTCGGCGTCGCCGTGGGCGGCGCTGAGGAAGCCCACTTCGTAGCCGCTGGGGGCGAGGTAGACGCCGTGGTCCAGCATGAGCTTATGGAGCTTGTTGAACTGCGCGATGGCGCCGCTCTCCACGCGGTCGGCGCGCTTCACGCCCGGCTGGAAAAGCGGCCACAACAGGCTGCCCGCATGCGGGCAGTGGAGGCCGGGGATGCGCTCGAAAGCCTTGGCCCATTGCGCGCCCTTGTGCTTCAGCTCCGTGTAGAGCGTGGGCGTGAGGCGTTCCAAGGTCGCGAGGCCGGCGGCCATGGCGACGGGGTTTCCGCTCAAGGTACCCGCCTGATACACGGGGCCATCCGGTGAGACGACGCCCATCACATCCTTGCGGCCGCCATAGAGGCCCACGGGCATGCCGCCACCGATGATCTTGCCGTAGGTGACGAGGTCCGGCGTGATGCCGTAGAGCTCCGCCGCACCGCCAGGACCCACGCGGAAGCCGCTGATGACCTCGTCGAAGATGAGCAGCGCGCCATGTTTCGCGCACAGCTCCCGCAGCCGCTTCAGGAAGGAGAGATCCTGCAACAGGAGCCCATTGTTGGCAGGGATGGGCTCGATGATGGCGCAGGCCAGCTCGTCGCCGTACATGAGGAAGACCTTTTCCAGCGCCTCGGCATCATCCAGGGGCACGACCTGGGTGAGGCTCGCGATCGCGTCGGGCACGCCCGCGCTCGTGGGCTCTCCGAAGGTGGCGAGGCCGCTGCCCGCTTTCACCAGCAGCGCATCCGCGTGGCCGTGGTAGCAGCCTTCGAACTTCAGGATGTGGGTCCGGCCCGTGAAGCCCCGCGCCGCGCGGATGGCGGACATGACGGCTTCGGTGCCGGATGACACGAAGCGCATCTTCTCGATGAAGGGCGCCATCTCCTTGATGCGCCGCGCCAGCGCCAGTTCGCGCCGCGAGGGCGCGCCGAAGGTGAGGCCTTCCTTCATGGCCTCCTGAACGGCCGCGAGGATGTCCGGATGCGCGTGACCGAGGATGAGCGGCCCCCAGCTCATGCAAAGGTCGAGAAAGCGGACGCCGTCTTCGTCCTCGAACCAGGCGCCCGAGGCGGTGCGGAAGAACTTCGGCGTCCCGCCCACCGCGCGGAAGGCCCGCACCGGCGAAGACACACCGCCGGGGAAATGGGTGAGGGCTTCTTGAAAGAGGGAGTCGTTGTTCACACAAAACCTTAAATGCTCAACCGCAGATTTCGCCGATTTCGCAGATTCAAGGGCCGGGTTTTCAATCTGCGAAATCGGCGGAATCTGCGGTTAAAAATCAGTTCACCCAACCCTTCTCAAGCGCCTCACGGCCGGCGTAGGTGACGATGGCGTCGGCGCCGGCGCGGCGGATGGCGAGGAGGTGCTGGAGCATGAGCGCGTCGCCGTCCACCCAGCCGCGCTCGGCGGCGGCCTTTACCGAGGAGAACTCGCTGGACACATGGTAGGCGAAGATGGGCGCGTGGCAGGCTTCGCGCAGGCGATAGACGAGATCGAGGTTCGGCAGCGCGGGCTTGACCATGAGCGCATCGGCGCCTTCTTCGAGATCGAGGAGCGCGTCGCGGAGTCCTTCGCGCGCGTTGCGCGGATCCATCTGGTAGGTGCGCCGGTCGCCGAATTTGGGGCTGCTGTCGGCGGCGTCGCGGAAGGG
>CAZKIM010000065.1:0-9053 GCA_964552855.1 uncultured Solibacteraceae bacterium | reverse complement strand
ACGACGAGATCCTGGCCGAAGCGCTTCTTCAGCTCGGCGACCGCCTTGGGGACGATGCCTTCGGGATCGTGGGCGCGATGGGCGTCCGCATCCTTGCCTTCGGGGACGCCGAAGAGCAGCACACTGCGCAGGCCCTTCTTCAGATCCGCCTCCACCTGCCGACAGGTGGTTTCGATGCCCGTGCGCGCGATGCCGGGCAGGCTCGCGATGGGCGCTTCCCCTTCCTGCGGCTGCACGAAGTAGGGCTGCACGAGATGACGGGGCCGGAGATCGGTCTCGGCGACGAGGTCGCGCAAAGCTTGAGTGACGCGGAGGCGGCGGGAACGGGTGAGCATCATGGAGCCTGTTTCAAAAATCGGTGGAACGGGTGTTCAGGCGCGTTGGGCTTCCAGCATCGCCTTGAGGGCTTCGGCCTTGGGCTCGCACACGGCGTCGGCGGGATAGCCCGCTTCGGCGAAGATCTTGGCGGCGGTCTCGCCCCAGGCGAAGCGCTTCACGCCGCCATCCACTTCCAGGAAGGCGAGCGCCTGGACGGGGCTCAGGGCCAGCACCGCGTCCACTGGAGGCAGGGGCGCGATGGGACTGGAGACCACTTCCGCGTGGGTGATCCAGGAATGGATCTCCCACTTGGTGCCGGTGGACAGTTTCTCAAGGGCTTCCCGCGAGCGGTGGCCGCGCACGAGCAGGAATTCGCCGCCCTCGGGATAACGCTTCTGGAGAAGGTCCCACAGAGCTTCGGCTTTGGGCTGCTCCGGCGCGACGACTTCGAGGCCGGGGCGGTCCAGCGCCGCGGCGGTGCCTTCGCCCGTGGCGAGGACCGTCGTGCCTTCGGGCAGCCACCACGCGGCGGCTTCGGCGCCCGCGGGGCTCAGCACGAGCACCGCCGTCGCGCGATTCACGCGCACCGGCGGGGGATTGCCCGTGGTCTGGATGTGCGTCGGGAAGTAGGGCACCGGCTGCCAGCCCGCATCCCTGGCGGCTTGGGCCAAGGGGTGATGCTCGGGCCTGGAAAGGGCTAGACGCATGGAACCTCCAACTGGCGGAGCACGGCTTCCACCAGCATGGCAGGTTCATCGCCCTCGGCGAGAGCCCGGCGGATGCCATCCTCGCCCGCGTAGGCGGCGCGCAGGCGGAACCCGCCGTCTTCCAAGGGCTCCGCGTGGGCGCCGAGGGGCTGCTGACAGCCGCCGCCCAGGCCCCGGAGCACCCGGCGCTCCAGCCAGATGGCCTTCACCGTCATCGCGTCGTTGAGATCCGCGAAAGCTTCAATCAGATCCGGACGATCCTCGCGGGTCTCCGCGAGCAGTGCCCCCTGCCCCGGCGCGGGCAGAAGCTGCTCGAAGCGCAGTGGCTTGAAGCGAAGGCCGGAAAGATCGAGGCCCAAGCGCCTCAGCCCCGCGCCCGCCAGCACCGCGCCGTGGAGGGGCGCGTCGCGGAGAACACCCTCCTTCACGCGCTGCACTCGCGTGGGCACATTGCCGCGCAGCCAGGTGAAGGAAGCCTCCGGCATCGCGGCCTTGAGCAGGCGCTCACGGCGCACGGCGCTGGTGCCGATGACGGGGTTCGGCGGCGCGTCCTGCCGCAGGATCAACCAGTCGGAGGGATCTTCCCGCTCGGGGATGCAGGCGGTGACGATGCCTTCCGGCCGGTCCAGCGCCACATCCTTCAGGCTATGGATGAGCAGATCCGCTTCCTTCGCGAGCAGGGCGGCTTCCAGCTCCTTGGTGAAGAAGCCCGTGCCCCCGGCCTTGTCCAGCGGGCCTTCGAGCCACTGGTCGCCGCTGGTGGTGAAGAGCCGCCAGCTGATCTCGTAGCCCTTCCCGCGCAGGTGATCCACCAAGGGCGCGGCCTGGGCCTTCGCCAGCTCCGATCCCCGCGTGGCGACAACGACGGATTTGGGGACCTGCTTCAAGACGCCCCCAACTGGAGGATCTCGGCGACATTGGCGAGGTGCTCTTCCGGCTTGCCGCCTTGGACGAGGGCGCGGTGGGCCAGCGTGCGGCCCCGCTGGAGCAGGTCACGGATGAAGGCCTTCTGTTCATCCGACAGCTCTGAAAGCCCGCCGAGGGCCTCGTGTTCCAGCCGATCCCACGCGCCGTTGAGGCGATCCTGGGCATCCCGCATTTCCCGCTTCTTCATCCGCATCTCGGCGCGGCGCTTCAAGCGGGCCGCGGCACCGGCGAGGATGGGCTCGGCCTTGAGGGCGGCTTCCGCGCGCTGGGCGCGGGCCGTGGCGGTTTCGGCGAGGAAGACACCCAAATCCAGGCGATGGACCCACGGCAGCTGCTCCAGCGCGGGTTCCGAATCCACCGGCAGCGCGAGGTCGAGGATGCGGAGCGGCGCGCGCTTGGGCAGGCCGCCCCAGGCTTCCAGCGTGAAGAGCGGCGTGGGGCTCGCCGTGGCGGTCACGAGCGCGTCGAAACCATCGGGATTGCGCTGCAGTTGGGAGAGGGGGATGACCTGCTGAAGGCCCAGTTCGTCCGCCAGCTCATGGGCCTTGGACATCGTCCGATTGGCGAGCGTCACCTGGAAACCCCGCTCCGGCAGCCGCGCGGCCAGGTACTGGCTCATGGGCCCGACGCCGACGACGACGATGGAGGCGCCCTCCGGCAGGGCGTCCGTCAGGTGTCGGAGCGCGGCGGTGGCCACGCTGATGCTGCCATCAGCCATGCCGAGACGCGCCCGGAGCCGCTGACCTTCCCGAATGACATCCTCCAGCGCGGACTGCGCCTCTTCCCCGGCCGAGCCGATCTCGCGCGCCTGGGAGAGGGCGTCGCGCATCTGGTCCGGGATTTCCCGATCGCCCAGATTGGCGCTTTCAAGCCCCGCGGAGAGGGCCAGGAGATGCTCCAGCGCGGCGTCGCCTTCATATCGCACGGCGGCTTCCAGGGGCTTGAGGAGCTTGGGATCGCCGCCCCAGAACATCCACATCACACGCTGACAGGTGGCCAAGTAGACCAACTCTTCCGCGCCAGACCCGCGCTGCCACTCCCGCATGCGGGCGGCGAGCCCTTCCCGAACCACCTGCCGCCCCACGAGGTCCAGCTCGTGGACGGGCGCGTGGAAGCTGAGAAGCACAGGCTCCATGGAACCTTTCGCGAGTGTCCGAGATCGCGTGGACGGCCAGGCCGCCACCAACCTTAGATTGTCGCCTCTCACGCCTGTGCGGGGAAGCACAAGTTGCAGCCTTCTCAGGGCTTGAGACCTCGTATCAGGCCGTCAAGCGCCTCCCAGTCCCACTCCGTCACGGTTTCCACCGATCCGTCCCTAAGCTCCTGTTGGCTGAGCCAGGCATCGTAGACGACGATGGCGGCCATGGCTTCGGCCACCGGCACGATGCGCGGCGCGATGCAGGGATCGTGGCGACCCTTGGTGCTGATCGCGGCGGCCTTGCCTTCCTTGGTGACGGTCTGCTGCGTCTTGGAAATGGAGCTGGTGGGCTTCACCGCCAGCCGCACCACCACGGGCGCGCCAGTGCTGATGCCGCCGAGGGTGCCTCCGGCATCGTTCTTCAGCGGACCTTCCGGCGCCAGCGGATCGTTGTTCTCACTGCCCCGCCGCCGGGAGCTTTCGAAACCCGCGCCCAGTTCGACGCCCTTCACCGCGCCGATGCTCATCATCGCGTAGGCCAGGAGCGCATCCAGCTTCGCGAAGGTGGGATCGCCAAGGCCGATGGGCAGGCCTTCGATCCAGACTTCACAGACGCCGCCCACGGAATCGCCCTCGTTCCGAGCCGCCTCTACCGCGGCTTTCTGGGCTTCGAAGGTTCCAGGGTCGGCGACCCGGAGCGGATTCGTCTCGACGAAGGGCCAGTCCACTTTCCCACCGGCGATGCCGGCTATCTCGCGATTGAACCCTCGGATGGTGACGCCGAGTTCCGCCAAGCGTCGCTTCGCCCAGGCGCCCGCCGCCACGCGCGCGAGCGTCTCGCGCCCGCTGCTGCGGCCGCCCCCCCGCGGATCGCGGATGCCATATTTCCGGTCGTAGGTCAGATCCGCGTGGCCGGGCCTGAACAACTCCGTGATGGCCTTGTAATCGCCGCTGCGCTGATTCTCGTTGAAGACCACCAGCGCGATGGGATGCCCCGTCGTCTTCCCCTCGAAGACGCCCGACAGCACCTGCACCTGATCCGCTTCCTTCCGGGGCGTGACGAGGTCGCTCTGTCCCGGCCGCCTCCGGTCCAGCTCCGCCTGGATCGCCTCGACCTCGAAGGGCAGGCCCGGCTTCACGCCATCCAGCACCACCCCCACCGCCGCGCCATGGCTCTCCCCGAAACTGAGGATGCGAAAAGAACGGCCAAAGGTGGAGGGGGAGTCGAAGAGCATGTCAGGGCCGACCTGCGCCGCGAATCCGCCAGGTGATGCCAGCTCCCGAGGTGCCCACCGTCCAGACAGACTGAGCGCCGGGATCTCCGACAGGCAATCCAAAGGCCGGACCCTGATAACCCTCTGCCCAGCCCGCGAGGGAGCGGCAGGCGATGGTCTCCACGCCAAAAGCCAAGTAAGCGGCGAGCGCTCCCTCGCCGCGGATCCAGACAGGACCTTCGGAGAGATCTTGGAAATGGAAGGGAATGAGGAGACTTGCCATGACTTGGGCCGGATAGCGCTTGATGGCGTGATCCTGCGGTGGAAGCCCGCGCACCAGCCATCGGAGCGGCATCGTCCAATCCTGACGCACACTGCGGGGATCTTCTCCCTTCCGGCGCGGTCGAAGACACACTTCCCCTAGAGGTAGCGACTCGTCAGGAGAGACCACCGGGAGACCCAGCAGGCTTCCGCCTCGGTTGCTGCGAAATCCAACGGGAGGATGATCGAGCGTTGCGCAGGCCCAAGCGAGCCAAAACGAAGCGGGACCCGTGCCATCAATCCAGACGCGTCCTTTGGGTCTCGCCTTGGCGAGAAGCGCGCCAGCGAGCGCCAGCGCTGTGCGAGACGCGAGCTTCACATGCCGACGGAATTCCGCCTCAGCCCCGAGGAAGGGGTCCGGCAAGGCCGGGTCGCGCTTGGCGTAGGCCTTCAGCGCGCTCCGGTAGATGGATTGAGCGACGCCATGGGTTCCCGATGCCTCGGTGCGAGACTGGCCGTGGACCCGATATTCCACCACCGGCTTCGCGACATGGATGCGAGGCCCCAAACCATCCGCGCGCATGGTGAAGTAGCAATCGTCCGCGAGGTCGTCGGAAGTGAAACCTCCCACCGCGGTCGCCAGCGCGGTGGTGGCGGAGAACGGCACGCCCAGGGCATCCATGGAGAAAAGGCGGGCCAGTGGAAAAACGGCCGGACGCGAACGAAGGCGTGGGTTCAGCCCCTGCTCGTCTATCTCGTAGTAATCACAGTAGGCGAGGGCCATGGGGTCCTGTTTCAAGGCCTCGCGGAACCTCGCCACATAGTCCGGCAGGAGCCGGTTGTCGGTGTGGACATAGCTGAAGTGTTCCCCGGAAGCCATGCGGAGCATCTCATTCAGGCAGGTGCCTGGGTCCATACGCCTTGGCTCATGGATGAAGTGGATCCTTGGATCCGTATAGCGCTTCATCACCTCGGGCGTGTCATCGGAGGAATTGTCGAGGATCCAGAGTTCCCAGTCCGGGTCTGTCTGCGCGAGGCAGCTGTCCACCGCTTCGTGGATGAAATGCGCCTGGTTGTAGGAAGGCATCAAGAGCAGGAAAGGCAACGGCTCTCCATTATCCAAAGGGTCAAGCCAGTTTATCCGATCAAGGCGCCTCGCCATCCACGCCCAACATGCCGGAAGGCCTCCCCCTCAAGTCCAACCAAATCCCATCCGCTTCGGCGACCGGCCATCCCAGCCACCTGGGAGGCATCCCAGCTTTCGGGGAGACCGATGGCTCCCATCCAAGGGCTGTCGAGAGGAGCTTCGCGCACCAGATGGTGGCGAAATCCAGGGACCTTACCTGGAGTCTGGCTCCAGGGCGAGCGGATCCACCCGCTGATAAATAAGCCCAGCCCGCGAGTACGCTGCGGAAGTCCGCATCTCGCTTCATGAATTCATGGCGGACACCGCGGAACGAATTTCGTGTGGCCTGGGCGAAGGGCATTTTGAATAGGGGCCGCCTACTGGGATCGCCCTCGCGGGCGCCAAACCCACTCAGCTTGAACAGACCATTCCTGAACAGCATCTCCGCCAATCCCCCTATCGGAGAAGGCAGGCGTGGCCCGCAGTTCTTGAGCCAAGCGTCTTCCAGGGCGGATTCAAGTTCATCGAGATGGTCCGAGATGCGCTGCGCCATGACACCCAGCGGATTGAGACCCCTTGCTTCCAGCTCTGGCAGCGCCCTGACATGCCCCTTCATCACCGCGAATTCGACCCCTCGCAATCCGGCCTGTTCGGTTCGGCTCGAAGCATGAATCCGATAGTCCACCAACGGTTTGGGAACCCGCCGCCAAGGGCCCAATCCGTACGACCGGACGCAGAAGAGGGTGTCGTCCGCGAGATCCTCCGTTGAAAATCCGCCCAGATCTCGCGCGAGCGCCGTCGTCGCGGCAAAGGGGACCCCGAGGCTCGCTGACCCGAAGATGTCCGCTAGGCCATACTCGGGTCGCCGCCAAATGCCCGTCGGCGCGCCAGCCTCGTTCATGAGGCGGAGATCGCAATAAGCGAGGGCTAGGGGATGATTCCCCAAGGCTCCGCGCATTTCGCGAACGAAGGAAGGCGCGAGGTTGTTGTCCGTATGGACATAGCTGAAATGATCACCCTGAGCTGTCATGAGCAAGTCATTGAGGCAAGCGCCAGGGCAGGTTCTTCCAGCTCGGTGCTCAAAGTGGATCCGAGAATCCTGGAAGCTCTTGACGATCCCGGGTGTACCGTCCGTGGAGTTATCCAGGATCCACAATTCCCAATCGGGGTCGTCCTGGGCAAGGCAGCTGCGAATCGCCTCGCCTATGAAGCGATCCTGATTGTAGGAAGGCATCAGCAGAAGGAATGGCATCGAACTCCAGAACCGCGCGAGACGGAGAAAAGCGAAGTGCCGGGTTCAGCCTTCCGGCAGCAGCTTCCAGTAGAGGCCGGGGCCACCGTCAGCGGCTTTGAGCGCTTCCTGGGCGCGGGCCAAGGCCCGCTGCAGCTGGGGGTCGTCCAATTTGGGATGCCAGAGCGTCGCCCCGATGTGGCGCTTGCCGAGCCACGGTTCCAGGCGATCCATCATGGCGAAGACGCCGCCCATCTCGGTGCGGGGCAGCAGCGCGAGCACCTGGTCCCGGCCGATGTCCACCAGCAGATCCTCACCACGCAGGGCGTTCATCAGGCTCTGGAGCCCCTTGGTGTCGTCGCTCTTGAAGAGCTTCCACACCAGCACCGCCATGCCTTCGCCCTTGCGGCGGGCCATGTAGAGGTTGGCCTTGAGCCACACATCCAGGTAACGGACATTCGGCAGGCCGGTCTGGCCACTTTGGAGCGCGCTGTCCTCCACCACCGCGGAGGTGAGATCCAGCGCGTCCTTGGTCATGCGCAGTTCGGCGCGCAGGGACTCCACTTCCAGCGTCTTGCTGAGGAGATTCACCACCGCGTTCACGAGCGCGAGTTCCCCTTTGGTGAACGCGCGGGGGGCCGGGAAGTGGACGGAAAGCACGCCCGTCGTCTGACCGTTCTCCCGCAAGGCCATGCCGACGAAGGCACCGATGCCGAGGCGCTTGCATTCCGCGTCCTGGGCCCACTGGGGGTCTTCCTGGATGTTGCGGACGACGAGCGCACGGCGCGGATGATCCATCACCCGCGCGCTGAGGCCGGCGCAATCGGCTTCCACCGCGCCGCCCATCGTCACTTCCGGATCGTGGGCCCACCAGAAGGGCTCGAAACCCAGATCGGTGATGCGCGTCATGATGGCCCGCTGGGCTTTGAGCTGGGCGACGAGCAGGTTGAGACAGTGGTCGAAGAGCTGGGTGCTGTCCATGGTCACCCGGTCCAGCAGCTCGCTCAGCGCCGCGAAGTGTTCATCCCCGGCGATGGAAAACGCGCCAGATGGGGAGTTCAGCTTGGGCTCCTTCGGTTTTCCTTCCGGGGAGTGCTTGCTCAACGACGGCTCCGGGGACGATCCCCAGTATAGGGCCGGAGCCGGGGGCGTGGGAAAAAACAGGCTGGAGGCAGGTGTCAAAACAGGGTCGCGGCCAAAGGCCGCACCCAATCGAACCTCCAGCCTTCAGTCTCCAGCCTGCTAGTACGCGATCACGCGCAGAGCCGGATCCACTTCCTCCTGCAGCATCCCTTCGATGTAGCGGAGGGTTCCGCTGATGGAGCTGGGGCAGGAGCCGCAGGCGCCGTGGTAGCTGATCTGGAGCGTCTCGCCGTCGAAGCTGATGATCTCCAGGCCACCGCCGTCCCCGGCGAGGCCGGGGCGGATGCGGGAGTCCAGCAGCGCGTTGATCTTCGCGAGCTTCTCGTCCGCGTTCGCGCCGCTCAAGGCCGGACCCGCGGTGCCCGCGGCGTCCTCTTCGACTTTCAGATCCTCGACCGTCTCGCAGATGGGATCAATGAGGTCGCTCCACTCCGCGCCGCTCTCCTTGTTCACCGTGACGAAGCGGTCCATGTAGAACACGCTCGTCACCTTGCCCAGGGCGAAGATGGAACTCGCGAGCGGATCGCCCACCGCCGAGCCGAAGTCCTTGAAGCTGCGGGTGCCCATCTTGAGCAAAGGCTTCTGGACGATGAACTTCAGCGCGTCCGGGTTGGGGGTGGGTTCGATGTTGATGACCTTCGGCATGGCCGCTCCGCGCAGATAGTTTACTCCCACGGTCAGGTTTTGCGAGCCCTATGCTGAAGGCATGAGACCGCGCGCCCTCCTTTCCTGGTCCAGCGGCAAGGACGCCGCCTGGAGCCTCCATGTCCTGCGCCAGCAAGGGGAAGTGGAGGTGGTTGGGCTTCTGACCACCATCAACCGCGCCTTCGATCGGGTGGCCATGCACGCGGTCCGGGAATCCTTGTTGGAAGCCCAAGCCGTGGCGGTTGGGCTTCCGCTCTGGAAGGTGGACATCCCGTTCCCATGTTCGAACGAGGTCTACGAAGCCGCCATGGGCGAGGCCTGCGCCAAGGCCATCGCCGAAGGG
>CAZKIM010000064.1:0-11051 GCA_964552855.1 uncultured Solibacteraceae bacterium | reverse complement strand
CCGAAGGCAGAACCTGCGGACCCAAGTCTCCCATTTTCCGATTGTGGGGCAGGGCCTGAGGCCCCGCCATAGGTAGCGGGAACCCACACATGAAAAAGCCGCCAAGCGGCGGCCTTTCTGGCGGAGAGTGGGTCCGTTGACCTGTCATTCGGGGTGAGTCGGGGGCGATTCTGAATGGATGTTCAAAGTTGTGCATTGATTAGTGATGTGCTCGTCTGCTTGTACGCAGCGAGCTGTCTGTGTCCACTAGGATTCATCCGGAATCAGGATCAGGATATGGGTAGATAGCTGGGTAAGATGAAGCCTTCTCTCGCGCGAGGACGCCACCTTCCATGGGATCCGGACTCCACAAACTGAGTGCCGCGAAGGTCGCGAAGTGCGCGACGCCCGGCTACCTCCTGGATGGGGGCGGCCTCTACCTCCAGGTGGCCGCTCGCGCTTCTGGGAGCAAGCGCGCTGTGAAGCCTACCCCCGCCAGTCTCGTCACCAAGAGCTGGTGCTTCCGGTACCGGGACCGGGGGACGGGACGCTTGCGGGAAATGGGCTTGGGTCCCTTTCCCGATGTGTCGCTGGAAGCGGCGCGGGGCAAGGCGGCCGAGCTTCGGGAGCTGCTGCGCGCGGGGCGGGATCCGATGGCGGAGCGGGTGGCCCGCCGGGCCACGCTGAGGGCGGACCTGGCGAAGGAGATGACCTTCGACCAGGCGGCGGCGGCGTGCAACTCGGACCGGCGGGCAGCGTGGCGGAGCGAGAAGCACGCGGCCCAGTGGTCCAGCACGCTCGCCACCTATGTCTCACCTGTCATCGGGAAGCTGCCGGTGTCGGCCATTGATCTGGCGATGGTCCGGAAAGTGCTCGATCCCATCTGGCTCACGAAGAACGAGACGGCCTCCCGCGTGCGCCAGCGCATCGAGACGGTGCTGGCCTGGGCCACGGTGAGCGGCTTCCGGAAAGGGGAGAACCCCGCGCGCTGGCGAGGCCATCTGGACCATTTGCTCCCCCGGCCCTCCAAGATCCAGAAGGCGGAGCACCACCCGGCGCTCCCCTATGACAAGGTCGGCGCCTTCATGGCGGAGCTGCGCCCGAAGGGCAGTACTTCAGCCCTGGCGTTGGAGTTCACGATCCTGACCGCCGCGCGGACCCGGGAGGTGATCGAAGCCAAGTGGGAGGAGTTCGACCTGGAACGGAAGGTGTGGGTCATCCCCGCGGCGCGGATGAAGGCGGGGAAGGCGCATACGGTGCCCCTTTCCTCCCGCGCGATGGAGATCCTGGAGGCGATGGGGGAAGTCCAGGAAGGTGCGCATGTGTTCCTGGGCGGCCGGGAAGGGGCGCCGCTGTCAAACATGGCGATGATCGCGTTGCTGAAGCGCATGGGCCGTTCGGACATCACCGTCCACGGCTTCCGGTCCACTTTTCGGGATTGGGCGGGCGAGCAGACCACCTTCCCCCGAGAGGTCATCGAGCACGCGCTGGCCCATCAGCTCAAGGACCGGGCCGAAGCGGCCTATGCGCGGTCCACCCTGCCTGAGAAGCGGCGGAAGCTCATGGAGGCCTGGGCGGAGTTCTGCGCGGCCAGTTAGACGGGACTTCTCAACCCTCACGGCCCTTGCACGGCAGGATCGGTTCCCGCTGCGGCCAGCCGATCCAGCCAGGCCTGCACTTCCACCGCCGGGATCAAGGTCCGGCGTCCGGCCTTGACGGCCCGGAGGCGCCGTTCTCGGATTTCCCGGAACACACCGGTGCGACCAAGGCCGATGAGCTGGCAGACCTCTGCGACGCTGTAGGCCAGTTTGGGGAGCGGGTTCGTCGTACGCATGGATGGCTCCTAGAGAAGGCGAAGGGGTGAGTGCAGCCCTGCCTCAAGTCTGCGGAGGTCTGGAGGGACGGATGGCCCCTCGTGGCCGGAAACCGTCGAGGAAGTTGAGGGAGAGAGCGGAGACGAAAGCGTTCATGGAAGAACCCTGAAGGGCCTCGGACGCCCGGGTGTCCCCCTTTGTCCTGCTTTGTGAATGGGATGGGAGTTTGCATCTCGAGCTCCTACCAGGTGAGACGCAAGCGTGCTTCTCACCTAGAAGCCTGATGCCCCTTCCGAGACCGTGTGGCCCCTTTTGGCCCGCTCTGTTGAGCAAGGACGCCCTCGGCAACCCACCACCCCCTAAAGGTTGAAGATCGAGCTGCTTGTGGGGACTACCTAAAGCAGAAGAGCCCTTGTGAAGCATGTTGTGACAGCTTCGAGGTGGCTCGTCTTCGAAGTCTTGTGTATAGGCTTTTTGAGGTTCTATACCGTGGCATTAATTTCCTATCGTTGACCTGTTTTTCTCGAACCTGAGACCCCGGGTTCTCATGTTTTGCTGGGTTCCCAATGGATGCCTCCAAGACCTCTGCCTTGACTGCCCTCTATGCCCCGGTGTGCGGTAGTGCTAGGACGCTTGAGCGTTCAACATGTTGGGAAGCTCAAGTGCCTTGTAGAGTGCTGCGACAAATCGTCATTTTCTAAATGGCGATCGTCCGCCCGATTTGAGAAGCTTGTCGGGTTTCAGGATCAAGCCGGGAATGGTTGGGAGGGCGCGCATGCGCGGTGGGAAGTTTCTGTGCTCGATGATGGCTCTGGGTTTGAGCCTCTTCGCTGTTGGAGTTCTGAAGGCGGGAGGAGGAAGCGCCCTCATCGCGAGACGATCTCTCGGCGCGCTATTGTCCTCTAATGCCTATGCTGAATTGACGCAGCGACAGACGGCATGAAGACACGCTTCTCTGAGCGCCGCTTATGGGGCGAGTTCCATCGGTGTTCCGATGAGCCGAGGGGGTTCGGATCATGCGGCTTTTCAAAAAATGACTTCACAGTGAAAGTCCGTTCTAGTTCCTCTTGTGGCAAACGATCAAAAATGAAGTCGTATAGGAGAAATGTGTGCGTCCGCTTCGCTTGGTGACAACGGCAATCTGTCTTGCTTTTGGGGGCTCATGGTGGCCCTGTTTGCAAGCTCAATCAGGTCCCCCTTCGCTGCCGAATGCTGGCCGCACGGTGACGCTGCCGTTCGGCCAGGTTGACGCGGTTTCTGGCGATTATTCTGCAACCATTCCGCTAGGCCCCAGAATGCCCGGAAGGATCGTGACAGGGTTTGATTGGTTGTTCGACCAGCAAAGCTTGCCCGCAAGAGCGGTTCAGGGAGGACAGCTGGAGCCAGTGGTGTGGCCCAAGATTCTCGATCCGAACACCAACATGCTGATGTCTGTTGCCGTGGGAGGCCGAGTCCTCCAGTTCTACCCCCAGGCCACGGCTCAAGCTCCACAATCCGCTTCCTACTGGCTCCCACTCTTGGCTGCTAGGGGAGTCGTGCTTCAAGGCCCCACCGCCGCTCAGGCGCCATCGTCTGGCAAGATTCTAGGCTCGACCTTCCATTGCGCGGCCTATCCCTCAAGCGACGGCACACAGTTTCTCATTCCGTATGCGTACACCACTCAGGTGGCCATCACTACGATCCTCGGAACGACGACGCAAACCTTCGAAATGAATGCGGGGTTTGTGGTCATTGATGGTGCGGAGGCCATCTGGACCCAAAGCCCGGGTTCCTATTCGACCTTGCCCATGCCGAAGGCGGAGATGGCCCAAACCTACGCGACGACTCACCTATCGAACCAATGGGGTGATGACATTGACATCACCGAATCGTTCGCCAGCGTTGCGGCTGATGCCAGCATCCCCACAGGGATTGTCATCTCTGATAGGCGAAGCCAAGCGTCCATCTCGCTCGACATTAATGAGACCAGTACACCAACCATATTCACAGGGGCGTGGCTCTCGCCTGCGACCAATTCTAATCAAAACTTTACATCAGACATCCATTGCTCTGTGACGGTGACCGTTCAGAACAGTTTTGGGGATGTCACATTCCCCAAGGTAACCCTACAAGGGAAACTGGAGGGGCATCAGCGCTTCGGTGGGACCGCGGCATGCCCGAATGCTCCTGGATTCACAGAGGGTCCCTCAGGCGCTTGGGACTGGGGATTCCAGCCAACATCCATCCTGGAGACCGCTTCGGATGGCACAAGCCGGTTGACAAATCTCACTTGGTCCGCGGTAAGCACGGCTCCGATTTCTACGGTCGAAAAGAATGGATGCCAAGCGCCGACCACCGTTTCTCTGTCTTCAGGATTGGTGCAGACATTAGGGTTTGAGATGACATTCCCTAATCTATCGCAGTCCTCTTTCGATGCTTGTTCAGGTGTATGGAGTGGATGGTTGCCAGCATCATCCACGATAACCGGGCGGCCCGCTGATTTCCCTCAAAGTTTCACACTGCAAGCCGGGCCCATACCAAACTTTGGTTCCATTTTCCCGAGTATGCCAGGAGTGAGCCATGTCACTCTGGCGGATCCTTCAGACTCCAATCCCACCAAAGGGCAGGCGATTCTCATCAGCCGCTTGTGGCCCAAATATCAACTGGTTGGAGGGTCAAGCGCTGGAGATGTCTGGAGTGAGACGCAGGGCCAGCACATCACGACAATTCTTCGGTATGGCACTTCGCAACCGGGGAGTAATAGCCCCTTTAGAGGCACCCGGCTCACGCACTTATCTGTTGATGACATGGGCAGCGGTTGGGCGGGTCTTCCAGGTTATCTCTTCGCGACTTCTGCAATCGTCCAGGACGATCAGATCGTAGGAACGGGTGTGCCTTCGAACCTAGACACGCCTGCAGGATGGCAGCCGACAGGTGCTACGACTGTGAAGACGACCGTCTATGATGGCTTCAGCCTGGCGAGTTGGGTTAACCCAGGCGGCGCGTTGGGAACGGCCCTTCCTGTGACGGCGGTGGCGCGGCGGACAACGGTATATACACCTTCTGCTTCTTTGATCCCGGGAGGCCTGCCAACAAAGGTGACCTTAGCTGGGGATCCAGGCAATCCCAGCGCGAGCGATGCGTATGGGCCAGTGCAGACGGACGAGTGGACAGGCCCTGTACAGAATGTTCCGTCCTGGCCGAACATCGCTGGTTCCAACGGATCCGGCGGCACCCTGGCAGCGAGCGCGGTGAACAGTGGCAATAGTGCTTTGTCGAGTTCTGTTCACCGGCGAGGGGTGATCCAGCGGCATTTCGACGGGACCATGACGCCTTCTGCGACGGCTGGATCTGGGACCATGCGCCTGCTGACGGACCACGATCAGAAGATCCTGGATGGCGGGAGCACCATGAAGGCCCTGCGTGGTGTCACGAGTGTGGACTTTGGAGAGACCACCTATAGCCACGATTCGCAGGGCCGCGTCTGGCAGCAAGTGGGCACGAGGGGCGCGTTCACTGCGACGGAGACGCGCCAGTTTAATGGGAACCTGCCCCAGATCTCCGATGTCACTAAGACTCTGACCCAGAATGGGACTGCGATCTACGCCAACCCCGACGACACGACGGTTGTGGTGGGCACTCACACCACCTTCGACACGACTTCTTACCAGTGGCCGAAAACGGTTACAGACAAAGTGGACGGCCGCCCGGCAACTATTCTAGCTCGTGATGGCTATGGCCGGATCAAAGCCCAGACGGATGTGCTCGGTATCGAGACGGACACGAGCTACGACGCCTGGGGCCGTGTGCAGACTGTCACTCGTCAGACCCACACGAACGGACCCTCCACTGTGGCGTCGCTCATGACGACAACGACAATTACCGCCGATGGGCGCCATAAGACCGAGATTGTCACCGAGGGAGACACGGGCCGCACACTCACGACGACGACGGACTATGACGCCTTCGGCCGCAAGGCCCATATCTTTTTCCCGGATGGTCGCTCTCAGGGGTTCACTTATGATGGCTTCGGCGAGCTGGTTTCCGAGACGCCAGCACTGGCGCCAGGGGAGACGCCTTATGGCTCTGAGACTTGGCAGTATGACGCGCTGGGGCGCGTGACCGATCACTTCGATGCGCGCGGCAACTTACTAATGCATGTGGTGCAGCAGCCGGGTTGGAGTTCGATAACAGTTGGAGGCATGACAGTCGAAGGCGTGGTCACGACAACGAAGGATGACCGTGGCTACACGCGCACCGAAGTGAGCGACCTGCTTGGCCAGAAGGCCGCCATCGTGGATCAGGCCGGTCAGTTAAGTACCTTCTCATACGATCAAGACGGCCATCTGATTGGCACCAATCAGGGCGGACAGGCGCGAGCCTATGCCTACAATGACATGGGCTGGCTCACGAGCCGGACAGAGCCCGAAGAGGGCACGACCATCTACAGTCGTTTCACGATGCTGGGCACAGCCCTGAATAGCAGCCAGGTTGGGCGCAGCGGTTCTAGCTCCCTTGCGGCCGCCACCACGCTGAACCACCATCTCCAGCCGAGCCAGGTGCGCTCTACACTCGGAAGCCAGACCATCACCCGCACCATGAACTACGATGATGCTGGCACTCACCTGCTTACCGGTCTCACCGAAACGCAGGCAAACGGCACGCTAACTGAGAGCTATCCTGTATCGACAGCTTATGATGGCCTTTATCGCCCTGTTGGGAAGGTCATCTCTGATGGAACCCAGACATTCTCGATCATTCAGAGCCTGGATGCCACGGGTCGCGTTCTAACGCTCACCTATCCGAGCGCCGCAGGACATTCCGACCAAGTGGTGAACGGCTATGATTCCTTGGGTCGTCTCACGACGGTGAGCCTGAATGGTGAGCCGCAGCCCTCGGGGTCTATGGTCTACGACCAAGTGCAGCAAAGCGGCATGGCTGTGGTGGACACGCTGACCTTTGGCAATGGGGCATGGACCTCGCGCGCGATGGTGCAGGGAAAACTCGCGGCAGTCACGCATGTGGCGGGAACCCTCGTTGAAAATGACCCGATCACCTGGACGCCCGGGGGGCTCATGCTGTCGCGCGGAAAAGACGCATGGACTTATGATCCGCTTCAGCGCCTGATGTCGGCCACCGTCGTGAACCCCCAGGATGGCAGTTCTGTCACCCAGAGCTTCACCTATGATCCGTGGGGCAACCGAACCTCCACGAGTACCACCTATCCCGGGGCTGCCCCTTCCCTTCGAGAAGGCCTGAGCTGGTCAGCCGCCTATGCGGATGGCCGGAACAGCCTACCCAGCGCGGTGGTCAGCGCAGGAGGGAACCTCCCCACCGGCGTGATCTACGACGATTTTGGACGGATGACCCAGGTCTTCAGCGTGCCGGGCCAGGCGAGCACCCAGATGACCTGGGTCTACGATGCTGCCGGTCGCGTGGCCATGGAGAATGGAACGAGTTTCCTCCTGGATAGCGGCGGGCTTCGGTTCCGGCGCACGCATCCGGATGGGTCGATTACCTACACCGTGTACGGCTTTCATGGCGAACCCTTGAGTGTGTTCACGGAATCTGCACCTGTTATAGGGACCATGACTCTCAAGACCTCCAGCGTCCGAACAGCTATGGTTCCTGTCGGAGGGGGCGGTGGCGGAGGAATCACTCCGACCATCACGATCACGAACCCGGCTTCTGGCATTACGGTGTCAACGGGCATGATCGTCACATTCGCGGCCACAATATCTCCCGCGAATGCGAGTGCCAGTTGGGCGTTCGGAGACGGTTCCACCGCGCGAGGGACTACAGCGACACATGCCTACAATGCTCCTGGCACCTACACGGTGACAGGGTCCGCTTACATGGGTCTGAATGGAGGCACCTCGCAGACGATAACCGTGACAGTAGTGCCGCCTCCTGCCATCAGCACATTCGCAGCGCTGCCAGCAGCCATCCCCGCCGGAAGCAGTGGGATGCTTAGCTGGAACACCACCAACGCTACTTCCCTCGCTATCAACGGGACGCCCGTATCGGGTACAAGCCTGGTGGTCACGCCTCCGGCGACGACAACCTACACTCTGGTCGCGACCAACGCCGCCGGGTCCTCTGTTGCGGCGAGCCTGACGGTTGTTGTGGGGCCGACTACACCCGCCGCCATACAGTCTTTCACTGCGAATCCTTCGAGTGGCCTCGCAGCAGACAGTCCGGTGACGCTAAGTTGGGCGACGACCAACGCGACGAGCCTTTCTATCGACAATGGGATAGGGACGGTGACGGGAACTTCTGTATCTTTATATCCCGTTGTGACAACCACTTACACTCTGACGGCACGCAGCCCTTATGGTGCCGCAACACAGCAAGTCACAGTACCGGTCATCTCCGTGCCCATTGCGGCACCGGTGATAGGGAGCTTCACATCCAGCGCCAGCACAATACCGGCCGGCTCAGGTTGCGAACTGGCTTGGCAGGTGAGTGGCGCATCCAGCGTGAGCTTGTCAGGCGTGGGCATTGTAAATGGGGATGGGACAGCGGAGGTGACTCCTTCCGGAACGATGACCTACACACTCACAGCGACGAATAGCGTGGGCACCACGACGAGATCGCTGACGGTGAATGTCGTAACTGGGGCCGTGTTGGTATGGCAGCGGACCATGGTGTACGGTTTCGGGCAGGAATTGCGGGAGGATCAAGCGAGTGCCGGAACGGTGTTCATGCAGAGCGACCAGGTGGGAAGCCCAAACTTGATGACGGATGGGAATCTGGCCATGGTGGGGCGCGCGAAGACCTTGCCCTTTGGAGAGGCTTTGTATCAGTCCGGAGACAACTCCATCCGCCGCTACACGAACCACGAGCAGAGCGAGGGCAACGCGATTTACATGCAAGCTCGGATGTACCTCCAAGCCTATGGGAAATTCGCTGAAGTAGACCCCGCCTACGACCAGACTAAGGGTGATCCTGAAAGCTGGAATCTCTACGGCTATGTGACGAACAACCCCGTCACGCACACCGATCCGGATGGTCGAATCCCCTGGGCGATATCTAAGCTTCGGCGAAGTGACACTGAAGATAGCTGGATTGCTGGGATAGAAGAAGAAGAGCAACTTGACGCGGCGGGGGGCGGCGGAACCACGCTGGCGAGTGACGAAAACGCCGCAACCGACACTCAAGATGATCCTGCACCGGCTGACGGTGATCAGACGACAGACGACGATGGAGGATCCGGCGATACTTCTACCCAGGCTGCTAGTCCACAGGCGGAAACAGATGATTCTGTGCGCCAAGTGCAGGATTCGGTGACAATTACTGCGGAATATGATCCCAAAACGCAGACAAATTCAATTATCGAACAAAGAACGACAGTGACTCAGTATACGAGCGCAGGTGAATCTTGGACTGTTACAACAGAAAAGACCTCAGTTACCGTAATTGCACCGAATGGAAGTATTGAGGGAACCCATTTCACCTCTAATACTCAGAGCACTTCAACAGCAAGTACTCCTGGGGGTAGCTTCTCTTCTTCCGGAAGCGCGTCAGTCGATTCCCTATCGCGACAGGCACGAGGGGCCATTTCACAAGCTTCAGCGTTTCTGTCTCAAAAAGGACCCGATGGGGCGAGCAATCTGGGTAAGAAGGCGTTTGCTGATGGGATTGATCAGCGCCAAGCTGCGCTGAACAACTCAAGAAATGGGCTTTGGTATGCTCTTGGAGTAGGGGCCGCAACATCAAGGCTTGTTGGGCCTTGGGGTTGGGGAATCGGTGCGGCCTTGTCATGGGCGCCAACAGCTCGTCCGTCTGAAATCGTCCCCGGACTTGATGCGTCAAAGCAGCGGACAAACTTGATTTTTTGGCAGGATTTCCAGCAATGAATATTTCGAATAGAATAAGAAAAACATTAATTGGCGTTTCTTTCGCTAGCTATACATACTCCATTCTCCAGTGGTCGGTCTCGAGGTATCACCCGGAGTCCATCTCGGCAATTTTTAAGGCTGATTTGATTGGATTTATTTTTATTTCTTTATATATGATTACACATAACAAAAAGCCTCTCCAGTGACACGGTTAAACTCGTCCATCGAGGCCCTGAATTTCAGGGCCTCGATAGCTTCTCCGAATTCTTGCCAAATGATTTCCAAGGGTCATCGGGGAACTGAAAAGGATCAGGGACAGGTTTGTGCGATTGCATGAACGAGGAGCCCCGGTCAGTGGATCGGGGCTTTTCTTTTCGCCGCCGATGTCTCCGCCAGGATCGCTGGGAGGGCTGAAAAGGGATCAGAGGCAGGTTAGTGCGATTGCATGACTGACATCACCTAGGATGATGTTCCGTGCGGAGCGCGGGAAGTCCGCGACATCACGAGTGATGTCACCGGGGGGGCGGACGGCGGCAAGGCTGGGCGTAGGGTGGGTATCCGCGCAAATCTCGGCGTGGGAGGCTCCAGAGGAATGGGTCGCGTCGTGATCGGCGACGACGACCCCCTCCGGCCGCCGCTGCCCCGTGGGGACACGCTGGGGTGATGGTGGGGGAACGGTGGGGGAATGCTGGGGCGATGTTGGGGCCATGGCTGGGGGCATGGGGATCCACGCGGATCAGGGCAGGAGCCTCGCATTTCAGGAGGATTGGGGCGCTCTGGGAGAGGATCAGAAAGATCCGGATGAAATATGGGTAGAAGCATGGGTTGGTGTAGACACAACGGCCTCAAGCCCTCTAGATTCAAGGGCTCGCGGCTTCTTCTGGCGGAGAGTGGGGGATTCGAACCCCCGGTACTGGTTTACCCAATACACTCGCTTAGCAGGCGAGCCCGATCGGCCACTCCGGCAACTCTCCGAAGGGACCAGATTAGCGTGGGAAGCCGCGCTGCTCAAGGGAACTTGCCGCGCCGCACAGATCCTGGGGATCATGGAGCCACGGTGGGATGGCCGAGCGGTTTAAGGCACCGGTCTTGAAAACCGGCGAAGGGCAACCTTCCGTGGGTTCGAATCCCACTCCCACCGCCATTGGGCCGCGACAGCGGCCCGCTTTTTTGTGGTGGGAGCGGGATTCGAATCGCCCAAGGCGAGGGCGTTGGGACCGATGCGGACCCAGGAGGACGCTGCGGTGCAGCGTTCGACGCTAGGGCCGCACGGTGCCAAGGCTCCGCCATTGGCGCGGCCCAGAGGGGAATCCCACTCCCACCGCCATTGGGCCGCGATAGCGGCCCGCTTTTTTTGCGGTGGGAGCGGGATTCGAATCGCCAAAGGCGAGGGCGTTGGGACCGATGCGGACCCAGGAGGACGCTGCGGTGCAGCGTT
>CAZKIM010000063.1:0-11267 GCA_964552855.1 uncultured Solibacteraceae bacterium | reverse complement strand
TGGTTGGCGCGAGTGGTCTCGAACCACCGACCCCCACCGTGTCAAGGTGGTGCTCTACCCCTGAGCTACGCGCCAACGGGAAGAACCATTCTACCGGAAACGGGCCGAGGGTCCATCAGGCCTTTTGGGCCTTGGCCTTGAAGGACCATGTGAGGGTGAAGGCGGCGACCTCGTCGCCCGTCTCATCGCGGCCGATGCTCCGACAGGGCACGGTCCGGCCTTCGCCATCGGCGCGGGTCGCGGCGATGGCTTCCGCGATGGCGGCGCCTTCCTCGCAGGTGAAGGTGACGCGGCCCACCGCCTTCTTGGTGAAGGTGGCCTGGAGGTCCACGACGAGCATGGAGACCGGCGGGCCATTCGAGGTCAGCACGATGCCCTGCACGCCGCTGGACAACTCAGCGGCCATGGCGAGGCACGCGAAATAGATGCTGCGAAAGGGATTCTTGGTGAGGTAGCCGAGTCTGATGGAGACGGCGGCCTTCGTCTCATCAAGCGCCACCACCCGCAGGCCCGCCAGGAACCCCATGGGCAGCTTGCCCAGCATGAAGAGCTTCAGCTTCCAGGGATTCAGGATCGCGCGGCGCGTGGCTTCGACGGACACGGCTCACTCCACCGTCACGGACTTGGCGAGATTTCTCGGCTGGTCCACATCACACCCCCGCAGCAGGGCCACATGGTAAGCGAGGAGCTGGAGCGGGATCGCGTAGACGATGGGCGCGAGCCAGGGGTGCACGGAAGGCAGCCTCAGCACGGATTCGGCGATGCCGTCGAGGCCCTTGTCCCCTTCGGTGACGAGGCCGAGGATGCGCCCTTCGCGAGCGGCGGCTTCCTGGAGGTTGGACAGGGTCTTTTCCCGATGGGAGTCCTGGGAGAGCAGCGCGACCACCGGAAGCTGGTCATCAATGAGCGCGATGGGGCCATGCTTCATTTCACCGGCCGGGTAGCCCTCGGCGTGGATGTAGGAGATCTCCTTCAGCTTCAGCGCGCCTTCGAGGGCGATGGGATAGAGCGGGCCGCGGCCGAGGTAGAGGAAGTCCCGCGCGCCCTGCCACGCTTGCGCCCACTTCTTGATCTGGGGTTCGAGCGCCAGCGCGCGTTCCAGATGGGCGGGCAGTTCCCGCAGTCCTTGAAGCAGTTCGGCGCGCAGCGCGGGATCGAGCGTGCCCTTCGCTTCGCCGATGCGCAGGGCCAGCAGCAACAGCACCGCGAGCTGGGTGGTGAAAGCCTTGGTGGAGGCGACGCCGATCTCGGGTCCCGCGTGGGTGAGCAGGGTCGCGTCGCATTGGCGGGTGGCGGTGGAGCCTTGGGCGTTGCAGAGGGCGAGCGTCTTCGCGCCGCGAGCGGCCGCCTCCTTCAGCGCGGCGAGCGTATCGGCGGTTTCGCCGCTCTGGGTGATGCCCAGCGCCAGCGTGCCCGGCTCCACGATGGGTTCGCGGTATCGGAATTCGGAGGCGTAATCAATGTCGGTGCCGATGCGCGCGAGCTGCTCCAGGTAGAACTTGCCCACGAGCCCGGCATGCCAACTCGTGCCGCAGGCGACGATGGAAACGCGGCTGAAGGCGCGCAGATCCTCGCTGCTCCAAGGCAGGTCCAGCGGGATCTCCTCGCCATCCAGCGGCAGGCGGTTGAGCAGCGTGTTGGAGAGCGCTTGAGGCTGCTCGAAGATCTCCTTCTGCATGAAGTGCTTGTAGCCACCCTTTTCCGCGGCCACGGGATCGTAGGGGATCACCTGCACGGCGCGCCCGGCGGGCTTGCCATCCAACCGGAAGACATCCGCGCCTTCGCGCGTCAGCACCGCGAGATCGCCATCCTCCAGGAAGATGACGCGGCGGGTGTGTGCGAGGAGCGGCACCACATCCGAGGCGAGGAAGGTCTCGCCTTCGCCCAGGCCGATGCAGAGCGGAGGGCCGCTGCGGGCCGCGAGGATGCGGCTCGGATCATCCGCGTGGAGGCAGGCCAGGGCGTAGATGCCGCGGACCTTCTTCACGGAGGCGATGAAGGCGTCCTGGAAACTGAGGCCATCCCGCCGCATGAGCAGCGCCACCATCTGCGGGAAGACTTCCGTGTCCGTCTCGGAGGCGAAGGAGACGCCCGCGCCCTGCAGCTCGGCGCGCAGTTCCAGGAAGTTCTCGAAGATGCCGTTGTGGACCGTCACCACCTTGCCGTTCTGGCTGCGGTGCGGGTGGGCGTTCTCCTCCGTGGGCCGACCATGCGTCGCCCAGCGGGTGTGGCCGATGCCGAGCGGCGTCGTGTCGCCGCGATCCACCTTGGCCGCGAGATTCGCGAGCTTGCCCGAGGCGCGGATGATGATGAAGGATCCGGTGCCCGGCGACAGCGCGATGCCCGCGCTGTCGTAGCCGCGGTATTCGAGGCTGCGCAGGCCATCCACCAGGATGGACGCCGCGCCCTGGTCACCGATGTAGCCGACGATTCCGCACATAGCGGCCTCCCGGATTCCACGATGGGAGAAGAATCTCCCGCCGCCAAGGTGGCGGGGCCGCCACAGGGTGTGGTCAGGCCTGGTCCTTCAAATCCTTCCGCAGGTTCTCCATGGCTTGAGCATGGAGCTGGGACACGCGGCTTTCGGTGAGGTTCAGCAGGGTGCCGATCTCCTTCATGGTGAGGTCGGCGAAGCTGTAGAGCTGGACGACGAAGCGCTCCTTGCGGGGCAGGGCGTCCACGGCCTTCTGCACGAGCTGCTCGCGCTCGCGGCTTTCCATCTGGCTCTGGGCGTCCTCCGTGTCGAGATCCGGCAGCAGACCCGCGAGCCCTTCGGCGGATTCATCCAGTCCCGGCTCGGAGAGCGGATCGCCCGGGCCTTCCAACTCGTCCATCATGCGCTGGAGCTCTTCCACCGGGACGCCCAGTTCCGCGGCCAGTTCCTCCCGGCTCGCGCTCCGGCCGAGGCGCTGTTCCAGCCGGGCCTGCGTCTGGGTGAGGTCGCGCTTGCGGCGGCGGAGGCTGCGGGGCATCCAGTCCAACTCCCGCAGGCCGTCCACGATGGCGCCCTTGATGCGCAGCTCCGCGTAGGTCTTGAACTGGACTTCGCGATCGGGCTGGTACTTCCGCGCCGCGTCGAGGAGACCGAGCACGCCGAAGTGGACGAGGTCGTCCAGCTCCACATGGGCGGGCAGGCGACTGGCCATGCGGCGCGCCACCATCTGCACCAGACGCAGGTGATCCTGCACCAGCTGATCCTGGTCGAGGCGATCCTCCGCCCGCAGGTTCGAGGCGGGGCCGAGGGCCTTGGTTTTGGATTCCTTCGTCATCATCAGGAGGCCATCAGTGAAGCGGCGTCTCCCACAAGTCGGGGAGCGAGGCGGGATCCCATTGTCCGCCCTCGATGAGGATTCGCGCCAGGGAATCGAAGGCGCGGGAGGAGGGGCTTTCCGGGAAGCGGTCCACCACGGAGCGCTGCTCGCGCACCGCCTGGAGCAGCCAGGGATCGTGCGGGATCGCGCCGATCGCCTCCACGCCCCGGCCCAGAAAGCGGCGCGTGGCGAGGTCGAGCTGCTGGATGGTCTCGCCGGCCTCTTCGGCGGATTGGGCGTTGTTGACCACGAGGCGCACGGGTTTCTCCGCGTCGCGCAGATGCAGCACCTTCAGCACCGCGTAGGCGTCCACGAGGCTGGCGGGCTCGGGCGTCGCCACCAGCAGCACCTGCTGGGCGGCCATGAGCAGCTTGATGACGGAATCGTGGACGCCCGCGGCGGTGTCCACGAGCATCCAGTCCGCGTCTTCCGCCACGCGCTGGAGCCCCTGCACGAGCCGCAATTCCGCGGCGCCGTCGAGACGGGTGAGTTCCTGCACGCCGCTGGAGGCGGGGACGATGCGCACGCCGCCCGGGCCTTCCAGCAGGATCTCCTCCAGCACCTTTTCGCCGCGCAGCACCTGCTCCAGCGTGTGCTGGGGCGCGAGGCCCAGCAGGATGTCCAGGTTCGCCAGTCCGAAGTCCGCATCCACGATGACGACGCGCTGGCCCTGGCGGGCGAGGGCGAGGGCGAGACCCGCGACCACATTGGTCTTGCCCACGCCGCCCTTGCCCGAGCTGATGGCCAGCACGCGGTTGCGGAAGAGCCCTTCCGCCGGGGCGCGAAGGGCGCGGGCCAGCAGGTTCGTGGGGGGGACCTGGGCGATCACGCGCCCGGCTCCGAAAGGCATAGCTTGGGAAGGGTCATGGGGCCGACACCATCCTCCCGAGAGGCGAGGAAGGTGCCAGGAACGGGTCTCAGGCTTCGGGCGTCAGGCGTCGGGCCGCGTGCGCGAGAGGCCGAGCCCATCCCACCGTTCAGGGTCATGGAACCGGCAGCGCCAGCCGGACCAGCTCACGCGCTGGAAGCGGAGATGGCCGGGCCAGGGCGTGCGGCCCAGCCAGGTCCGAAGCGCCCGCTGCAGGCGCAGGCGCTGCTCCACCGTCAGGGCCGTGTCGCCGCCCACCCACGCCCCGGCGCGGCGGGCCTTCACCTCCAGGACGCGCAGTTCATCCCCGCGCGCCATGAGGATGTCCAGTTCGGCCTTGCCCACCGCTTGCCGCCACGCCACCAGATCGAAGCCGCGCAGCCACAGCAGCCAGATCGTGAGCCGCTCGCACAGCCGCCCATAGCGCGCGGCGCGGCGGCCGCGGAGCACGCCCCGTTTCACCGCAGGTCCAGCCGGTAGAACACCGTATCCACCGCCATGCGCGGGAAGCCCGGAGGCAGAGCCTCGGGTTCCAGCCTCGTGAATCCATTGCGCTCGTAGAAACGATGGGCGGCCGTCATGTGGGGCAGGGTGCCGAGCGCGAGCAAGGGCAGGCCGCCCGCCTTCGCGTGAGACACGAGCCTATTCAGCAGCGCCTGGGCGAGCCCTGAGCCCCGTTGGTCTTTGCGGAGGAACATCTTGCGGATCGCGCCACCCGAGCCGAAATCAATGAGGCCGATGGTGCCGACGACGGTCTCTCCTTCGAGCCCCACCCAGAAGCCACCGCGACCTTGTTGATAGATCTCTGGAATCGCGGCTAGGTCAGGCTGATCCGCCGTCGTGATGGGGACGCGGAACTCCACCTGCTGGATGGGCAGGATGAGGCCAATGACTTGCGCCTCCTGCCCGGCTTGGAAGGGCGCGATGCGGAAGTTCATTCATCCTTCCGGGGAAAGAGCAGGCTGCGTTGCACGCGTTCGAGGTTGCCTTGGAGCCGCACGAGCTTCCACGCGATCACCATGGCGTAGCCCAGCCAGACCCAGAGCAGGCGCGGGTCGCAGGGCGTGCGTTTCAGCACCGCGCTGCCCAGATCAATCTGGAGCCCGTAAAGGAGCCACACGACGACGCCGAAGCCGATGAGCAGGTGCCCCCAGCGGATCCAGTAGGGGCGCAGGCCCTCCTTGATCTTCCAGCGCGTGAGCAGCCACCGCGCGAAGGCCTCGCTCTTCTGCTCCTGGAAGTGCAGCGCGATGACCTTGTCCACCAGCGGCGCGTAGTGATGGACCTTCAGCTCCGCGATCTCCTCTTCGCCGTTCAGCTTGCGGAGGAAGGCGCTGCGGATCTTGCCGACGCATTCCTCCCAGGGCGCGTCCTCGCGCCGCAGCGCGAAATGGAGCCGCACCAGCAGCACCCACATCACCGCCTGCGCGGCGAGCACCAGCCACAGCGCCATGCCCTGCCAACCGGCCGAGCGCACGAGATCCAGGAAGCGGGTGAGGTCCATGGAAGTAGGATAGAGGCATCCCATGCGCCTGCTGCTTTCATTCCTTTTGGTCCAGACTCTGATCGCCCGAGCCCCGGCGGTTCAAGCCCCGGCGGATCCTGTCGCCACGCGCCTCGCGTGGATGAAGGAGACGCGTGATCCCGTCGTGCCGGCGTTCCGGTGGCTTCGACCCAAGGACCACCGCTTTGAGGGCGCCTGGGAGCTGGATTCCGATTTCAGCCGAGTGGTGATGGCCCGGGAACTGATCGGCTCGGACTTCGCCGCGGGCGAGCAGGAGGCTTGGGCGACGCAGTTGGGCTGGGCGCCTGGACCTCACTGGCTCCTGCTTTCGCCCGAAGGCGTGCCGCTCCTGAGCGGCACCGACCTTCCGGACGCGGCCAAGGTGCTGGATGCCATGCGCGGCACGGGTTGGCAGCCCCGCTTCGAGCGTCGCGACCGCTTTCTTCGCGATCATCCCAATCAGGGCGATGCCTGGGCGGAGGAACTCTACGATGTCGCCCGCTCCGCAAGTCACCGAGCCGTGGTGGAACATCGCCTCCGCGCGCCCGACCCCACGAAGGACACCGGACTCGAAGTGGACGATCTGGACAAGCGTCCAACGCCGCCGGAACAGGATCAAGCCGAGTGGGGGCCTGTCGCGGAAGCACTCCGGGGCGTGATGCGGGTGGATGGCTGGCAGGACCAGCCAAACCACTTCCTGATGCTGATCGCGCTCCAGGTGGGCGGGGCGAAGGCCTCCGCCATCCTCAAAGGTCCGCTCGGTCGTTTTCAGCAAGGCATGGCGGATGCCCTGCGCGCCCATCCTTCCGATTCCAGGCTCTGGGAAGCCTGGGGCACCACGGACTACCTCGTGGGAGGTTCGGATCCGGGATCGGTGTTGGAGGATCTCACGGCCCCGCCGCATTCGCCCTGGCCGCCCATCGCGGCCGCGTCGTACCTCGACTACTCCTACTCGCAGCGAAAGGATTGGATCGGGCTGGAGGCTTTGGCGAACAGGGCGTATGTCCAGGCTCTGAGCCCCGAAGTCCGGGATTTTCAAGGAGCTCGTTTCCCCTTCGCGGTGGCGGTCAGCTGGGGGTTGGCGCGTCTCCATGCCCTCGCAGAGCAGGGACGCGAAGCCGAGGCGCTGGCCTTCATCCAGGAACTCCGGGCTCAGGTGGGCTCGCGTTGGCCGGAATGGTCCAGTCAGAGCCTCGCGCCTTCCCTGGCCTATTACCTGGGAAAGGAGGGCGCGATCGTTCAGGCCATCCAGGCCTCTTCAAAGGAGAAGGCGCCCCCGGATCCCGCCAAGCCCGCGCCCAGGCCACCCCTGCATCTGGCCTTGTCGGGCCATCCGGCGTGGGAAAGGGATTGGATGGGGTATGCCGCGCGTTCGGCGTTCGATGGATGGGGCCATGACGAGTTGGATTGGAGCCCGCTCAAAGCGCCCGAGGAGCAGGCGCTGCGCGCGCGCATGGGCTGGGGCACCGAGCCGCGTTGGGTGCTGGCAAGGGGCGAAGAAGTCCTGGCATCCGGGACCACGCTTCCGACCACAAGTTTCCTCGCCGATCGCTTGAGGGCCGAAGGCGCGCCCTACCTGGAGCAACTCGACGCCTTCATCCGCGCTCATCCGGATCATCTCGAAGCCCGGGAATCACGGATGAAGGCGCTGCGGGCGCGCATGCCGCAGGAGCGCTTGGAGGCGACGCTCCTGGAAGATGCCCGCGCCACGCGCCAGGCGTTCCATCCCGGAACGGGCGTCAAAGCGGACTGGACTCCCCGCAAGGAACTGTGGGCGCCCGCCGCCGCCCGCGAGCTGCGGGACTTGGAGGACCGCATCCGGCGATGGCCGGAGCGCGCGTCGCTCTGGGAGGCCTGGATGGATTGGGCTCAGGTCTCCGCCGCCCCTCCGAGCCCCGCCCGGCTGATGGCGGGTCTCGCCATCTGGAAAACGCGCCTGGATGCCGGCGCGGGACCGCTCCCCTCCGAAGTGCTGCGAATCGTCTCCAAGCACCTGCGCGAGGAAGGACGCTGGGCGGATCTCGCGGACTGGTGCCAGGCCTGCTGGGAAGGAGGCGTGCGGGAGTGGCTGAGTCACACCCAGCCGTCCGCGGCGCAAGATAAGGGAAGGAATGCGAGCGAGATCTACGCCACCGTCGTGGTGATCCCCTACCGGATCGCCCTCGAGAAGCTCGATCGCGTCGCTCAACTCCGCGCGTTTGACGAGGATTTGAGGGACATCAATCCGATGCTCGCGAAGCGGGTCACAGCTTCTTCCACCCCACCTCGCCCAGAGAAATGAAGCCTTCCGCATCCAGGCCCTTGGCCTCGGCGCGGTCCATCAGTTTCTGGAGCAGCTCGGCGGTGGCTTCGGCATCGCTGAGCGCGCGGTGGGCGCGGGTGTTGATGATGCCGAAATGGGCGCAGCAGTCGGCGAGGCTGCGCTTGGGCAGTTCCGGCGCGAGGGCTTTCACGAGCAGGCGCGTGCAGATCAGGCGGTGGCGGCCCCAGAGTCCTTCCGGTAAGTAAGCCTTGAGGAAGCTGCCGTCGAAGGGCGCGTGGTGCGCGACCCAGATGCGTCCTTCCATCACGGTCGCCAACTCGAAGGCCACGCGCTCCCAGGCGGGCGCGTTTTGAAGCAGGCGCGGCGTGATGCCCGTGAGCGCCTGGATGCTCCTGGGCAGGGCGCCTTCGATGGCGCAGAGGCGGCTGAAGCGGTCCTCCACCACCGGGCCGCTCAGCTTGACCACGCCCACTTCCGTGATCTCCGACGCCGCGTGAAACCGGTCCTGCCGGTCCCAGAACGCCTTCGGCGTGCCGCCGCTCGTCTCCAGGTCCACGACGGCGAATCGCAGATCGCGCAGGCCAAGCGGCGGTTCGGTGAGAAAGGGCTCCATGCTTGAAGCCTAGAAGGTCCACGCGGATCGGGCAAAATCGCTCCCATGCTCTCCGCTGTCCTGAAGCGCCTCCCGCTGCCCCTGGCCGCCGCCCTGGTGCTGGCGGGCTTCGCGGCCAACTCTCTTTTGTGCCGCGCGGCCTTGGGGGTTGGTCGCGCCGACGCGACCAGCTTCACCATCGTGCGGCTCCTGAGTGGTGTGTTGGCCCTCGCGTTGTTCCTGCGGCTGGAGCGGGGCGCCTGGTCCCTGCCGCGGCCTCGCCCGGGAAGGGCGCTGGCGCTGGCCGTCTACATGCTCGGTTTCTCCTTCGCCTACCGCAACCTCAGCGCGGGCACGGGCGCGCTCCTCCTCTTCGGCGCGGTGCAAGTGACGATGCTGGGCGCGGCCCGTTTCCGCGGCGAGCCCTTCTCCACCGCGAAATGGATGGGCGCGGCGATGGCGTTCGCCGGGTTGCTGGTACTGACCCTTCCCCGCGCGGATCGTCCGCCCTTCGCCGCGGCCCTGTCCATGGCAGGAGCCGGCGCGGCGTGGGGCATCTATTCGTTGATGGGCCGCGCGTCCATCCATCCTTTGGCCGATACGCTCGGCAGTTTCATGGGGGCGGCGGTCATCGCCTTGCTGGCTTTTCTGGTGCCGGCCATCCACCATCTGACGGGGCAGGGTCTCGCGCTCGCGGTGCTTTCGGGATCGCTGGCCTCCGGCGCCGCCTACACCCTCTGGTACGCCATCCTCCCGCGGCTCGGCTCTGTGCGGGCCGGCGTGATCCAGCTCGCGGTCCCGCTACTCACGGCGGGTGCGGCGACGCTGTTCCTGGGCGAGATCCCAGGCCTCGGCTGGTGCCTCGCCGCGGCCTTGACGCTGTCGGGCATCGCGCTGGCCTCGCGGTCTTAGCCCAGCGCCTCCACGCGCACGGGCACGGCTTTGAAGGCGGGCGTCTTCGAGCGCGGGTCCAGGCTCGCGGGCACGAGGGCGTTGGCTTCGGGGTAGTACATGGCGCAGTTGCCGGCGCGGATGTCCACGAACGCCACGCGCACGGTCATGGCGCCGCGCTCGGACGAGACACGGACGGCCTGGCCTTCCATGAGTCCCAGGCGCTTCGCGTCCGCGGCGGCCATGAGGATGGAATCCCGCCGCCGCACGCCGCGGTAGAGATCCTCCTCCTCGTAGACGACGGTGTTGAACTGGCCTTCGCTCCGGATCGTCATCATGCGCAATTCATCCGACCGCAGGGGCTCGGGCATCGGCGTCGGCGCGAAGCGGGCCTTGCCATCGCTCGTCGCGAAGGCGGGCTCGTGGAAAGTCCGCCCTGCGACCTGGAATTCCTTGCCCGACGCCGCTTCGCCGTAGCCCGGCACGGCGCGGGCGATCTCTTCGCGCAACGCGTGGTGACTCCGCATCCGCTTCCAATCGAAGCGCCCGGGCGGCAGGATCCGCTCCGCCAGTTCGGCGAGGATGGCCACCTCGCTGCGCAGTTCGCCGCTGGGGAAGGGCTCGCCGCCTTCGGACTGGCGCACCAAGTTGAACATGGATTCCTGGCTCGTGGCTTCGGCTTCCTCATCCCGCGCGAGCGCGGGCAGGATCACGGTCGTCTGGCCGCGCCCGTGGAGATGGCCCTCGTTCAGCTTGGTGCTCACCATCACCGTGAAGGGGATGCGCCGCAAGGCTTCTTCCGCCCACGCGCGATCCGGATTGGAGCCGAAGAGGTTCCCGCCCAGCTGTAGCGAGGCCTGGATACGGCCGTCAAAGGCCGCCTGCATGGAGGCGTAGGTGTCCTGGCCCGCCGAAACCGTGATGCCATAGAGCGCCTCCAGCCGGTCGGCGAAGGCTTTCTTGAGCCCCGGCGCGACACCGACGGAACCCACGCCCTGCACATTCGAATGGCCTCGGATGGGCAGGAGGCCGGAGCCTTCGCGCCCCAGCCAGCCCTTCGCGAGCGCGAGGTTCGAGAGCGCGAGGATGTTGTCCACGCCATGCACATGGTGGGTGAGCCCCATGGCCCACATGAGGATGCCGCGCTTGGCGTTCAGCAGCATCGCGACGGCTTCATCAATCTGCGCGCGCGGAACGCCGGAAGCGCCTTCGATCATCGCCCAGGGCGTCGCCTCGATATCCGAGCGCACGGCGCTCCATCCGCTCGTGTGCGCGTCCACGAAGGATTGGTCCACACCACCCTTTTCGATCAACCCTTTCAGCAGGCCCTTGAGCAGCGCGATGTCGCCGCCGATGTGCGGCTGGAGATAGAGGTCGTTGATCTTCGATCCGAAGACGAGGCTCGTCGCCAGCGAGGGCACGCGGAAGCGTACGAGGCCCAACTCCTTGAGCGGGTTGATGACCATCACCTTGCCGCCGCGACGACGCAGCTTCACGAGCTGGGTGATGAGGCGCGGATGGTTGCTCGCGGGGTTCGCGCCGATGACGAGGGCGAAGTCCGCCTTGTCGAGGTCCTCGAGCGTGATGCTGGCCGTGCCGCTGCCGTAGACCTGCTGCAGCGCCACGCCGCTGGCCTGGTGGCAGTAGAAGGAGCAGTTGTGGATGTTTGCTGTGCCGTAGGCCCGCGCCACGAGCTGGAGCAGGAACGCCGCCTCATTGCTGCTGCGGCCGGAGCTGTAGACGAAGGCCTCCTCGGGCCGGGTGGTCTGGAAGGCGGTGGCCGTGGCCGCCATCGCCTCATCCCAAGACGCGCGGCGGAAATGCGTGTCGCCGGGCTC
>CAZKIM010000062.1:9537-11677 GCA_964552855.1 uncultured Solibacteraceae bacterium | reverse complement strand
CCCGAAACCTCGGACTTGTCCTTGGTCTTGGCGGTGCCGGAGCGGCGCTTGGCGAGGAAGTGGCGGACCGCTTCCCAGATCAGGTGGGTGTTGACCTCTTCGAGCTTGAAGACCTCGGGGAGGAGCTCCACCGTGCCGGCCTGCTTGGCGTCGAGGGCGATGACGGGATGCTGGAAGGCAGCCATCTCAGGCCTCCTGCTTGATGACGACATAGCTGCCCTTGGGGCCGGGGACGGCGCCCTTGATGAGCAGCAGGTTGTTCTCGGCGTCCACCTTGGCGATTTCAAGGTTGCGCACCGTGACCTGCTCGGCGCCCATGTGACCACCCATGCGCATGCCGGGGTAGACGCGGCTGGGATCAGAGGATCCGCCGATGGAGCCGGGGGCGCGGTGGAACATGGAGCCGTGGGTGGCGCGACCGCCCTTGAAGTGGTGGCGCTTCATGACGCCCGCGAAGCCCTTGCCCTTGCTGGTGCCGGTCACATGGACCTTCACCTGGGGCTCGAAGACCGTCACGAGGACGCTGTCGCCGGGCTTGGCGGCGTCGGAGGCGTCCACCTTCAGCTCGCGGAGGACGCGCACGGGGGCGACGCCTTTCTTCTCCGCGTGGCCCTTCTCGGCCTTGGAGGCGCGCTTGCCGCCGTTGGCGTCCACGAAACCGATCTGCACGGCCTCGTAGCCATCCTTGTCGGAGGTCTTGCGCTGAACGACGACGCAGGGGCCCGCCTGCACGACCGTCACGGGGACGATCTGGCCCTGCTCATTGAAGATCTGGGTCATGCCCAGCTTCTTGCCGATGATTCCCTTGGTCATTTTCCCACCCCCTTACCGGCTGCCCTGGCGGCTGAAGACCTTGATCTCCACATCCACGCCAGCGGGAAGGTCGAGACGCATCAAGGTGTCCACCGTGTTCTGCGTCGGGTTGAGGATGTCGAGCATGCGCTTGTGCGTGCGGATCTCGAACTGGTCGCGCGCCTTCTTGTCCACATGGGGAGAGCGGTTGACCGTGTACTTGTTGATGCGCGTCGGCAAGGGGATCGGCCCCGCGACCTGCGCGCCGGTGCGCTTGGCGGTGTCCACGATCTCCTTGGTGCTCTGGTCGAGCAGCCGGTGATCGAAGGCGCGCAAGCGGATGCGGATGTTGTCCTTCATCTTCACTCCATTGGGACGGACCGGCCGTCCATAGATGTGGGGCGATTGACCGCCCATGGCTGGGGTTGTCCCGCGACTGGGGACAGGGCCAATCAGAATAGCAAAAGCCGCGGAGAATCCAAGCGGCTTTTTGAAAAGAATCCAGGCTCCCCCGCGGGGGCGACTGGGTCGTGCTCAGGAGGCCCGGCCACCTTGCGGTGCGGTTGACGGCCTCACCCCCGGAGGGGCTGGGAAATCCGGCTCCCGGCTCCCGGCCACCGGAAAGGCGGCAGCCGGAAGCCGGTGACCGGTATTACTTGGCGCCTTTGGCCTTGGCGACGATTTCGTCGGCCACGGTGCGGGGAGCCTCTTCGTAGTGCGAGAACTGCATGGAGTAGCTGGCGCGGCCCTGGGTCATGGAACGCAGGGTCGTGGAGTAGGCGAACATCTCGGCGAGCGGCACCTTGGAGGTGATGACCTTGGAGCCGGCGCGATCCTCCATGTTCTCGATGCGGCCACGGCGGCTGTTGAGGTTGCCGATGACATCGCCCATGTAGTCCTCGGGGGTCTCGACCTCCACCGACATGATGGGCTCGAGGATCACAGGGTTGGCCTTTTCGCAGCCCGCCTTGAAGCCCATGGAGCCCGCGATCTTGAACGCCATTTCGTTGGAGTCCACATCGTGGTAGCTGCCGTCGAAGAGCGTGATCTTGATGTCCACGACGGGGAAGCCCGCGAGGACGCCGGACTGCATGGCTTCCTGGATGCCCTGGTCGGTGGGCTTGATGTATTCCTTCGGGACCGTGCCGCCCTTGATGTCGTTGATGAACTCATAGCCCTTGCCGGGCTCGTTGGGTTCGACGATGAGCTTCACATGGCCGTACTGGCCGCGGCCGCCCGACTGGCGCACGAACTTGCCTTCCGATTCCACGCGCTTGCGAATCGTCTCGCGGTACGCGACCTGGGGCTTGCCCACATTGGCCTCGACCTTGAACTCGCGCATCATGCG
>CAZKIM010000062.1:0-9437 GCA_964552855.1 uncultured Solibacteraceae bacterium | reverse complement strand
GTAGCAGCGGATGAAGGCCAGCGAACCCACGAAGGGGTCGGCCATGATCTTGAAGATGAGCGCGCTGAAGGGCGCGTTGTCATCAGCCTTGCGCTCGACTTCGTTGCCGTCCTCATCCACGCCTTTGATGGCGGGGATGTCGAGGGGCGAAGGCATGTAGTTCACGACGGCGTCGAGCATGGGCTGCACGCCCTTGTTCTTGAACGCGGAACCGCAGGTCATGGGCGTGAAGGTGAGCGAGACGCAGCCCTTGCGCAGACCCTCGCGGATCTCGGCCTCGGACAGTTCCTCGCCGCCGAGGTACTTCTCCATGAGCGCCTCGTCGGTCTCGGCGACCATCTCGATCATCTTCTCGCGCCACTCCTTGGCGGTGTCCACGAGCTCGGCGGGGATCTCGCCGTAGACGACATTGAAGCCCTTGTCGCCCTCTTCGTGGGTGAGCGACTTCATGAGGATGAGGTCCACGACGCCCTTGAAATTCTCCTCGGCGCCGATGGGGATCTGGATCGGGCAGGGCTTCGCGTTCAGGCGCGTCTTCATCATGTCCACGACACGGAAGAAGTTCGCGCCGGTGCGGTCCATCTTGTTCACGAAGGCCATTCGGGGCACGCCGTACTTGTCGGCCTGGCGCCACACGGTCTCGGACTGGGGCTGCACGCCGCCCACGGCGCAGAACACGGCCACCGCGCCGTCGAGCACGCGCAGGGAACGCTCCACCTCGGCCGTGAAGTCCACATGGCCCGGGGTGTCAATGATGTTGATGCGATGCTCCACGCCCGTGTGGCCGCCGGTCTGGGGCGTCCAGGTGGCGGTGATGGCCGCGGAGGTGATGGTGATGCCGCGCTCCTGCTCCTGGACCATCCAGTCGGTGGTCGCCGCGCCCTCGTGCACCTCGCCGATCTTGTGGATCTTGCCGGTGTAGTAGAGGATTCGCTCCGTCGTCGTCGTCTTGCCGGCGTCAATGTGCGCCATGATGCCGATGTTGCGGTAGCGCTCGAGGGGAGTGTGGCGGGCCACGGCGGCCTCCTGGGGGATTCGGATCAGGGAGTGGATTCGGTCAGTCGGATCTTCAAGCGGGCATTCAGCACTTCACGAAGAAGGCCGCCATGGGAGCGGCCTTCTTCGATCGGAGAAGCCGCTCTACCAGCGGTAGTGGGCGAAGGCCTTGTTCGCCTCGGCCATCTTGTGGACATCGTCCTTCTTCTTCACCGCGGCGCCGCGGAAGTTCATGGCGTCGAGGATCTCGCCGGCCAGCTTGTCGCGCATGGTGCGCTCGCCGCGGGTGGCGGAGTAGGACTTGAGCCAGCGCATGGCCAGGGAGGTGCGGCGGTTCTGGGGAACCTCCACGGGCACCTGGTAGGTGGCGCCGCCGACGCGGCGGGACTTCACCTCGACCGCGGGCTTGATGTTGGTGAGGGCCTTGGTGAAGGCTTCGAGAGCCTCTTCGCCGCTCTTCTTGGCGACGATCTCGAGGGCGCCGTAGATGATGCGCTCGGCGGTGGCCTTCTTGCCCTGCTCCATGAGGATGTTCACGAACTTGGAGACGAGGAGGGAGTTGTAGACGGGATCCGGCAGGATCTCGCGCTTGGCGGGGGCGGAACGACGGGACATGGTCTACCTCCTACTTCTTCGCCGCGGCCGCGCCGGCCTTGGGCCGCTTCGCGCCGTACTTGGAACGGGACTGGTTGCGGCCGGCGACGCCGGTGGCGTCGAGCGTGCCGCGGACCACGTGGTAGCGCACGCCCGGCAGATCCTTCACGCGGCCGCCGCGGATGAGCACGATGCTGTGCTCCTGCAGGTTGTGGCCCACGCCGGGGATGTAGGTGGTGCACTCGATGCCGTTGGTGAGGCGCACGCGGGCCACCTTGCGGAGGGCCGAGTTCGGCTTCTTGGGCGTCGTGGTGAAGACGCGCGTGCACACGCCGCGCTTCTGGGGGCAGGCGTTGAGCGCGGGGCTCTTCGTCTTGTTCTCGAATGTCTTGCGACCCTGTCGGATCAGCTGATTGATGGTAGGCATACCATCCTCCTGGTTAGGCGTTCCGAAGCCTGTCTCCGGGGCCTGGGCGCGAGCGGTCGTCGAAACGACATCGGGCGGAAATGGGACCACTGCCCCGAGGGGCAGGACCCTCCATGCTAGCGGAGCTTGGACTTCCGTCCAAGGGGGAATGCGTTCAGTGGCAGCTGCAGCCGCCGCCACATCCGCCGGACGCGGCCGGAGGCGTGGAAGGAGCCGCCTCCGGGGCGGGTTTGGCGGCGGGAGCCTTTTCCGGCGCTGAATCCGCCTTGGCCCCATAGCCTGAGTCGTACCAGCCGCCGCCCGCCAGGACGAAGCCAGCCTTGGAGAGTTGCCGATGCATGCCCGCAGGCGCCCCGCAGGCGGCGCAGGCGTGTTCGGTCGAGGCGGAGAAGCTCTCCAGCGCCTCTTCCTGGGCCCCGCAGGCTTCGCAACGGTATTCGTAAAGGGGCATGGGAGCCTCGGAAACGCCGGATCGCGCGTCAACGGCGCCGAGTTTGGCGCAGAGTTGGCGCAGAGTCAGTAGTATATCGCGGAGATGAGCGCCCCCACTCGGTACTTCGAATCCGCCTTCGCCTTCCTCCAGGCGCATCCCGCCTGGGTGCCGGAAGGCCGTCGCGGACGCCTGGGCTTCACCAACGGCTGCTTCGACCTCCTCCATCCTGGCCATGTGGCGTACCTGGAGGAAGTGCGCGAACTCTGCGATTTCCTCGTCGTGGGCCTGAACTCGGATGCCTCCGTGGCGCGGCTCAAAGGGCCCTCGCGACCCGTCCAGGATGAGGCCGCCCGGGCCGCGGTGCTGCTTGGCCTACGCAGCGTGGACGCCGTCGTGCGCTTCGCGGAGGACACGCCGGAACTGCTCATCCGCGATCTTCAGCCGGATCTGCTGGCCAAGGGCGGAGACTACACGCCGTCCACCGTCATCGGCCGGGATGTGGTGGAGGCGAGGGGCGGGCGGCTCGTGCTGCTGCCTTTCCGCGAAGGCCATAGCACCAGCCGCATCGTCACGCGCATCCGCAGTTCCCGAGGCGTGACGCTGGAATAATCCGGCTCGGGCGAGAACTGTCACAAGCCCGCTGACACTGGGGGAGAGGCGTCTTGCTACGGTCCACGCAGGCCGGGCAGTCCGGCCCCTGATCTGGAGAATCGGATGAAGAAGCTCCTCACTTCGACCGTACTGGCCCTCGCCGCCACCGGGCTCGCCGCCCAAGGGGTGGACATCAACGGCGGCGTGACCGCGGGCGCGGCCCTGCCCGTCGGCGACCTCAACAGCAAGGACAGCCTCGGCACCAACGCCTTGTTCGGCGCCCAGGTGGGCGGCCATCTGGATTTCAACCTCACGACCCACCACCAGATCCGCGCGCACTTGGACTACCTCTACATGCCCGGCGACCGCTGGAGCAGCGGCTGGAAGAACGACTACACGACGCTCCAGGCGGGCGCGGATTGGGTCTACAACTTCGACAGCCCCGAGAGCGGGTGGTACTCGATCGCGGGCGCTTCCGTGAATCAGATGAAGGTCTCCTTCGACAACCGCTATTCCGGCCTGAGCGGCAGCGCCTCCCAGAGCGGTCAGCTCGGCGTGCGCGGCGGCGCCGGCTACACCTTCAACCGCGCCTTCAGCCTCGAAGGCACGCTGAACCAGGTCTTCGTGGACAAGAACGGCCCGGATGGATTCGGCTTCGACACCGCCACATGGATCGGCGTGTCTGCGGTGTGGCGCTTCAACTAGGCCCATGACGGTTCCACCCTCTCCCGAGGCCGATCCGCGCGCCCTGGCCCTGCTTGAGCGGCTTCATGCCGCGCAAGCAGGGCTCTCGCGCGGCCCCGCACTCGCCCTGGAGCGGGCCTCTTTCGCGGAAGCCTTCGCGGACCCCGAACCCGCCCGCCGGGTCGGGGCCTTTCTCGTCGCCGGGAACGGGAAGAAACCGGAGTAGAATCCGGGATTCGCGTCGCGGGAGAGAGGTCGGATTGCAGGAGAAGAGCGCCGTTCCGGACTATGTGAAAGAGAGCGCCTTCGGCACCTGGTTCCTGGGCACCGACATCTGGTACGACCATGTGGTGGCCGCGGCGCTGGACGATCTGGCGCGCTTCCTACCGCAGGACCGCGCCTATCCCGTCGTGCTGGACGCCGGCTGCGGTCAGGGCCGTTCCCTGAAACAGCTGGCGGAGCGCTTCCGCCCCGAGCGCCTCGTGGGCGTGGACGCGGATCCCCGGATGCCCCAGTGGGCGAAACCCGTCGCGGCGACCCTTGAATGCGCGGTGGATCTGCGGGTCGCCGACGCCAGCGACACGGGCCTGCCGGACGCCTCGGTGGACCTGGTCTTCTGCCACCAGACACTGCATCACCTCGTGCGCCAGGAAGCGGCCCTCGCCGAGTGGTTCCGCGTCCTGAAGCCGGGCGGCGTCCTGCTCCTGGCCGAATCCACGCGCAAGTACATCCAGTCCTGGATGATCCGGTTCCTCTTCCGGCATCCGATGGACAAGCAGCGCACGGCGGAGGAATACCTCGCCCTGGTTCGGGCCGCAGGATTTCACATCCCCGAGAACGCCATCTCCCTGCCCTACCTTTGGTGGAGCCGCTGGGACCTCGGCACCTTCGAATTCTGGGGGTTCCCGCCGTCCAAGGACCGGGAAGAAACCCTTGTGAACTGCGTCGCCTGGAAGCCCGATCTACACTGAGGGCATGATGACCAGCTTCGCCGCGCCCTACGCCCCCGATCTCGCCACCATTCCCGACGGGCTAGATCTGGAACAGGAGATCCGCCGCCTCAAGGCGGAGCGCAGGGCTCTCATCCTGGCCCACTACTACCAGGAGCCGGAGATCCAGGATCTGGCGGATTTCGTCGGCGACAGCCTGCAACTCAGCCAGCAGGCGGCGAAGACGGACGCGAAGGTGATCGCGTTCTGCGGCGTCCACTTCATGGCCGAGACGGCGAAGATCCTGAGCCCGGACAAGACCGTCGTGCTTCCCGATCTCGACGCGGGCTGCTCGCTCTCCGACCGCTGCCCGGCGGATCAGTTCGGAAAGTGGCTGGAACAGTACCCGGATCACGAAGTGGTGAGCTACATCAACTGCTCCGCGGGCGTGAAGGCGCTCAGCACCATCATCTGCACGAGCAGCAACGCCGTGCGCGTGGTGGAGAGCATCCCGAAGGACAAGAAGATCGTCTTCGCGCCCGACCGGCACCTGGGGCACTGGGTGATGAAGCAGACGGGCCGCGACATGGTGCTCTGGCCGGGCTTCTGCGTCGTCCACGAGCAGTTCCAGGCCAAGCGCCTCGCGGCTCTGAAGGCCCAGCACCCGGAGGCCAGGCTCATCGCGCATCCTGAATGCGATGGCAGCGTCCTCCAGCTCGCGGACTTCATCGGCTCGACCGCGGCCCTGCTCCGTTTCGTGCGGGAGGACAAGGCCATCGCCTTCATCGTCGCCACCGAGGCGGGCATCCTCCACCAGATGAAGAAGGCCCGGCCCGACGCCGAGCTGATTCCGGCCCCCGCGGATTCCGGCTGCAACTGCTCGCTCTGTCCCTACATGAAACTGAACAGCGTGGAAAAACTCTACCTGGCGCTGCGGGATCTGAAGCCCGCCATCGAAATCCCCGAGGCCACGCGCCTGCGGGCGCTCCAGCCGGTGGAACGGATGCTGGCCCTGGGCTAAGGATCTGCCGCGCGGGACCCGGAGGGCTCTAGACTGGGGCCCATGCCCCGCCGTCAAGCCGTCCGCTTCCGCCGTCTCCGCGCCGTGGGCGAGGAATCGGCGTGGCGCCGCCACCTCCAAGGCAAGGGTTCCGCCCTGCTGCTGATCCTCGCCGGCCTCGCGCTCGCGCTCGGCCTCTACTTCGCGCCCAAAGGCTGGGTCATCTATCGCGGCTTCCAGATCGAGCAGGCCTTCAGCGACGCCCATTGGGCGGACATGGATGGCGTCGAGCGCGCCTGGAAGAGCCTGCCCCTCCTGCCCACCTTTGAGCGGGGCGACGAGCGGGATGTCCAGGCCTTCCTCGAATCCCAGCCCCTCGTCGTCGCGGTCTTCGACCGCTTCGACCGGCGCCAGCTCTGGACGCGGATGGGAAACCGCCTCGTCCCCGCGGACGCGACCTCGAAGCAGACGCAGGTCTACCTCAACTGGCTGGCCCATGCCGAAGCGGCCCAGCGCTTCGACTGGAATCCCCCCAAGGATCAGGATCCGGACGCGGGAAAGATCGCCACCATCGTCCTCCTCTCGGATCGCTGGATGGTCATCAAACGATGGGAGCCCGGCTCCGAGGCCGTGGAGCAATTCATCCGGCACACGCTCCGCCCGGACGCGCAGATCCGCGTCGGCCTCGCCCAGCAATCCGATCTCGAACGCGCCGACGCCATGGACCCCTTGCCCTGGGGCCGCGATCCCCACCTCCAGGCGGATCCCGCCCGCCTGGGCTCCTACTCGCCCACCGCGATCACCCTCCAGACCAACGCCTTCGGCGAAGGGTGGATGCTGGGCTGCATCCCGGCCACTCCGATTCCCGCGAACGCGGCGGTGGAGAAGCTCTACAAAGAGATGGTGATCATCCGCATCCTGGCCGTCGCCATCGGCCTCGGCGCGCTGCTGGGCTTCTGGCTGCGCCACCGCGCGCGGCAACGGTCCATGCTCGACGCGGATCGGCTCGCGTCCATGACGCACAGCCTGAAGACGCCGCTGGCCATCCTGAAGTTCCGCTGCGACACGCTGCGCCTGGGCCGTCTGGACCAGGACCAGGCGGATGCGGAGCTCATGAAGCTGGGGGCGGAGGTGGACCAGCTCACCCTCATGATCGAGAACGGGCTCCGCGCCATTCGGGGCGATGAACGGACCGGCCCCACCAAGGTGATTGACAGCACCTGGATCCGCGCCGCCATGGAGGATCTGCGCCCGGGCTACGAATTGGAGAACCGCGCCCTCGACCTCCACCTTGGCCCTGAACAGGGCGTGGCCGCGCCCGGGAGCCTGCGCTCCGCGCTCCTCACGCTGGTGGAGAACGCGCTGCTCCACGGCTCGGGCCGCGTGGCGGTGGAAACCTCCGCCCATGGGCGTCGCATGCGCATCCGGGTCCATGACGAAGGAAAGGGGCTGGATGCCCGGGAGCTCGGCGTCCTCGGCAAGCCCTACCAGCGCCTGCGCCAAGAAGGGAAGGAAGGCTTTCTTCACGAAGGCCAGGGGCTCGGCCTCAGCCTGCTCTTCCAGGTGGCGGAGCGCGAAGGCTGGGGGCTCGCCTTCGAGTCGGCCCCGGGCGAAGGCTTCGCCGCCGAACTGGAAATCCAGCGGGCCTGACATAAGCCGGGAAAATCCCGAAATTCAACGCTTGCCTTTCCCAAGGCCCGGTCGCAAGGTGATAAGGCTGTTCCTTGCGAAATCGGTTCACCCATGACCCACATCCTCGTGGTGGAGGATGAGACCTCCCTCCGCCAGCTGCTGTCCCAGAACTTGAGCTACGAGGGCTTCTCCGTCGCCTCGGCCGCGGATGGAGCGGAGGCTTTGTCGTCCCATCGGGCGCGGCGGGCGGACCTCATCGTGCTGGACCTCATGCTGCCCGTGGTGGATGGCTTCCAGGTGCTGCGCACGCTCCGCGAACACCAGGATCCCGTCCCCATCCTCATGCTCACGGCCCGGGGCGCGGAGCAGGATCGCGTGCAGGGCCTTTCCCTGGGCGCCGACGACTACCTCGTGAAGCCGTTTTCCGTGCTGGAACTGTTGGCGCGCGTGAAGGCCATCCTCCGCCGCACGCGCCCGCTGGAAAAGCCCAAGGCCCTGCGCAGCGGCCCTTTCCGCTTCGACCTGCCCCGCCTGGAAGCGACCCGGGATGAGCAGATCATGGATCTCACGCCCCGGGAGTTCCGGCTCCTCGAAATCCTCATCAGCCATCCGGGCCGCACCCACAGCCGTCAGGAGCTGCTCCAGCTCGCCTGGGACAAGGATGCTCAACCCACGCCCCGCACGGTGGATGTGCACATCGCCAACCTCCGGAAGAAGCTGGGCGAAGAGCAGGGCAAGTCCTACATCGCCACCGTGGGCGGCGAGGGCTACCGCTGGGTCCTGCCGGTTTCCACCGAAGCCTGAGGTTCCCAAGCGTGGAAAGCTGGGGAATGCTGGAGGGATGGTGAAAGCTGCCCTGTCTCCGGCGTGGACCCCTCATGGGTGGCGGCATCGCGCCGCGTTGCAACAACCGGAGTATCCGGACGCGGGCGCGCTGGAGCGCGCGCTGGCGCGCCTCGCGGATCTGCCGCCCCTCGTGGTGCCGGAAGAAGTGGAGCGCCTGCGCGGCCTGCTGGCCGAGGCCGCGGTCGGTCGCCGCTTCCTGCTTCAGGGCGGCGATTGCGCCGAGCAGTTCCGCGATTGCACGCCCGAGCGCATCGCCGACAAGCTCCGCGTGCTCCTTCAGATGTCCGTCGTCCTCACCCATGTGGGGCGGCGACCCGTCGTGCGGGTCGGCCGCATCGCCGGCCAATACGCCAAGCCCCGCTCCAGTGGCACCGAAAAGGTGCGCGGCAAGGATCTGCCCAGCTACCGCGGCGATCTCATTAACGGGCTGGAGGCGACGGAAGACGCGCGGCAGGCCGATCCCCAGCGCATGCTCCAGGCCTACTTCCACGCCGCCGCGACGCTGAACCATCTCCGCGCGCTCATCGAGGGCGGCTTCGCGGACCTGCACCGGCCCGAGCGTTGGCAGCTGCACGCGGACGCGGCCGCGGTGCCCGCCTATCGCGACACGCTCGTGCAGGTGCGGGAATCCATCGAGTTCCTGGAAGCGCTCGGCGTCGTGCAGCAGGGAGCTCTGGATCGGGTGGACCTCTTCACCAGCCACGAAGCGCTGCTCCTGCCCTACGAAGAGGCCCTCACGCGCTGGGTGCCCGGGTCCACCCCCGCCGAAGGCGGCTACTACAACCTCGGTGCCCACATGCTCTGGGTGGGAGAGCGCACCCGCCAGCTCGAAGGCGCGCATCTGGAGTTCCTGCGCGGCCTCCGCAATCCCATCGGCGTCAAAGTCGGTCCGACGCTCGGCGGCGACGACCTGCTGCAGATCCTGGACCGCCTGGATCCCCACCAGGAGCCGGGACGCATCACGCTCATCACGCGCTTCGGCGCGAGCCGCATCATCGAGGCTCTCCCCCCGCTCATCTCCGCCGTGCGGCGCTCGGGCCGAGTGGTGGTGTGGAGCAGCGACCCCATGCACGGCAACGGCGAAACCGCCGGAAGCGGCCTCAAGACCCGCAGCTTCGACGCGATCCTCTCCGAGCTGCGCCAAGCCTTCGAACTCCACCGCGCCCACGGTTCCTTCCTCGGCGGCATCCACATCGAGCTCACCGGCGAGAATGTCACCGAATGCCTCGGCGGCGCCGAAGGCCTCTCCGAAGCCGATCTCCCACGCGCCTACGAAACCGGCTGCGACCCCCGCCTCAACGGCGC
>CAZKIM010000061.1:9666-11738 GCA_964552855.1 uncultured Solibacteraceae bacterium | reverse complement strand
CCCTTCCCCCTCCTCGGCCTTTCCGGCGGCATTGCCGCGGGGAAGAGCTTCGTGGGGCGGTGGCTGGAGGCGCGGGGGTGGGCGCTCATTGACGCGGATGAGCTGGCGCGGGAGGCGGTGGCGTCGGGGAGCGACGGACTCGCGGAAGTGGTGGCGGCCTTCGGCGCGGGCGTGTTGGCTTCGAACGGCTCGCTCGACCGCGCCGCGCTCGGTCGCGTGATCTTCGGCGACGATGCAAGGCGACGGGAGCTGGAAGGCCTCCTCCACCCGCGCATCGAGGCGCTCCGGGCGGCGCGGCTGGCGGCGTTGCCGAAAGGGACGAAGGGCGCCGTCCTGGATGCGGCGCTTTGGGTGGAGCGAAGCAAGGCCCATCATTTCGACGCCTTCTGGGTGGTGGACGCGCCGGAAGCGATCCGGGTGGCGAGACTCGCGGCACGGGATGGCCTGAGTGAAGCGGCGGCCCGCGCGCGCCTCCGCGCTCAGGTCCACGCGGCCGAGCGCGCCCTGCACGCGGACCTCGTGGTGCCTAACGATGGCCGCGACCTGGAAGGCATCCTCGCTCAAGCTGAGGCCGAGGTTCTGGCACACTGGAAGGCCCGCCGCGCGCGGGCCTGGAGATCCTTGATGGACGCGCCCTTCAGCCCCGACCAGCTCCGGCTGGTGCTCGAAACCCTGCTCTCGAAGGGCGGTTCCTACGCCGAAGCTTTCGTGGAGCGCCGCCGCGCCAACGCCCTCGGCATGGACGATGGGCGCATGGAAGATCTGGTGGTTTCCGAAACGCTGGGCGTGGGCCTGCGCGTGATGGAAGGCGAGACGACGCGCTTCGCCGATCTCATTTCGCCGAGCCTTGAGGAATTGCTGGAGGCTGCCCGCACCCTCGCCGCGCCGGGAACGGGGAAAGCCGTGGCCGTGACGGCCTTGAAGCCAATCGCCGTGCCGACGCCGAGTCCGGTCATCCAAGATCCCTCCACGGTGTCCCTCACCGCCAAGGTCGCGCTGGTGAAGCGCGCCGAAGCCCTCGCCCGCCAAGCCACCGAAGCGCTCCGGCCCGGCGCGCTGCGTCAGGTCTCCGTGGGTTACGGCGACAGCACCCAGAGCGTGTGGGTCGCTTCTGCCGAAGGTGATGGTGGGGCCGCCACCGCCGCCCGGCTTAGCGAGGACCGCCGCGTGCAGGGCGTGTTGCGCCTGAGCATCACGACGGGCGCCAAGGACGAGAACGGCGAGCGCCTCCAGACCGGCTACCAGGCTCTCGGCGAGATGCGCGGCTTCGAGCTCTTCGCGGATGACCGCGTGGAAGCGACCGTCAAGGAAGCCGCGCGTCTCGCGGTGCTCGCGCTCGACGCGCAGCCCGCGCCCGCGGGCACCTTCCCCGTCGTCCTCAGCTCCAGCGCGGGCGGCACCATGATCCACGAAGCCTGCGGCCATGGCCTCGAAGCGGACCTCGCGCTCGCCGGCATGAGCGCCTTCGCGGGCAAGTTGGGCCAGAAAGTCGCCGCGGAAGGCGTGACCATCGTGGACGATGGCACCCTGCCCCACAAGCGCGGCAGCGCGGCCGTGGACGACGAGGGAAACGCCTCCACGCGCGTCGTGCTCATCGAGAACGGCATCCTCAAGCAGTACCTCCAGAGCCGCAAGACCGCGCGCAAGATGGGCGTCGAGCCCACGGGCAATGGCCGCCGCGAAAGTTACAAGCACCTGCCCATCCCCCGCATGAGGAACACCTTCCTCGCGCCGGGCAGCGAAGCGCCTGAAGCGATCCTCGCGGATCTGGATCGCGGCCTCTTCGTGAAGCACATGGGCGGAGGCCAGGTGGACACGGTCACGGGCAACTTCGTGTTCGAGGTGAAGGAGGGCTACTGGGTCGAGAAGGGGGAGCTGAAATACCCCGTGAAGAACGCGACGCTCAGCGGCGCGGGCCCCGCCGTGCTGCAGCAGCTCACGCGCATCGGCCACGACCTGGAACACTTCGACATCGGCACCTGCGGCAAGGACGGCCAGGGCGTGCCCGTCAGCGACGCCCTGCCCACCATCCTCTGCCCCGCGCTGGTCGTGGGCGGCACGGCCGAACCCCT
>CAZKIM010000061.1:2236-9566 GCA_964552855.1 uncultured Solibacteraceae bacterium | reverse complement strand
CGTGAAACTGGGCGCGGATGGCGCGGAGGCTTACCTTTCCGTCTCCCGCGGCAACAAGGCGAAGGTTCAGAACGGCGCGCTGGAGGACCTGACCCGATCCAAGCGCGGCGGGCTCGGCGTGCGCGTGCTGCGCGGCGGCCGCACGGGCCTCGCCACCAGCACCGACCTCTCCCGCGCCGACTTCAAGGAACTCTTCACCACCGCGTTCGAGTTGGCGGCGCTGGGCGACGAGGACAAGTGGTTGCGTCAGGCGGAGCCTTCGGGAACCGACGACCTGCCTAGCCGCTTCAACGCCGGCTTGGAGTCCCTCTCGCCCCAGGATCGCATCGAGCGCGCCCTGCGGCTTGAAGCTGAAGCGCGCAAGGCTTCGCCGAAGGTCTCCGCCATCCGCGAATCCTCCTGGAGCGACGGCATCGGCGCCAGCCTGCTGCTCACGCAGAAAGGCGTCCGCGCCGCCGATTTCGGCAACTATGCCGCAGCCTCCATCGAGCTAGCCGTGGCCGAAGGCGAGGATCGCCAGGCGTCGTGGCATTGGGACATGGGCCGCACGCCCAACCTCGATCTCACCGCCATCGGCGCGGAAGCCGCTCGCAAAGGCGAACTGAAGCTCAACCCGAAATCGCTTCCCGCCGGCAAGTACCGCGTGGTGCTCCATCCCGAAGTGGCGGTGGATCTGCTCGGCATCGTCACGGGCATGCTCAGCGCTGAGTCGGTATCGCGCGGCCGCAGCCTCTTCGCGGGCAAGCTGGGACAGACCATCGCCTCGCCGCTGCTCACGCTAGTGGACGATGGCCGTCTCGTGATGCGCGACGGCAGCGCGGCCCTCGGCAGCGAGCCCTGGGATGGCGAAGGCCTGCCGACGCGCCGCAATGTGCTCATCGAGGGCGGCGTACTAAAGACCTACCTGCACACGCTCCGCAGCGCCGCCGAAATGGGCCAGATGCCCACCGCCAGCGCGGGCCGCGGCCTCGGCTCCAATCCAGGCGTGACCACCTTCAACCTCATGCCCAAAACCGGAGCTGAAACCCTCGCCAGCCTTCTCAAGCAGGCCGAAGGCGGCGTGCTCATCACCGAGCTCATGGGCCTTCACACTGTGGACCCCGTCAGCGGCGACCTCAGCGTGGGCGCCAGCGGCCTCCGCATCCGCGGCGGCGCGCTCGCGGAGCCCGTGGACAAGATCACCTTCGCCGGCAACCTGCGGGACTTCCTCACCCGCATCGCCGCCCTAGGCGACGACTTGCGCTGGTACGGTTCCAGCGCGGGCCTGAGCATCCTGCTGGACGACATCGCGCTGGGCGGAGCATAAAGGTTTTTAAACCGCAGATTCCGCAGAAGGGCGCAGATTCAAAAGCTGCTCAATCTGCGTAATCGGCGTAATCTGCGGTTCAACTTTAAGAGTCCTTATGTCCCTCCAAGCCGCCCACGACTACCTCTCCGCGCCTCATCTTGAGGCCGAGCTTCGGTTGGAGCTTGAACCGCTTGTAGCATCGGCGGAGGGCGGTGATGCGACTGCGCTTGCAGAGCTGGACGACCGTTTCTCTGAACCGCTCGCCTTCGGCACGGGCGGACTCCGTGGCCTCATGGGCGCAGGGCTGAAGCGCATGAACGCGGTGAATGTGCGGCGCGCGACCATGGCGCTCGTGACTGTCACCCAACGCCGCGCGCCGGGCAAGCGGATCGCCCTCGTGGGCTACGACACGCGGCTCAACTCGAAGGCCTATGGAGAAGAAGCCGCGCGGACGCTGGCCGCGGCGGGCTACGAGGTCTACCTCGGCAACCGTCCGCTGCCCACGCCCTTCCTCTGCTTCGCCATGCGCGAGCTGGGCGCGGCCTGCGGCGTCATCCTCACCGCCTCCCACAATCCGAAGGCCTACAACGGGTACAAAGCCTACGACGACCGCGGCGCGCAGCTCGTGTCGCCCTGGGATTCGGAAGTGGAAGCGGAGATGGCCAAGCTGCCCCTCGTGCCCGAGCCTGCGAAGGCCGACGCGACGCGTATCCAGCCGATTCCGTCCGCAGTGGAATCCGCCTACACGGACCTCGCGCTCAGCCTGCGTCGCCACCCCCAGCCTTTCGCCCCCGCGAAGCTGCTCTACACGCCCTTCCATGGCACCGGCGGCGCTTTCGTCCCGGACTTCTTCAAGGCCGCCGAGCTTCCCTTGGAGGCCGCCAAGGCCCAGAGCGTGCAGGACGGCACCTTCCCCACGGCGCCGCGACCGAATCCGGAGGAGATCGCCGCCTACGGCGCGACGCTCGACGAAGCGGCGACCCTCGGCACCGAAGTGATCCTCGCCAATGATCCCGACGCGGACCGCATCGGCGTCGTCGCCAAGCGCAACGGGGCCTGGGAGCTGATGAGCGGCAACGACCTCGCCGCGCTCACGCTGGACTACCTCTGCCGCTTCGGCGGGCTCAAGGGCGTCGTCGTCAGCACCGTCGTCACGAGCGACTTCCTGGCGGAGGTCGCCAAGGTCCATGGGCTTCAAGTCATGTGGACGCTCACCGGCTTCAAGAACATCGCCGCCTGCATGGACCGGCTCGTGGAAGTGGGCGAGTCCTACGCCTTCGGCGCGGAAGAAAGCTTCGGCATGCTGCTCAGCGACCGCTTGCGCGACAAGGACGGCGTGGCGACGAGCCTCGCCGTCGGCGAGATGATCGGCCACTACAAAGCGCTGGGCATGGGTCCCTTCGACGCCGTGCGCTTCCTCCAGAAGCAGGTGGGCGTCTTCCACAACCGCCTCGTCAACCTCGAAGATCCGCGCCCCGGCGGCGCGCAGCGGTTCAATGAGGCCATGGCGCGCATCCGCACGGCGGGCTTGACGAGCCTCGGCGGCGAAGCGGTCGAAGCTTGGGAGGATTTCCAGAGCGGCGAATTCCACGGACGCGGCATCACTGAGCCGATCCTCGACCGCCCCGATCGCCGCGAGGTGGCGCAGGAGATTCCGCGCAGCAATGTGCTGAAATTCCGCCTCGCGAGCGGCGCCTTCGCGGCCTTCCGCCCCAGCGGCACCGAGCCCAAGCTGAAGGTCTACCTCCAGAGCCGCACGGACGAGGCGCTGCTGGACCGTCTCGAAGGCGAAGCCCGCAAGCTGTTGGGCCTGTAATGCGCGCCTACCTCGCCATTCCCGCCGGTGGCCAGGGCCTGCGCATGGGCGGCGGCGTGCCCAAGCAGTTCCGCGAATGGAACGGCAAGCCCTTGCTCCGCGCGACCGCGGAGGCCTTCTTCACCCGGGGCATGCCCGCCTTCGCCGGGCTCGCCTTCGCCGTGCCCGAGGATCGCGTGGACGAAGTCCGAGGCTGGCCCTTCCCTGTGCCGGTGTTCGTGACCGTGGGCGGGGCCACGCGCCAAGCCTCCGTCGCCGCCGCGCTCGCGGCGCTGCCCGATGAGCCCGAAGCCGCCGTGCTCATCCACGATGGCGTGCGCCCCTTTCCGCCCGTGGACCCCATCCACGCCGCGCTGGACGCGTTGGAGCATTGGGATGGCGCGGTCCTCGCCGAGCCCTGCACCGATACGCTGAAGCGCGTGGATTCGCGTCTGCGCATCGTCGCCACCGAACCCCGCGAGCAGTTCTACCGCGCCCAGACCCCCCAGGTCGCCAGGCTCGCCACCTGGCGCGATGCCTTCGCCGCCGCCGCCCGCGAACACTTCACCGGCACCGACGATGTGGCCCTCCTCGAACGCCTCGGCCTCCGCGTCAAAGTCATCCCCTCCACCAGCGCCAACCTCAAAGTGACCACACCCGAGGACTGGGCACGGCTCTGACCACACCCTGTGGCGTGACGGCAGCGAAAGGGGCGTTCATCCATTCGATTCAATTCAATATATTTCAACAATTGAATGACTGGCATGACCCTCGCTTGAATTCTCGCGAGGATGTCCATGCCCCGCGCCACCACGCCCCAGACCCTGGCTCGCGAGATCACGATCTCGGGTCATGGGCTGCACGGCGCCCGGCCCTCCAGCGTCCGCCTCGTGCCCGTGACCAAGCCCACCGGCCTCGTATTCAAGCACCTGGGCAGCGGCGTCGAGATTCCCGTCTCCGCCGAGTTCGCGGGCGATATCCAACTTGCCACGACGCTCGTGAAGGACGGCGTGCGGCTCCAGACCATCGAGCACCTGTTGTCCGCCCTCGTCGGCCTCGAAGTCGAGCATCTGGTCATTGAGGTGGAAGGCGAAGGAACGGATATCGAACTGCCCATCCTGGACGGCAGCGCACGGCCTTGGCTGGAGGCCATTCTCCAGGCTGGCGTGCGCGGCCTGAACGGTTCGCGCCGCTTCCTCAAGGTGCTGCGCCCGGTGGAAGTGGATCGCGGCGGCAAGCGCATCCGCGTGAGTCCTTACGATGGCCTGCGCGTGCGCTACACCATTGATTTCCCCCTCGCCTCGCTGGGTCGCCAAAGCCGCGAGCTGACGCTGACGCCCGAGAAGTACCGCGCCGAAGTGGGCGCCGCCCGGACCTTCTGCCTGGAGCAGGAGATTGACTGGATGCGCAGCCAAGGCCTGGCTCTGGGCGGCAGCCTGGACAACGCCGTGGTCTACGGCGCGGAAGGCCCGCTCAACGAGAGCCTGCGCTTCCACGATGAAGCCGTGCGCCACAAGATCCTCGACCTCCTGGGCGACATCGCCCTGCTGGGCGCGCCACTCCTGGGCCTGATCGAAGCCCAGGCCGCGGGCCACGCGCTCCATGTGGAGCTCGTGAAAGCCCTTCTCGCCGACCGGTCCGCGTGGACCTGGGCCGAAGCCACCGAACCGATCCGGACCCCCGCCCTCTTCCGTCCTGCTCTCGTGGCTTCGGCCTGAACCACCCCGGCCCTCACTCCCGGCGTCTTCTCGCGCTGGACATGGACGGCGTCCTGCTTGATGCGTCGGAGAGCTTCGCCGAAGCGGTGCGGCTCGCGCTGCGGGATCTGAGGCCGCGGCTTCCCTGGTCCAAGGCGCACTTCCTGGCCTTCAAGCGAGTGGGCGGCTTCAACAACGATTTCCGACTCACGGCGGGCGCGCTCGCGCTATCGGAAGGCGGGGACGGCCTGGATCTCCTGCCGCGGCTGGAAAAGGCCGAAGGCCTTGGCTTCCCGGCACTGGACGCTCGACTGGAAGCGCGCATGGACGAGCTCGAGCCGGAGGCCTGCCGCGCGGTGCGCCGCCACTACGCCGAGACGGCGGCGTTGGAGCGGCCGCTCATCACGCGGGAGGAATTGAACCTCGAAGGATGGGATGTCGCCATCCTCACGGGCCGCCCACCCGAAGAGCTGGAACGAGCCTGGGCGTCCTTGGGCTTCCGCCTTCCCGGCGTCTGCGATTCCGCGCCCCATTTGCGAAAACCCGAACCCGGAGGCCTGCTTCAGTTGGTGGAGGATTTCCGTCCGCAGGAAGTGCTCTTCGTCGGCGATACCCGGGACGATGCGGATTGCCTCCAGCGGGCTTCGCGACTCAGGCCGGAGGTGACCTGGCGTTTCGCGGCCGTCGGCCCCGACCGGGAACGCCTGCAGGCGGATCTGCGAGCCGCAACCTTGCGGGATCTCCTTCCCCGGTTGCGGGACGAGGCCCTCGCGCCCTGAAGGCGTAGAATGGGGGCATGAGCCTTGACGCCCTGAATGCCCTCCCTGATGACGCCCGCCTCTGGTTGATCGCGCTGGAACCCGCGCCGGAAGCCGCCGCTCTCGAACGGCTATCGTCGGCCATGGATGGCTTCGTCGCCGAATGGCGGCACAAGGGCGTGCAGTACGCGGGCGCGTGGACGCTGCTGGATGGCCGCCTCGTCGCCCTCGCCGAACCGACGATGACCACCGCGCCCAGCGGCTGCGCCATTGACGGCATGATGCGGAAGGTGAACCGGACGCTGGAAGAGCTGGCGCTTGGCCGGGTGGACCCCACGACGGCCGTGCTCGCCCGAACCGCGTCGGGCCTGCGGGCGATTCCGAAGACCGAGCTTGAGGCCCGCCTCGGCGACGGCACTCTCGATGCGGCGACGCCGGTGCTGGATCTCGCGCTCTTCTCCGTGGGCGAGCTCCGCTCCAGCAAACTGGAGAAGCCCCTCGCGGCGACCTGGATCGGCCGGAAATACAAAGTCGCGGCCGCGGTCTGATGCGATCTAGCTGAGAAACGAGAGAGGCCCGCGAACGCGGGCCTCTCTCATTCAGATCGGGATGAACCTAGAACAGCGGGTCGCCCGGCTTGCGCTTCCAGGCCTCGGCGCGCTTGTTCCCTTCCTTGGGCTTGGCGTCCTTGGCGGCGGCCAGCGTCTGGAGGAGCGAACCGCTCAGGGCCGTGGCCACGGTCTTGGTGGCGGCGCGGCTGGCGAGTTGCACGGGAGAGGGGGCTTCGACTTCAGCCTCGTCCTTCTTCTCGGACTTCACGGCGAGCGCCTTCAGGCGGCGCTCATGCCAAGCCTTCCGCTTCGGATCCACGGCGCGGCGGAGGGAAGCGGTGGTGCCCTTCTTCAGGACGGCTTTGCGGCGTTCGCGATCCTCGCGCACGGAGGAATCGGGTTTCGAGGCATCTTCAAGGATCTTCGCGAGGTTGGCGAGGCTACCGAATCCGGCCATGGACGAGTCTTGCTCCTTAAATGGGGATCTCCCCAACGAATTAGTGTAAGGGATGACCCTCTGGAACCGAAGCGAAATGCCGTGACCGGCCTCACAATGAAGGCATGCCCGGCCGCCCCGCCCTTCCCGTTCTCCTCGCAGCCGCGTCGTTGCTGACGATTCTGGCCTGCGGCCGGAAGCCCGCGCCCCCGCCGCCGGACCCCACCCGCATCCCGGATCTTGCCGCCTGGCAGCCCATCGGCGGGGTCCGCCCCAGTTTCGCGGGGCCGCACCGGGGCGCCTGGCAGCGCACCTGGCTCAATCCCGACGCCGCCGCCGCGCTGGACGCGAACCAGTTCCAGCCCTGGCCCGATGGCTCCCAGCTGGTGAAGGAGGCCCTGAACCAGGACGGCAAGCGACTCGGCTGGTTCTGGATGAGTCACGAACAGGGCGGTTGGGTGTGGGGCCAGGCGGGCGTGGATGGCCGCGTCACCTGGCGACAAGCGGGCCTGGACAATGCCTGCGCGGCCTGCCACCTCAAGAACGCGCCGCAGTTCGAAGGCGCCTTCGCGCCCGTGTGGGCGGGCAAGGGCACCCTGCACATCGGCATCGGGTCTTCGAAGTGAAACGGCCATGACCAAGCTCCGGGAGCAGCTCGAGGCCCTGCGTCTGCGCTACGACACGCCGGAGGCGTTGCGCCTCGATCCCATCGCCGTGCCGCTGGCCTTCCAGGATCCGTCGGATCGGGAGGTGAGCGCCTGGCTCGCGGCGAGCCTCGCCTACGGTCGCGTCGCGCCCATGCTCA
>CAZKIM010000061.1:0-2136 GCA_964552855.1 uncultured Solibacteraceae bacterium | reverse complement strand
TACGGCCTGCGCTTCAGCCTTCCCGACCCGGCCGAAGGGTCGGCCTGCAAGCGCATGCGCATGTTCCTGCGTTGGATGGCGCGGGAAGGCTGGCCGGATCTGGGCCTTTGGAAGCGCTATCCGAAGTCGGCCCTCGTCATTCCCGTGGACACCCATGTGGCCCGGGTCGCCCGCTTCGTGCGCCTCTCCAGCCGCGCCACGCCCGATGGCCGCATGGCGGAGGAGATCTCCGCCGCGCTCCGCCGTTGCGATGCGGAGGATCCCCTCAAGTACGACTTCGCCCTGTCCCACCTGGGCATCCTCGGCGACTGCCCCGGCGTGAAGCGGAAGGCCACCTGCGAGCCCTGTCCGCTCTACCGGGCCTGCCGGGCGGGACGCTAGAATGAAGGCGATCCCCTTTCCGACCACCGAGGCCCCTTGAGCGACGCGACGCTGGCTTCCATCTTCTGCCCCGCCACGCTGGGCTGGCCCCTGCCCGACTGCGGCGAGGAAGGCCCCACGGCGGAGCAGCAGCGGGCCGTGCTCGGGGCGCTGCGGCACACGCGCATTGATTGGTCCGTCATGGGCCGCCATCTGGCCTTCGAAGCCGACTGCTACCTGCGCCGCCGCCTCTTCCTGAACCGCTCCTGGGAAATCCTCATGCTCTGCTGGCTGCCGGGCCAGAAGACCGCCATCCACGACCACGGCGCGTCCTGGGGCTCGACGCTCGTGATGATGGGCGAGCTCACCGAGCGGACCTACCGCGCTCCCGCCGGACGCGGCCTGGAGCACAAAACCGACGCCGTGCTCGGCACGGGCCAGGTGACCGTGGAAAGCCAGCAGACCATCCACGAAGTCTCCAACCAGGGCGCCGTCCCCGCCGTGAGCCTGCACCTCTATTCGCCGCCCCTGCGCTTCCTCCACAGCTACGACCAAGCCAGCGGCGAGAAGCGCTACATCGAGCCCGCCGAAAGCCGGTTCTGCACGCGCTGAGGTCGGGCTACCGGCCCCCGGCTCTCGACTACCGGAAACCAGGGCGAGGCCTGCGGTAGCCGGTGGACGGAAGCCGGTAGCCGTAAAGAAAAAACCGGGCTTACCACGGCACTCGGGGGAGCGACTTAGGGCTGCTTCTTCCGACCTGACCCGGTTCGTCGCGACCCGATGCATGGGGCCCGGCTCCTCCAGGATAGGGCCTCTGGCCTCCCGGTCCAAATGGCGCTCCAAGCGCCGCTCCAAGTGCTTGGCAGACGGGGGGTTTTCGCCTCCGGTAAAAATCCGCCAGGAGACCCTTGACACCCCTACATCTTGGGGTGATCCTTGTCATCCGACACTATCCCTTGAGGAAGCCGAGAACCGCCCGATCCTAGGGGTGGGAAGGTTTTTCGCTTCTTTTCGGGCCGTGGCCACCCCTTCCCAGCAAGTCTTCACATTTCTTCACATCCTCATCCCCCCGAACCACGAGGACCCCGCCATGAAGATCGCCCGTCACTTCACCCGCGCCGGACAGGACCCCCTCAAGGGCATCGCCTTCGTGCCCCGCACGAGCCGCATCTCCAAGCTGGACGGCACCGTGGTCTTCGAGGCGAAGGATGTGATGGTGCCCGAGTCCTGGTCCCAGGTGGCGGTGGACATCCTGGCGCAGAAGTATTTCCGCCGCAAAGGCATTGACGCCAACAACGGCGGCGAGACCGACAGCCGTCAGGTCTTCCACCGCCTCGCCGGGTGCTGGCGCCACTGGGGCGAGACGAACGGCTATTTCGACACGACCGAGGATGCCCAGGCCTTCTACGACGAGCTCACCTACATGCTCGCCCAGCAGATGTGCGCGCCGAACAGCCCCCAGTGGTTCAACACCGGGCTGCACTACGCCTACGGCATCAGTGGCCCCGCCCAGGGCCACAAGTATGTGGACCCCGCGACCGACACGGTCGTGAACTCCACCTCGGCCTACGAACGCCCCCAGCCCCACGCCTGCTTCATCCAGAGCGTCAGCGACGACCTCGTGAACGAGGGCGGCATCATGGACCTCTGGACCCGTGAGGCCCGCATCTTCAAATACGGCTCGGGCACCGGCTCCAACTTCTCCCGCATCCGCGGCGCGGAAGAGCCCCTCTCCGGCGGCGGCAAGAGCAGCGGCCTCATGTCCTTCCTCGCCGT
>CAZKIM010000060.1:0-11751 GCA_964552855.1 uncultured Solibacteraceae bacterium | reverse complement strand
TCCCCCGTCCGCGCTAGGATTTCTTCTTGCGCTTGGGGAGTAGCCAAGTGGTAAGGCAGCAGGTTTTGATCCTGCGTATCGAGGGTTCGAATCCTTCCTCCCCAACCAACATGAGGGCCCGTGAGGGCCCTTGATCGGTTCAGGGATTCTGCTTGGGCGTGAATCCGAATTCCTCGACGCTGAGGAGGTCGGGGCGCACGACGCCGTTCTCCTCGGCGCGGGCGATGGCGCGCTTGCCCGTCGCGGTCTCAAAGGCTTCGAGCACCTTGCGCTCCAGGAACTCCCGGGCCTCGTTGTTCAGAGGATAGGCGATGTCCTTGTAGCTCCCGTCCCGCTTGCGACGGGACGGCATGGCGATGAAGTAGCCGTCCTCGCCTTCCAGGATCCGCAGATCGCCGACCAGGAAGCAGCCTTCCAGCACGATGGCGGCATAGGCGCGGAGCTTGTCGTCGTTGGCGATGGGGCTGATGCGGATATCGGTGATATTGAGCAAGCCAGGAGACCTCAGAAGGATTCGCCGGTTTCCAACCGGGGGGACTCAGACTCGCGAGTAGAGGTCTGAGCCGCCTTGGCGGCGAAGATGTTCAACATGCTTCCATTCTACGCGAGGATCTCTGCCCATCCCCACTGTCGGGCCTTGGTGTCGCCCCGGCGGTAGGACCAGAGCAGCTCCGTCTGGCACAGGGTGCAGAGTGGGAGGGATCCGTCCTTGGATGGATCGAGATCCAGATCCTTCGCTTGGGCGCGCAGAAACCCGTGAAGGTCCAGATGGGGCTTGCCCCTTGGGCCTTCGCTGCGAAGGTCGTCGCGCCACGCCGGATCGGCCTGAGCCGCGGCGATGACCTCTTCGCCCACCTCAAAATGGCAGGCCTGGATCGCGGGTCCGAAGGCGTAAGACAGGTTCCTCGGCTCACCGCCAAGCTCCCGGAAGACCGAAACACCTCGGCGAAGGATGCCGCCGGTCGCGCCGCGCCATCCCGCGTGCAGCACAGCGATCCAGGGCCTTCCGTCCATCAGCGGTCCCGCAAGGAGGATCGGCACGCAGTCCGCGACGCGCACGCCGATGCGGCGACCCGGCGTGGTCGTCCATGCGCCATCGGCCTCCTTCACCTCGTCGCCCGCTTCCACCACGCCGCAGCCGTGGACTTGGCTCAGGCGAGCCGTTGGAAGGAGGGCCGGCTCATCCAGCTTGGTCGAAAATCCCCAGGCGAGCGGGAAGGGCGGAGGGGTTTGCGGAGCAAGCATGGGTTCAGTGTCCCATGCGGGGACGGCCTATTGGCCTAGGTAGCGCTCCCTGAGCACGCGCAGGTGATGTTGGGCGTGGCCGGCGATGACGAAGGCGAGGGCGCGCACCGAGCACTCCTTGCCGTTGGCGATGCCACGGCGGTCCCAGGCTTCCGTGGACAGGTGGGATAGCGTCGCCAGCGTCGCGGCCCGGAGGTGGGCGAACTCATCCCCGAGATCGGCCAGCGTCCGCAGATCGAACCGGGATGCCGCCACATAGGCGTCCTCGTCAAACCCCGGAAGGGGTGAAGCGTCTCCCCGGCTGAAACGGAACGCGCGATGTTCGAAGCACTTTTCCGCATCGTTCACATGGCCAAGCAGCTCGCGGATGCTCCACTTGCCAGGCGCGTAGCGGTGCCCGCCCATGGATTCCGGAAGGGAGCCGAGCATGCCCTTGATCTCCTCCCCCTGGCGCCGCAGCGTCTCGAGGATGTCGCCGTCCGGCACCTCATTCACATAGGGCGCGTGGGAAGTGGGGAATTCGCTCACCTCAGGGCGACGGCTCGGCATGGTGCCTCCTGCCGAAGAGGATGGACCTCGAACGCGCCGCCGCCAAGATGCAAATGACGAATCGTCAGATTCGCTCGACCGCCATCGCGATGGCGTTGCCGCCGCCGAGGCAGAGCGCGGCGACGCCGCGGCGCTTGTCCGTCCGCTCCAGGGCGTTGAGCAGCGTGGCCATCACGCGGGCGCCGCTGGCCCCGATGGGATGTCCGAGGGCGACGGCGCCGCCGTGGATGTTGACGCGATCCACGGGCAGCTTCAGTTCATTGACCGTGGCGACGAGCTGCACGGCGAAGGCCTCGTTGATCTCCCACAGATCCACATCCGCGAGGGTCCAACCCACCTTCGGCAGCAGCTTCTGGATGGCGGGCACGGGGGCCATCGTCACCCACTCGGGGTCCAGGCCCGCCGTGGTCCAGCCCAGGATGCGGGCCTGGGTGGGCAGGTTGTGCGCTTTGGCGTAGGACTCCGTCGTGACCAGGGCAGCAGCCGCGCCATCGTTGACGGAGGGCGCGTTGCCGGCCGTCACGGTGCCGTCCTTCTTGAAGGCCGGCTTCAGCTTGGCGAGGGCTTCGAGCGAAGTGTCCGCTCGGGGGCCTTCGTCCGTGTCCACCATCACTTCGCCCTTCTTGCCGGGCACGGCGATGGGCACGATCTCGGCCTTGAAGGCGCCGCTCTCAATGGCCGCGATGGCCTTGCGATGGCTCTCGAGAGACCAAGCATCCTGCATCTCCCGCGTGACGGCGTACTTCGAAGCCACCAGTTCTCCCGTGGCGCCCATGGCCTGGTCCGTCATGGCACAATGGAGGCCGTCGAAGGTCATGGAATCAATGGCGCTCGTGTTGCCCATGCGCGCGCCCGCGCGAAGCTTGGGCAGAAGGTACGGCGCGTTGGACATGGACTCCATGCCGCCTGCGAGGATGACCTCGTGATCGCCGAGCAGGACGCCGCTGGCGGCGAGCTGAATGGCCTTCAAACCCGAGCCGCATACCTTGTTGATGGTGAGGGCGGCCGTGGACGAGGGGAGCCCGCCCCGCAAGGCGGCCTGGCGCGCGGGAGCCTGACCTTCGCCGGCGCTGAGCACATTCCCGAAGATGGCCTCGCCGGGAGCCGCCCCGGGTACCTCGGCCAGCAACCGCCTCACCACCTGGGCCGCCAAGTCCGGCGCGGCGAGCGGGGAAAGCGCCCCTTGGAACTTGCCCACGGGGCTGCGGAGGCATTTCAGGATGACGGCGTGTTCGGTCATGGGTTTCCTGCTCAGGAACGGGGCATCTTGGGTTTGCCTTCCTCGAGATGGCTGAAGTCCAGATGCTCGAGGTTGAGGGTCGGCGGAGCGGGGGCGTAGAGGTCGGGCGCCTCCTGCTGGACGAAGCGACGAGTGCGTTCCAGCAGGTTCTCCAGATCCTGGAGCATCCGCAGGCGCTCCATCTTCATGTTGCGGATCTGGACCTCGATCTCGACCACATGCTGCTGGGCTTCGCGGACGATCTCGTCCGCCTTGAACTGCGCCTCCTTGAGGACGATCTCCTTCTCGCGGTTGGCGGTATCCAGCACATCCTCGCGGGTGCGCTGCGCCTGGAGCAGGGTTTCGCGGAAGATGCGGTCCTGCTCGCCGTACTGACGCAGGCGCTCGCGGGATTCGAGGAGTTCCTCCTTGAGCCGCTGGTTCTCCGCCAGCAGCTCTTCCCAGTCCGTGGAGATCTCGTGCAGGAAGGCCCGCACTTCGGATTCGTCAATCCCCCGGAAGGTCTTCGTGAATTCCCGGCGCTGGATGTCAATGGGCGTGAACTTCATGCGTCACCTAGCGCGCGAGGGCGCGGAGGAAGAATTCGTTGATCCATTCCAACACGAGGATGGCGACCAGGGGCGCCAGGCTCAGGCCCCCGAGAGGCGGGATGAGCTTCTGGAAAGGCAGCATGATCGGTTCCACCAGCGCGTCAATCATGCGCACCACGGGGTTCCTGGGATCGGGCCGGAACCAGCTCATGATCGCCCAGGCGAAGATGAGGATCACCCAGGCCCGGATGGCCCAGGAAGCGATCTGGATCAACAGCAGCATGGCTGGACGACCTCGAAAGGTTCATCATACAAGGCTGGAGGAGCTTCCATGCGCATCGGCATCTCGTGCTACGCGACCTTCGGCGGCTCCGGCGTCGTGGCCACGGAAGTCGGCAAAGCCTTGGCCGCGCGGGGGCATGAGGTGCACATCCTCAGCCCCGCCTTGCCGCCTCGCCTGGTGGGTTTCGAAGACCGCATCTGCTTCCACGAAGTGACCGCGAGTCCTTATCCGCTGTTCGAAGGCTCGCCCTTCAGCATCGCCCTGGCGTCCAAGATGGCGGATGTGGCGGGACATTACGGTCTGGAGATCATGCACGCTCACTACGCCATCCCCCACGCCAACGCGGCGCTGCTGGCGCGCATGGCGCTGGAGGGAAAGCTGAAGGTCATCACGACCCTCCACGGCACCGACATCACGGTGGTGGGCAGCGACCCGAGCTACCTCCCGATGGTGAAGCTGGCCATCCGGGAAAGCGACGGCGTGACGGCGGTGAGCCGCTACTTGAAGGAAGAGACGATCCGCACCTTCGGCGTCGGCGAATCCATCGAGGTCATCCCCAACTTCGTCCGAGCGCCCGAACCTTCGGCCTCCAAGTGCCGCGAGTGGCTCGCGCCCAAGGAGTGCGCGGTCCTGGTGCACATCTCCAATTTCCGGCCGGTGAAGCGGGTGATGGATGTCATCAAGACCTTCGAGCGCGTGCGGAAGGAAGTCCCCGCGCGGCTCGTGATGGTGGGCGACGGCCCGGATCGCGCCGAAGCCGAAACCTACTGCCGTGAGCATGACCTCGCCTCCGAAGTCCGGTTCACGGGCAAGCAGCTGGATGTGGGATCCGTGCTGGCCTGCGCAGACCTCTTCCTGCTTCCCAGCGCCACGGAGAGTTTCGGACTCGCCGCGCTGGAAGCCATGTCCTACGGCGTCCCGGTCGTCGCCGCGGCCGTGGGCGGCGTGCCCGAAGTCATCCGCGAAGGCGTGGATGGTTTCCTCCGGCCGATGGGCGATGTGGATGGCATGGCCGAGGCCGCGATCCGCATTCTGAAAGAACCTGGCCTTCGGAAACGCATGGGGGAGAACGCCCGCGTCCACTCCCTCGGCGACTTCGCGGAGGACCCAGTCGTGGACCAGTACGAGACGCTCTACGAGCAGGTCCTGAATGGCGCGCGGCGCAGCGCGGCCGTGGGCGGGTGATGGAAAGACAAGACAGGCCGGGAGAGCCCGGCCCGTTCAAATCGTGGTGGCTGGAGGCGGACTCGAACCTTGCGCGCGACTGGGCGCGGCGTGCGCCTCCGAGGCTCCACTGGAGCCTCTCCGTCGGCGCCTTTCCTCGCCCGTCGCTGCTTCTCGGCGGTTCGATTCCGCGAATATGAGACAGGCCGGGAGAGCCCGGCCCGTTCAAATCGTGGTGGCTGGAGGCGGACTCGAACCGCCGACCTAGGGATTATGAGACCCTCGCTCTAACCACCTGAGCTACCCAGCCGGAACGAGCAGTGTAGCAAGCGGAGGGTGATCGGTCACGCGCGAAAGTGGCGCGGGAGCCATGCTAGCCTGCCCCTGGTCCCTTAGCTCAGCGGTCAGAGCTGGCGGCTCATAACCGCTTGGTCGCAGGTTCGAATCCTGCAGGGACCACCACTAACGAGAGAGGCGTTCGTTCAGGATTCGGACCTGCGAGGAGGCTCCGCCTCCGCGAGCTGAGGCGAGCGGGAGCAGGCTCCGGTGGAGCCTGCATCCGGCGGAGACAGCCAGCCGGTGAGCGCGCCGCTCCGACGCCCCAGTGGGGCGTCGGAGCGGTCAAAAGCGCGAGCCGATGCTGGCAAGGGGTTCGAATCCTGCAGGGACCACCCCACGCAGGGCAGGGGACCGAATCGCGATGGCTGGTAGCATGGCCGGGTGAATACTCATGGTGCGCCTGTGACGACTTCATCCGCTTCGCCGGGTTCATCTTCGGATGCGGCCGGGGCGGGCGTGATCCAGGCCGCGTTGGCGGCGCTGACAGATCTTCAGGGAACTTGGGACGCAAGCAAGGTGACGCAGTGGGCCGAGGCGATGCAGGCTTTGAAGGGCCGTCTCGTGCTTACGGGCATGGGCAAGTCGGGGCTCATCGCGCAGAAGATCGCCGCGACCTTCGCCTCGACCGGAACGCCTTCCTTCTTCCTGCATCCGGCCGAGGCGCTTCACGGCGATCTGGGGATGGTCACGCCGGATGACGCGGTCCTCGCCCTCAGCAACAGTGGCGAGAGCGAGGAAGTCGTCCGCATCCTTCCAAGCCTGCTCCGGCTGGAGGTGCCCATCGGCGCGCTCACCTCCAAGCCGGAAAGCAGCCTGGGACGGGCATCCCGCTGGACCTTCCTCTATCGGATGCCGGAAGGGGAGGGCTGCCCCCTCGACCTGGCTCCCATGGCGAGCACCACCCTTCAGTTGATCTGGGGCGACCTGCTGGCGGCCACCCTGATGGAGCGGCGAGGCTTCAGTCGGGAAGGGTTTGCGTTGAATCATCCCGCTGGAGCTCTTGGTGTCAGGCTATTGAAAGTAGAAGCTTTGATGCATTCAGATTGGCCCAGGCTAGCCCCACAGGCCCCGACGACCGAAGTCTTGGAGGCCATCACGGCGGGACACCTGGGCATGGCCACCGTGGAAGAAGCGGGCAAGTTGATTGGAGTCATTTCCGATGGGGACATCCGCCGGGCCTTCAAGATGGCCGAGAAAACGGGCCGGAACCCTCTTGGGCTGAAGGCTTCGGATTTCATGAGTCCGAACCCGATCACCACGCGGCCCGAAATCCTGGCGGTAGAAGCCGCCGCCCGGATGGAGGCGCGGAAGGTGACCTTCCTCGTGGTGGCCGGGGGAGACGGGGTTCCAGCAGGGGTGCTCCACATTCACGATCTCTTGACCCATAAGGTCTTGTGAGGATGAGGCCGGGATTCTTAATTTCGAAACAAGGTTACATAATATACATTATCGAAAGCTGTCCGTGCCGATCCTGACCCGCTACATCCTGCGCCGCTGGGCTTGGCCGATCCTCGGCGCACTGCTCTTCTATGGCCTGCTTCTGCTGGCCAACGAAACCGTCCAGATCTCTCGGGAGATCTTTCTCGAAGGTGCGCCGCTTCGCTGGCTCCCACCTCTCCTCGCCACTTCGCTCCCTGAGATTCTCGGGATGGTTCTACCCATGGCGGCGGTCCTGGGTGGGCTCATGGGAACGCAGCAGCTCCTGGAAGGCTCTGAACTGACCGCGGCCCAGGGGCTTGGCGCGGGCGCGAGAACCTGGACGCGGCCCTGGTTCATCCTGGCTTCCTCTCTCGTCATCCTGGCCAGCCTGAATTTCCATGTGGTGATGCCAGCCATGGCCAATGTCCAGAAGGCCATCCGGGCCCGCATGGCGGATGAGGCGCGGACCCGGTTCCTGCGCCCTGGATCTCCACCTTGGTATCCGCCCAAAAGCCCGGATACCTCCATTTGGGTGGATTCTCTCGGAGAGGTTCATCTGATGGATTCCGGTCCCACCGGGGTGCGTCACATCGTGGCAAGAGGACTGAGCTACAGCATCCAACATGGCGCGGACGGCTCGGCGGCAGTGGAGCTACGCCTTCAGGATCTCCAGGGTGTGCTGGTGCAGCCCGGGACCGAAGGGGTCGTCCACATCAAGCAGGAACAACAGATTCTCCGCTTCGCCCTACCCTCAGCCATCAAGCTTCTGCCCCCGACCCCCCTTCGGAACCGACCGACGCTGGAAGTCTGGCGCCTGCCAAGCCGCGAAGCTCGGGTGGAGTTAGTGCGGCGCTTCTCGCTGCCTTTCGCCTGCGCGGGTCTTCTGCTCCTGGGCATCGCCCTTGGGTTCGGTCATCCCCGGTTCTATCGTGGGGGCGCCATTCTCAAGAGCATGGCGGTGATCATCGTCTACTACATTCTCCTAAGGGCCTTTGAAAACAGCTATGAAGCTGGAAAGACTCAATCGGTTGTTCCGATGCTCATGCTGCCTTTGGTCTTTCTCGCCCTAGGCGCGGGACTGCTTTGGCGGAGGCTCCAGCCCCACCGTCCCAGCCGGTTGGCCAAGCACTTCCGGCACTGGGTCGTCCGCCCTATCTATCATCGGTTTCAACCCTTCTGGATGAAATGTCAGCAGGCATGGACAGTCATGGTGGACCGCTTCCGCCATCACCGTTCCGCGAGATCTGGGGTCTTTCTCCGCTGGGCCACCTATGGGTGGTGGAGGAACTGGGCTTCCGCGCTCGGCTCCTTGCTCCTCCTGGACTTCCTGGTGGAGTACGCGAACCTCGCCGGGGATCTCTCCGAGCATCATGTCCACGCCACGACCTTTCTCGCGTACTGGCTATGGAAGCTGCCACCCTTCCTCGCCGTGGTGCTGCCCATCGCCTTCCTGCTGGGAAGCTTGCTGGCCCTCTCCGAGGCCGCGATCCGGCTCGAGTGGGTGGCGCTGAAATCGGGCGGGATCAGCCTCGTCCAATGGCTCTGGAAAGCGAAGTGGGCCTGGGGGCCCGTCCTGGCTTTCTCCTTCATCCTTCAGGCCTGGGTCGCCCCGGTGGCCGATGCGAAGTCGGACGCGCTCTACCGCAAGATGCTCGAGCGGCCCGCGCCGGTCCAAGGCGCGAAGCCTTGGCTCTACCTGGGCCAGACGGGGGTGTTGTGGCATCTCTCGCCAGAGGGCCGGTGGGGCTTCCCCTTGAAGGCGCCGGGCGAAGCGCCCATCCTCCTGCGCTGGAGCCACGGAGAGACCTTCTCTGAGGCGCTGCCCTGGGACGCCTCCCGCTTCGTCCAGGGACCGGCGGCGGACAAGCTCTTCCCCGATCGCACGCTCAGGGACGCGCCCACGGCCGACCAGGCGAGCACTTTGGACCTGCTGGCCTGGCAGCGCTGGGCTCCGGATTCCGAACGGGCGCACATGCTCTGGTCGCGGTTGCTGGGCTGGCTCGCGGGGCCGCTGCTGCTCTTCGGGATGCTTTCCTTCGCCTTCCCCGCGCCCCGCACGGGTCGGGGCGCGGCCATCGGCTTCGGACTGGTGGGCGGACTCGTCTTCCTGGGGCTCCAGACGCTCTTTGGCGGCGCGGCCAAGGCGGGAGAGCTGCCGCCTCTCTGGGGCGTTCTCGCGCCCATGCTGTTCCTGGCGGGGTTCGGGCTCCTGCGCCTGCCCAGACTCCGAACCTGAACGGGACGCGGCCGCCCATCCGTTCCATACTGGAAGGTCATGGGCGCTTCTTCTTCCGCTCCGCGCTACCACGCGCTCCGACGCACCGTGCAGGTGGGCCTGCTCCTCCTCTACACGCTCTGCCCCTGGCTGGGCCTGATGCGGGTGGACATTGACGCGCGCACGGTCACTTACTTCGGCACCGCTTATCCGCTGGATTGGCCCTACTCCCTGGGCCTGATGGTCGCCTTCGTCGTCATCGTCTGGGCGCTTGCGATCCTGAGCTACCTGAAGGGCCGCGTCTTCTGCGGGTGGGGGTGTCCCTACAGCACCGCCGTGGAGCTCTTCGATGGGCTACGGACGGTGTTCGGAGATGGGAAGAACCGCACCGTGGCGGCCTGGATGCGTCGCTCGCCGCTGCATCGCTGGGGGTTGCGGCTCGGCGCGGCGTTGACGCTCGTGGCCGCGCCGACGCTCCTCGCCTTGAGTCTCGCCGCGTATTTCTGGGATCCCGGCAAGGTGCTGTCGCTGGTCTTCCGGACGCCCTGGGGCGCGGGCGGGCCGGTGCAGACGCTCTTGCTCGCCTTCATCGCGTTCACCGCCCTGCTGGGCTGGCTGGCGGGCTACTTCGTCCGCTTCCATTTCTGCCGTCTCGTGTGCATCTACGGGATGGGGCAGGCCATGGCGGCTTCGAGCGGCGACCCTAAGACCATCCTGCGCCCGCGCTACACCCCTGCCAGCCTGGACGCCTGCGGCTCCTGCCAGGCCTGCCTCAAGGCCTGCCATCTGGAACTGGATCCACGGGAGAAGCACATGGTCTTTGGCGTGGCCGAGGGCTGCTTCAACTGCGGAGAGTGCGTGGAGGTCTGCGGCACGGTGCAGGCTCACAAAGGCAACGCGCCGCTGCTTGATTTCAGCTCCGGCGGACGCCGATGAGCCTCCTTGAGCAGGCCCTCGCGCCGCTGAAGGCGCATCCCTCGCTCAAGGCCGGGGACCGCATCGCCGTGGCCATGAGCGGCGGCGTGGATTCCTCCGTGGCCGCGGCCCTGCTTCACCGCGCCGGATACGAAGTCGTCGGCGTGTCGCTGCAGCTCTTCGATAAGACGGGGCAAGGCTCCGCGGAGGGCCGCTGCTGCACCCTGGATGATTTCCAGGACGCCCGCCGCGTGGCGTTCGAGCTCGGGTTTCCCCACTATGTGGTGGACCACGAAGCCGCCTTTCGCGAGACGGTGATTGAGCCCTTCATCGAGGGCTACCTGGCGGGAGAGACGCCCTCTCCGTGCATCCGCTGCAACCAGCACCTGAAGTTCGGCGCGCTGCTGGAGCGTTCCGAGGCGATGGGCGCGGCCTTCGTCGCGACGGGTCACTACGCGCGCATCACCTTTGAGGACGGGCGCTGGCGCTTACGGAAGGCGGCCGATCCCGCCAAGGATCAGAGTTACTACCTCTTCCACCAGACTCAGGCGACCATGGCGCGGACCCTGTTCCCACTGGGCCATCTGCGAAAGCCGGAAGTTCGCGAGCTTGGGCGCGAACTGGGCCTGCACCTTTCCGACAAGGCTGAGAGCCAGGAGATCTGCTTCGTGGGCGCCCAACGCTACGACGCGTTCATCGAGGCCGAAGGCCGCGCCCCGGAAGACGCGGCTGGCGAGATCCGCCATCTTGATGGCCGCGTTCTGGGCCGCCACGAAGGCGCCTGGCGCTACACCGTCGGTCAGCGAAAAGGCCTCGGCATCGCCCATCCCACGCCGCTCTATGTGAGCCGTTTGGACCATGCCGCCCGCACCGTATGGGTGGCGGAGGACGACGCGCTCGGTGGGCTGGTCCTCCATGCCCAGGAAGCGAGCTGGTGCGACGCGCCGCCTGTTGGACCCCTTCCCTGCTCCGCCCGGATCCGCGCCCACGGCGTGGATTCGCCTTGCCTCGTGTCGCCGCGCGGGGATGGCCGCGCGGAGGTGCGTTTCGAAATCCCCCAGCGCGCCATCGCGCCAGGACAGGCGGTGGTCTTCTACCGCGGAGACGAAGTCCTGGGAGGCGGTTGGATCTGCCGGTGAGCGTCACGGACCCTTCCGTTCCGCGCTCCAATGAAACGGAGGCCTTCATGATCGAGAAGCTTCACCTCACCGAAGACGAATGGCGAGCGCGGCTCACGCCTGAGCAGTTCCGCGTCCTGCGTCAGAAAGGCACGGAGCGCGCCTTCACCGGCGAGTATTGCGAGGCGCACGCGCCGGGAACCTACCTCTGCGCCGGGTGCGGGCTGGAGCTGTTCCGGTCCGAGACGAAATTCGAAAGCGGCACCGGCTGGCCCAGCTTCGTCGCGCCCGCGGCGGAAGAGGCCATCGAGGCGCTGACCGACACGAGCCATGGCATGGTGCGCACGGAGGTGCTCTGCGCCCGCTGCGGCGGCCATCTCGGCCATGTGTTTCCGGATGGCCCTGGCCCCAGTGGGCTCCGCTACTGCATCAACTCGGTGTCGCTGAAAAAGAAGTAGCCCCGCCGGAGCGGGGCTAGGTTCTGGAGGCGCCGATCGGAATCGAACCGATGAGTACAGGATTTGCAGTCCCGGGCCTTACCACTTGGCTACGGCGCCTTGGTCTTGCTGGCGGTTCCGCCTTCCTACAACTCGGGCCGCTTGCGCGGCCCGGGTGTGGTGGAGCGGGTGATGGGATTTGAACCCACGACTTCAACCTTGGCAAGGTTGCACTCTACCACTGAGTTACACCCGCGTCGAACCTTGATCCTACCAAAGCGGCGCGGAAGGTCAACG
>CAZKIM010000059.1:2147-11821 GCA_964552855.1 uncultured Solibacteraceae bacterium | reverse complement strand
TGGCTGCCGGGCTACCCGGGCCTGCTCACGATGCTCGGCGCGACGGCGCTCGCGGGGGCCTTCAACGGCACCATCCTCGTGCCCGTCGTGTTCCTCGCGGAGACGACGGCCCAAGCGCCCCTCGTCGTGCCCGCCCTGGTGGCGACGACGGTGGCCTACCTCGTGGCCCGGGATTGGGAATGACGCCGCTGGATGGCCTGGCGATGGGCAGCGCAGGCCTGATCTTCGGATCGCTGGGTCTCGTGCTCCGCAATCTTGGGAAATTGGAGCAGTTGCCGGAGGACCCGGAGGCGTCCTCGTCCACCGTCTGCCTCTGCATTCCCGCTCGCAACGAGGCCCGGGAGATCGGCGCGGCACTCCCGACCTGGCTCGCCCAGGATCAAGGGGCGCTCAAGATCGTCGTCGTGGATGACGGCTCGACGGATGCCACGCCGCAGATCCTCGCGGGCCTGTCCGACGCGCGCCTTCGGGTGATCCGAAACGAGGCGCTGCCGCCTGGCTGGCTGGGGAAGAACCACGCGCTGCACCTGGCCACCCGGACGGCGGAAGCCCAGGCCGAGTGGCTCCTCTTCGCGGATGCGGATGTGAAGGCCGCGCCGTCGCTGCTGCGCCGCGCCGTCGCCCACGCCGAGGCGACGAGCGCCGATGTCCTCGCCCTGGTGCCGGGCCAGGAGACGGCCTCCCTCGGCGAGCGCCTGCTGCTGCCGGTGCTGGGATCGGGATTCCTCATGGCCATCCCCGCCGACCGCGTGGCGAAGGCGGGCAGCCTCTTCTGCGCGGGCATCGGCGCCTTCACGCTCATCCGGCGTTCCGTCTACGACGCCCTGGGCGGCCACGCCGCCGCGCCGCTGGAGGCCATTGACGACATGATGCTCGCCCACCGCGCCAAGCGAGCGGGCTTCTCCAACCGGGTCGGCCAGGGCGGACCGGCCCTGAGCCTGCGCATGTACGCCTCCGGACGGGAGGCGGTGCGGGCCATGCGGAAGAATGTGCTGGCCATGCCCGGGGCATGGGTGGCCTTCCCGGTCCTCGGACCGCTCACCATGCTGCTCTGGCTCGCGCCGCTGTGGCTGCCCGTGGCGGGTTGGCCCATTCTCGCCGTCGTCCTCTGGCTCGCGGTGCCCGCCGTGGTCGCGGAGGTCCATCAGCGGCTTTCCGGGCGTCCCGCGGATCTCGCCTGGGCCCTCTGGCCGCTGGCCGGACCGCTCCTCCTCTGGGGAGCGATTCCGGCCTTCTGGGATCGGCTGAGGGGGGTCAACCGCTGGCGCGGACGGGAAGTCGGATTGTCCAAACCTTCCATTTGAAGGGGTTGTAAATCGAGGGACAGATGGGCCTTCCCGGGCGGGGTCCCTTGGGTATCCTAGTCATCCACGGCTCGGATTTGGTTCTTGTTTTTTTCGCTTTTTTGACGATCCTTGGATCTGACCCTTTCCAAGGAGACCACGATGCCCGCCGCCACCGCGACTGCCCCTGACATGGCCAACGACGAACGACTCAAAGTCCTGACCCGGACGCTCGGCGAAATCGAGCGCGCCTTCGGCAAGGGCTCGGTGATGAAGCTGGGCGACCGCGCCAACGCGGCGGAGGGCATTGAAGCCATCTCCTCCGGTTCCATTTCCCTGGATGCCGCGCTGGGCATCGGCGGCTTGCCCAAGGGCCGCATCGTGGAAATCTACGGCCCCGAAAGCAGCGGCAAGACGACCCTGGCCCTCCATGCCGTGGCCCAGGCCCAGAAGAAGGGCGGCCTCGCCGCCTACATTGACGCCGAGCACGCGCTGGATCCCGAATACGCCAAGAAGCTGGGCGTGGACATTGACAATCTCTTCATCAGCCAGCCGGACAGCGGCGAACAGGCGCTTGAAATCGCCGACCAGCTCGTGCGCTCCGGCGCCCTGGACATCATCGTCATTGATTCCGTCGCGGCGCTCGTCCCCAAGGCCGAAATTGATGGCGAGATGGGCGACACCCATGTGGGCCTCCAGGCCCGGCTCATGAGCCAGGCGCTCCGCAAGATGACGGCCACCATCAGCCGCACCAACACCTGCGTCATCTTCATCAACCAGATCCGCATGAAGATCGGCGTCATGTTCGGCAGCCCCGAGACGACCACAGGCGGCAACGCGCTCAAGTTCTACGCCTCCGTCCGCCTCGATGTGCGCTCCATCCAGAGCATCAAGGGCGCCAGCACGGATCCGCTGGCCGGTAGCCGGGATGAGGACTCCTCTGTGGTCGGCAAGAAGACCAAAGTGAAGGTGGTCAAGAACAAGGTGGCGCCGCCCCTCAAGATCGCGACCTTCGACATCCTCTACGGCGAGGGCATCAGCCGCTCGTCGGAACTGGTGGAATTGGGCACGGCCCTGGAGATCATCCAGAAGAGCGGATCCTGGTTCAGCTACAAGGACAGCCGCCTCGGCCAGGGCGCGGAGAATGTCCGCAAGCTGCTGCTCGACAACCCCGAACTGGCGGAGGAGATCGAAGTCCAGATCCGCGCCAAGCTCGGCCTCAAGGCCAAGGAGGCCTGAACGAGTTCATTGCCGGCTCTTGGAAGGGGTGGGCAATGGGGGCTGGCGGCGAAAACCGCCAGCCCTTTTCTTTTCCAGGCGACCCAGTAGCCTCGATAGCTCGGAGCCCGCCATGCGCGTCGAAACCGTCCACCTTAGCCAGTTCACTGCCGGGTCGGCCCAGGACCGCGCCGACTTCATCCGCGTGCTCGGCGAAAGCCTCGAAGGCACCGGCTTCGTGAAGGTGGATGGGCACAAGGTGACGAAGGCGCGGGTGGACGCCGCCTACGAGGACATCCGTGCCTTCTTCGCCCTGCCTGAAGCGACGAAGCGCGCGTATCTCGTGCCCGGCACCGGCGGCGCGCGGGGCTTCACGGCCTTCGGGAGCGAGCACGCCAAGGACAATCCCGTGGGCGACCTCAAGGAGTTCTGGCATATCGGCCAGGACAATCCCCCGGGCGGAAAGTTCGAGGGCGACTTCATGCCGAACCTCTGGCCCGCCGAAGTGCCCACCTTCAAGGCGAATCTGCTGGGCCTCTTCACGGATCTGGAGACCTGCGCCGGAACCCTGTTGGAGGCCATCGCGCTCTACCTCGGCCTGCCCCAGCGGCACCTGGCGGACATGATCGTCGGCGGCAACTCCATCCTGCGCCTCATCCACTACCCGGCGCTCAAGGAACGCTACATCGAGGGCGGCGTCCGCGCCGCGGCCCACGAGGACATCAACCTCATCACCCTCCTGCCCGCCGCCACGGGGAGCGGCCTCGAATTGCTGGACCGGGACGGGAAGTGGCACGCGGTGGATGGTCTCGAAGGCGAGATCGTCGCCGACGCCGGCGACATGCTCAGCCGCCATGTGAACGCCAAGATCCCCAGCACCACCCACCGTGTCGTGAACCCCGACAGCCCCGACGCCGTGCGCTACTCCATGCCCTTCTTCTGTCACCCGCGGCCCGAAGTGCTCCTGGACTGCCCCGCCGGACTCCTCGCGCCCGGCGAGCGCAAACAGTTCGAGCCCATCACCGCCCACGACTTCCTCATGCAGCGTCTGCGGGAAATCGGGCTGATCAAGTAGGCGAGTCCAGCTCTGGGGAAATGCCAAGGGCGACCCATGCGGAACACAGAGTCCACAGAGCAGGCACAGAGCACACAGAGGTTCCCCCCCGCACGGCCAGTGGAAGCCATGGGTTGAGGGCGCGAGGTCTGGAGGCCTTCAGGGGCCTCCCGGTCTCGCGCCCTCAACCTTGCCGCGAAGCGGCAAGCCCGCCTTCGGCGGGCGGCTTCCGCGATCGATGAGCCTGGACCCCTCTGTGTCCTCAGCGGCCCTCTGTGATCTCTGTGTTCCTGTCTTTTGGACTCGAAGAACCGGGATCAGTCTTCGTCCTGCACGCCGAGCTGGCCTTGCAGGTGGCTCGGGATGGCGTTGGGATTGGGCGCGGGCTTGGGGGTGGGTTTGGCGGCGGGGGCGCCCTGGCCTTTGAGGATCTGGAGCATCTGCTGGGCATCGGCGAAGCGCTCCAGCATCTCGCGCTCTTCGCCGCTGGGGGCGCGGTCGAAGCGGAGGCGGCGCGGCCCCCAGATGGCGATGGCCTCGCCCTTCAACTCCGCGAGGCGCGGAAGGGACTGCCGCCAGTAGATGCCCAGCGGGGCGCCATCCGCCGTGACGAACCCAATGAGGTCGCAGTCGGAGGGCAGCAGACAGGGCGCGCCCGCGGTCCAGGTGGCGCAGGTGAGCGGGCGGCCGTCCTGGGTGCGGAGCGTCGCCACCGGCGCGGGCTGACCGAGAGCCGGGTCCAGATCCTGGGCTTGAGCGCGAAGGGCGTGGAGGAGATCCACGGCCTTCAATTCTTTTTGAGGGAAGGCGATGGGGTGGGGTTCCTGCATCCGCGCGGGCAGCCACTGATCGCCGACGCGCTCGAAGAGCGCGGCCTGGACCAGCGGACCTTTGCCCAACTCCTGGGAGACGGCCTCCACCAGCTTGGGCAGCAGCACCTGGGGCGCGATGAGCAGGCAGCCGCCGTGGGGCACGGCCATGAAGGGGCGCTGATCCTTGAGCACATCCTTCCAGAGGCTCGGCAGCAGCAGGCGCGCGGCGTCGAAGCCATCCCGCCACGGCGCGCGGTAGATGCCGCTCGGCAGGCGCTCGAAGGCTTTGACGGTGGAGCGCCGCTCCAGATTGTGCAGCGCCTGCTCCACCGCCGTGTCGTCCGAGATGTCCCAGAGCGTGAGGTCGGCGGCCTGGACGATGCGGGCGTCGGGGCGCTGGCCGACGCGCAGCCGCATGCGCAGCCCCTCGATGCAGAGCTTGGCGAAGCCGCCTTCCCGCTCCGGCACCCAGGCGGGCACCAACTCGGGGAGGATCTCGTCCTGGGCTTCATCCCAATTGGCGGGCAGGTCCAGCTTCTTGGCGGCGAGCGTCTGGAGCGCGGCGGCCCAGGCTTCCCGGTGCGCGACATCCCGCAGATGGTCGAAGGCTTCCAGGTGCGGGGCGAGGGCCTCCGCGCTGAAAGGTACGCCCTGCTCCCCGGCCAGCGCCTCCAGGCTGGGCAGGGGCGCTTCGGGGGCGCGCTTGAGAAGCTTGTCGAGGAAACCCATGGCGAATCCGGCAAAACCCCATTGTGACCCAAGGCGGTCAGGATTACGGCACCCTTGGGGCATGGACGGGCATCCGGCAGGCCTCCGCGACACCCTGGGCCGCCCTCTGCGGGCCTTGCGGATCTCCGTCACGGACCGCTGCAACTTCCGCTGCAGCTACTGCATGCCGCCGGAGATCTTCGGGCCGGATCATCCCTTCCTGCCCAAGGACCAGGTCCTCAGCTTCGAGGAAATCACGCGGCTGGCGCGGGTCTTCGCGGGACTCGGCGTCGAGAAGCTCCGCCTCACGGGTGGCGAACCGCTGCTGCGGAAGGATCTGCCGCTCCTCGTGAAGGAACTGGCTGGGACCCCGGGGATCACGGATCTGGCGCTCACCACCAATGGCGCCGGGTTGAGGGAAGCGGCCGCTCCGTTGAAAGCGGCCGGGCTCAAGCGCCTCACCGTGAGTCTGGACACGCTGGATGCGGACCGCTTCCGAGCCCTCTGCGGCACGGAAGTTCCACTGCGGCGGGTGCTCGATGGCCTCGAAGCCGCGCGGGCAGCGGGCTTTTCGCCCATCAAACTCAACTGCGTCCTGCAGCGCGGCGTGAACGACGACGAGGTGGAAGCGCTCGCGTCCTTCGCGAGGGAGCAGGGCTTCACCTTGCGTTTCATCGAGTTCATGGATGTGGGCACCACCAACGGGTGGAAGCTGGGCGCGGTGGTGCCCGGCGCGGAGCTGCGGGCGCGCGTTCACGCCCGCTGGCCTCTAGAGCCCGTCCAGCCTGAGCCGGATGCGGTGGCCCGGGTCTGGCGCTACGCGGATGGCCGCGGCGAGGTGGGCTTCATCGAGAGCGTCACCGCGCCCTTCTGCGGCGGCTGCGATCGCGCGCGGCTCTCGGCGGAAGGCCGCCTCCACACCTGCCTCTTCGGCGCCGAAGGCCTGGATCTGCGCGCCGCGCTCCGCAACGGCAGCTTCGACGCCGACCTCACGGCCCTCATCGCGGCCCGGTGGAAGCGCCGCGATGACCGCTATTCCGAACTCCGGAGTTCCGCCACGCCGGGCCTGAAGAAACCCGAGATGAGCTACCTGGGCGGTTGAGCACCCTAGAATGGGTTATTCCCAGGTGAACGATGACGAATGCGGATGTCTCTACAGAATGGGGCCCTGCACACCGATTCGGATTCCGTTTCGCGTTTTGTTTCTTCCTCCTCGTCTCCCTACCCATGGCCATCGTCAACCTGCCTTTGATGAGCTGGGTCAACGGAGTTTGGCTCGACCTGTGGAAGGGGCCGATCCTCTGGACCGGAGCGCATGTGCTAAGGCTGGTTCATCCGGTCGTGTATCAGCGCACGGGGAGTGGAGATACGGCGCACGACTACATCTTCGTGTTCTTGGTCGCGGTCCTGTCCGGTGTGCTTGCTTTGCTGTGGTCGTGGCTGGATCGCCGGCGGATGAATTATGCATCCCTTTCTACTTGGTTTCGCGTCTACCTGCGTTACACGCTTGGAACGATGATGCTGGTTTACGGCGTCATGAAGGTCTTCGACCAGCAGTTCTTTCCGCCGCATGGCCTCATGCTCACCGAAGCCTTTGGGAAGGCGACACCCATGAGGCTCGCCTGGACCTATGTGGGCTGCTCGATCCCCTACACGGTGTTCGCAGGCTCGCTGGAATGCCTGGGCGGACTGCTGCTGTTCTTCCGGAGGACCGCCACGCTTGGAGCGGCGGTTTCCGCCATCGTTCTGACCAATGTCGTGATGATGAACATCTGTTACGACATCCCGGTGAAGCTCTACTCGTCGCTGTACCTCGTTATGGCGATGGTGATTCTTGCCCCATCTATGAGACGGCTCGCTGGCGTCTTTCTGCTCCACGAGTCTGTAGGGCCCGAAGCTGTGGACGCCACTACCGGGAGTGGGTGGATGAAATGGACACGGCTGGGTTTGAAGGCGCTGTTTGTCGGAAGTCTGCTTGTGAGTCAAATCGGGTGGGGGTGGAATGCCTGGCTCCACCGCGCCCCAGAACCAGGCCCCTTGAACGGACTCTATGAAATCGAGTCACTCCGCATTGAGGGCGCGGATCATCCCCCCGTGTTCACGGACAAGGGCCGATGGCGCTGGATGGAGATCGGCGCGACTTATGTGCGCATCGCAACGGTGGATGGCCGCACCACGCCATGGTGTACAGCGGTCTATGATCCGAAAACCGAGGGCTTGGCGATCCAGCCGGGTCGCGCTCCGAGAGCGCGGGAGATTCCGGGTCCATCTGGAAGCTTGTCCGCAGCCTTCACGGATGCGGACCACTTGCATCTGGTTGGCGCATTAGATGGCAAGAGCGTTGATATGGTGGCTCGCAAAACCGATGCTGCAGAGTTTCCACTCGTCACCCACCGCATCCATTGGATCAGCGAGCTACCGGACGATCACTGAATCGCCCTTGGGTAACTGCCCAGCACGCGTACTTCGCAGCGCGGGGCGAGTTCGGTGAGGGCGGCGGCCAGGAGCGCATCATGGGCATGGCCTTCCACATCCAGGAAGAAGGCGTAGTCCCAGGCTTTCTTGCGGGTGGGGTGGCTTTCGATGCGGCTGAGGTTGAGGCCCCGCTCGCTGAAGGGGCGCAGCAGGTCGAGCAGCGCGCCCGGGCCATCGTGGGCCTGGATGAGGAGCGAGGTGCGGTCGCGGCCAGTGGGGGTGGGGCGCGTGAGGGGGTCATCCGCCCCGATCACGAGGAAGCGGGTGAAGTTGGCGCGCTGGTCTTGGACGCCGTGGCGCGCGACCTCCAGCCCGTAGAGGGGCGCCGCCAAGGCGGAGGCCAGCGCCGCGCCCGCGCCGTCGCCCTTCGCCATGCGCGCCGCGTCGGCGGTGGAGGCGCACTCGATGGGCTCCGCCGTGGACAGGTGGGTGGCGAGCCAGCCGCGGCACTGGCCGAGGGCGTGGGGATGGGAGTAGACGCGCCGCACGCAGGCCGGGTCGAGGCCTGGCCGCAGGAGGAGGCACTGCTCCACCGCCAGCACGATCTCGGCGCGAATGCGCAACTCGCTATCCATGAGCGTGTCGAGGGTGGAGCCCACCATGCCTTCGGTGGAGTTCTCCAGCGGCACGACGCCGTAATCCGCGCGGCCCCGCTCCACCTGCTGGAACACCGATTGCACCGAGCGCTCGGGCAGCAGGTTGGCGGAGAGCCCGAACTGCTGCCGGGCCGCCGTGTGGGTGAAGGTGGCTTCGGGGCCGAGGAAGGCCACGCGCAGGCCCTTCTCCAGCGAGAGGCAGGCGCTGAGGATTTCCTGGAACACCGGCCGCAGGGCGGGCGTGGGGAAGGGGCCTTCGTTCAAGCCCGCGAGCCGCGCGTGGATGGCCTGCTCCCGCTGGCCCGCGTAGAAGGCGCCAGACTGCCCGGACTGGCGCTTCGCCTCGCCCACCTCCTGCACCAGGCGGGCGCGGGCGTTGAGGAGGGCGAGGAGTTCTTCGTCCAGGGCGTCAATGCGCCCGCGAAGGTCCGTGAGGGTTTCGGCCATGGCCTGCTCCAAAGAAAAACCCCCGAGCCTGTTCGGTCTCGGGGGTGATGGCGGTTGCGTGTTGGGTTAGGTCAACGCCGCTCCAGCCCCCGGAGTCCGGAAGCTAAAATAGAAAAAGCTGAAACGGCAAACAACCATGGCTCAAGCCTGAGGGAAGACGGGGGAGCTTCGCAACCTCAATCCTGCGGAATTCCGAGCTCCACCCAGGCCTGGCCCGGATAGGGCGGCGGTTCATACCCCGCGAGGCGCAGGAGCTGGCTCATCTGGGCGCGGTGGTGGTGTTCCTCCAGGAGCATGACGCGCAAGTAGTTGCGGGGCGTGGAGCGGTTGCCGAAGGGCGTCGTGAAGGGCGCGTCGAGCGTGGCGAGGTCCAGCTTGGCGAGCGCGGCCTGGCACCGGTCCGCGTGGGCGGCGAAGGCGGAGCTCACTTCCGCCGTGCGGCCCTTCCAATCCGATGCTTCGAACCGCTCGCCGAGGCCCGCCGTCGGTTCGCCCGCGAGGTGGCGGCAGATGCTTTCCCGCACGAGCGCCACATGGAGGAGCTGCTCCCGAAGCGTCCTCAGCCCCGGCCAGGCGCGGTCCCACGCGTCGTCCGGCGTGGCGTGGATGAGCGTGGCCGTGTGGGCCGTGGACAGCTCGAAGGCCGCTAGTTCCCCAGACATGCGAGCGTCTCGCGCAGGCAGGCGTCCCAGGTGTCGTCGGGCGTTTCGTGGATGAAGAATTCCACGGCGTGACCCGCGGGGCGGCCTTCGGGGTGGAGGCTCCAGGCCTCGAAGAGCTGGTCCAGCGGCGCGCTGTCCACCTTGTGGCGGCGCAGCTTGTGGGCGCGGCGGGAGCGGTCGGGATCAGGACCGCGCAGCGAGACGCCATCCTTGCGGTCGGCGATGAAGGTGAAGGCCTGGATCCAGGACCCGTCCATGAATTGCGCGAAGTGCAGGAAGGCGCCGTGATTGGAGCGCGTGAGGTTCACCGTGCGCAGCTTGCCCTTCCACGCCGCGACCCAGGTTTCGAGGATGCGCGAAGCCCGCTCCCGCTCCTGGCGGGCCAGGATGGGAAAGGCCACGCTCCAGAAATCCTCCAG
>CAZKIM010000059.1:0-2047 GCA_964552855.1 uncultured Solibacteraceae bacterium | reverse complement strand
TCAGGCCTGCTGGTACACATCGGAGCCCTTGGCCTTGAAGGCCTCGGACATGTCGGCCATGCCGTGCTCGAGGGCCTCGGTCTCGGTGTAGCCGTGTTCCTCGGCGTACTTCCGCACATCCTCGGTGATGCGCATGGAGCAGAACTTCGGTCCGCACATGGAGCAGAAGTGGGCCTGCTTGGCGCCTTCGGCGGGCAGGGTCTCGTCGTGGAATTCCCGAGCCGTGTCCGGGTCCAGCGCGAGGTTGAACTGATCCTCCCAGCGGAATTCGAAGCGGGCCTTGGAGAGCGCGTCGTCGCGGAGGTTCGCGCCGGGATGGCCCTTGGCCAGATCCGCGGCGTGGGCGGCGAGCTTGTAGGTGATGACGCCGTCCTTCACATCCTTTCGATTCGGCAGGCCCAGGTGCTCCTTGGGCGTCACATAGCAGAGCATCGCCGTGCCGAACCAGCCGATCATGGCCGCGCCGATGGCGCTCGTGATGTGGTCGTAGCCCGGCGCGATGTCCGTGGTGAGGGGTCCCAGCGTGTAGAAGGGCGCCTCGTGGCAGACCTTGAGCTGGCGCTCCATGTTTTCCTGGATGAGGTGCATGGGCACATGGCCGGGGCCTTCGATCATGGTCTGCACATCGTGCTTCCAGGCGATCTTCGTCAGCTCGCCCAGCGTGTCCAGCTCGCCGAACTGGGCTTCGTCGTTGGCGTCCGCGGTGGAACCGGGGCGCAGGCCGTCGCCCAGTGAGAAGGCCACATCGTAGGCCTTCATGATCTCGCAGATCTCCTCGAAGTGCGTGTAGAGGAAGTTCTCCTTGTGATGCGACAAGCACCACTTCGCCATGATGGAGCCGCCGCGGCTGACGATGCCCGTCACGCGACGCGCGGTGAGCGGCACGAAGCGCAGCAGCACGCCGGCGTGGATGGTGAAGTAGTCCACGCCCTGCTCCGCCTGCTCGATGAGCGTGTCGCGGTAGAGCTCCCAGGTGAGTTCCTCCGCGATGCCATCCACCTTCTCCAGCGCCTGGTAGATGGGCACGGTGCCGATGGGCACGGGCGAGTTGCGGAGGATCCACTCCCGCGTCTCGTGGATGTTCTTGCCGGTGCTGAGGTCCATCACCGTGTCCGCGCCCCAGCGGGTGGCCCAGGCCATCTTGGAGACTTCCTCTTCGATGGAGGACGCCACGGCGGAATTGCCGATGTTGGCGTTGATCTTCACGAGGAAGTTGCGGCCGATGATCATCGGCTCGGTCTCGGGGTGGTTGATGTTGTTCGGGATGATGGCGCGCCCGCGTGCGATCTCATTCCGCACGAATTCCGGGGTGATGCGCGACTTCATGGCCGCGGCTTCGCGGCCCAGGTTCTCGCGGATGGCGATGAACTCCATCTCCGGCGTGACGAGGCCCTGCTTGGCGTAGTGCATCTGGCTCACATTGCGTCCGGCCTTGGCCCGCAGCGGCTTGCGCGCGCCCTGGAAGCGGATGGCCTCCAGCTCGATGTCCCGGTCGCGGAGCTGGCGGTAATAGGAACTGGGCTTGTCCAGCTCCTCCACATCGCCGCGGCCGAGGATCCAATCCCGTCGCAGGGCGGGCAGGCCCTTGGTCACATCCATCGCCGCGTGGGGATCGGTGTAGGGGCCGCTCGTGTCGTAGACGGTGACGGCTTCATTCGCGATGAGCTGGCCGTTGAAGTCGCGGGTGTCCTGGAGGCGGATGCGCCGCATGGGCACGCGCACGCCGGGGAGGGTGCCCGCGACGAACACCTTTTCCGAAGCGGGGAAGGGGCGCAGGCAATCTTCCAGGGCCTTGTCCGCCACGGGGGCGGCCGGCACGGGAGCGGTCGGGTGTTCCGGCATCTCGGTCCTTTCGGGGCCCGCCGCCGTTCGGCGTGAGCGCTCCAAGTCTACCGCGCCGGGGGTGGGGCCTCGGGATTCGGGGCGGGAGCCTTGGTGGCCCGGGCCGCACTCAAGGCGTAGACTGGAGACCTGATGAAGAAGCGCCGACTGCTCCTCACCGCGCTGGCCGTTCCGGCCCTCGCCGCGCCGCGTCTGCATCTGCCCA
>CAZKIM010000058.1:10124-11858 GCA_964552855.1 uncultured Solibacteraceae bacterium | reverse complement strand
CGGGCGGCGTCATCCATGGCCTGATAGGCGTGTCCATCAAGTCCATGGGCGTCCGCATCCATGGTCGCGCTGAATCCACCGTCCGGATGCTCCATGAACCTACGGAGAAAGCGGAGCACGGCGGCGGCGTCCTTCTGGAAGTCGTCGTCTCCGGTGGCGCGGATGGCCTCGGCGAGGTTCCGCAGATAGCCCGCCTGAAGCGTGGTGAGCCGTTCGAAGTGCGGCTCATGCCAATCGGGCCCAACGCTGTACTGGAAGAGGCCGCCCCACACCGGATCGGTGATGCGCCGTTGCTGGGCCAGGGTGTAGAGGGCGCGGAACTTCGCGCCCTCATCCCCGCGCCAGGCGCGGTCCAAAGCCTCCTCAATGTTCATGGCGATGGGGTATTTCTGGTGGCCCCACCCTCCGAAATTCCCATCAAAATGCCGGTCCAGCTCCGTCACGGAATCCGAAAGCGGGTCCTTGCCGGTCTCCGTGGAAGCGGCGGCGGGCGCATCCAGGTCGCCCTTCCCCTCCAGCGCCCGGAGCAGCAGCGCCTTGAAGGCGGCGGGCTCGATGAACCCCCGCTCCCGGGCCAGGGGTCTGCCATCCGGCGCGTAGAGCGCCGTGCCGGGCCAGCCGATGTCCGCGTAGAGCTCGGCGGCATCCGGGTGGAGGTCTATGTCCACACGGACGGGGATGAACTTGGCGTCGAGCAGGGTCGCGATTTCCGGATCGCCGTAGGTCTCGCCATCCATCACATGGCACCAGTGGCACCAGGTGGCCACCGCGTCCACGAGCACCGGTTTTCCTGCCCGTTTAGCCTCGGCGAAAGCCGCCGGAGACCAGTCGCGCCAATGAATCGTCGAAGACTTACCGTGGACGCCACTGAGTGCCTGGGCCGCCAGGGGGGTCCGGAGACAGACCAGCACCAGAATGGAAAGGAAGAAGCGCATAAGGGTGGGATGCCATCGGAGGATGGAATGTGCAAAGCTTCGCCTGCATCTAATGGGTGGGGTGGATTATGACGGGCTCGATTAACAAGGCCGTGGTGGCGGGTGGAACCGGCCTCATCGGGCGTCGCCTCGTGATGGAGCTGCTACGGCGGGGAATCGCCGTGACCGTGCTATCCCGGGATCCTGCGGGGGCGAAGGTGCCCGAAGGCGCGGAGGCCCGAAGCTACGACGCGCTGCGCTCGACGCTGGAAGGGGCGGATGCGGTCTTCAACCTCGCGGGCGCGAGCATCGCGGGGAAGCGCTGGAACGAAGGCTATAAGCAGGATCTGGTGACGAGCCGGGTGGAGACGACCGCGCGCCTCGTTGAAGGGATGGCGGCGTGCGCGGTGAAGCCCCGCGTCCTCCTGAACGCGTCGGCCATCGGCCTGTATGGCCCCCGGGACGCCACGCCCATTGATGAATCCGCGCCAATCGGATCCACCTTCCTCGCGGGCCTGTGCCAAGCCTGGGAAGCTGCGGCGGATGGAGCTGCCTCGCTCGGCATCCGCGTCGTGAAGGTGCGGACGGGCATCGTCTTGGCGAAGGAAGGTGGCGCGTTGCCGAAAATGGCCCTGCCCGTGCGGCTGTTCCAGGGCGCGAAACTGGGCCACGGCGATCAAGGCTTCAGCTGGATCCACATCTCCGACCTGGTGGCGCTCTACCTCGAAGCCGCTCAGAACGAGGCCTGGACCGGCGCCGTCAACGCCACCGCCCCGGAGTCGGTGAGCAACGCAGTCTTCACCCGCGCCCTCGCGAGCCG
>CAZKIM010000058.1:4600-10024 GCA_964552855.1 uncultured Solibacteraceae bacterium | reverse complement strand
TATTTTGATCTGCATTTTTTTACCAGCATACCCGTTTGCTGGAAGCCGAAGTGCTGCCAAGCTTTTCATCTCGATCAATCCGGAGACTCCATGAGGAAAACCTTCCTTTCTCTGATCACCGCGTGCCTCATCGGCTCGGTTGCGCACGCGCAAGCCCCCGCATCCTGGGGGGGCTTCAAAGCCGGTCTGTCGCTGGGCGCGCTTAACTACACGAACACCTGGACCGACACCGACTATGACTGGTACGGCGGAAGCCTCTCGTACCCGAAGCGCAAGCTGGCCCCTGCCATCCACGCAGGCTGGGACGCGCAGACGGGCTCCCTCGTGTACGGCGCGGAGCTAGACTACAGCTTCGATTCCGCTAAGCGCACCGAGATCTACTCGACCCGCGTGACGAAGACCGATGAGCTCAAGTCCGTCACCACGCTGCGTGGCCGCATGGGTCTCGCCACTGCCAACGCGCTCGTCTATGTGACGGCGGGCGTCGCCAAGGCGAAGGCCGACCACACCTGGATCGAGGCCGGAGACCCCAATGACAGCTGGCCGACCTTCTCCAACAGCCACACGGGGTTCGTCTACGGCCTCGGTCTGGAGCACCGGGTCTCTCAATTGGTTTCCCTCCGAGCGGAATACCAGCATGTGAACATCCCGGAGGTCAGCTCCACGAACAACAAGGGCTTCACGATGGAAGTGGGTGAGGATGTCACCACCTTCAGCTTTGGCGCGTCCTTCCACTTCTAACGAATTCCCTTACTTACTCACTGACTCCTCCTTCTTACTCCAGAGGCATCATGAACAAGACCTTCATCACCCTTCTCGCCGCTTGCACCTTGAGTGTCACCGCTCAAGCCCAGACCCCTACCTGGTCTGGCTTCAAGGCGGGTCTCACCCTTGGCGCGGCCAATTACACCAACACCTGGACCGACACGGACTATTACTGGTACGGCGGCAGCCTGTCCTACTCCAAGCGTCAGCTGGCCCCCGCCATCCATGTGGGCTGGGATACCCAGGCCGGATCCATCGTCTACGGCGTCGAACTCGACCACTCGTTCAATTCCGCCAAGACCGACCGGGTCTACAGCACCAACCCGGGAAACCCGCCTGAATTCCTGAAGGCCGACGAGCTCAAGTCCGTCACCACGCTCCGGGGTCGCATGGGCCTCGCCTTGGACAGCACCCTCGTTTACGCGACGGCCGGCGCCGCCAAGGTCCAGGCGGACCACTCGTTGATCCGGACTACCAACCCGAGCTACTCCTTCTCAACCTTTTCCAACAGCCACACGGGCTTCGTCTTCGGGTTCGGCATTGAGCACCGACTCAATGAGATGTTCTCCCTCCGCGCTGAGTACCAGCATGTGAACATCCCGGAGACGAAGGCCCTGAACGGCAGGGGCGACACGATCGAAGTGGGCGACGAGGTCTCCACCTTCGCCTTCGGTGCTTCCTTCCACTTCTGATCCGCTGGATCCGCATGAAAGGGCCCTGTCGCACAGGGCCCTTTTTGCGCACATCCGCCAGCCCTCAGTTCGTCTGCACCGTGCCCATCTGCACGACTTCGAAATCGCTGCCTTTGATGCCGGACATCGTCGCCAGTTCGTTGTCATCCCAGCGGGAATCGGGCGCGCCGCTGAGGAACCAGTTGCCGCCGTTGTCGGCGACGAACATGCCGTAGGTCTTGAGGGCCTGGAGGATCACCCGCACATGGGCTGGATAGCCGGAGATGTCCACGCCCGCCTTGAGCCGCACGCGCATGCCCATGGGGGGCAGGTTCGCGTTCGTGTTCGAGCTCGCGAAGTGGGTTGCGGGGTGCACATACCCTTTGCGCGTGGTCTGGACCGTGAAGCGCAGCGCGTGATGGATGGCGCCGTGGATCACGACCTCGTCGTAGCGGACGAGGCCGGGAAAGATCGGCAGCCCCGCGGCGTCGGCGCTGGTCCAGCCATCGGGCCGGAGCGCATTGGAGGTGGTGTCGAAGGACGCGCCGGAGTAGGCGTGCCAGCTCGCGCCATCGTTCAGGCGCTGGGCCGCGTCCAGCTCCCAGAGGCGGTTGTTCCCCGGATCCACCACCAGCACATGGGCGTCGCTGCCAGCCTCCACCGGAGCGGCGGGTGGAATGGGATAGGGGCCTGGATCGCTTTCACCCGCCACATCGAAGCTCACGGGCACGGTGGCCTGGTTCGGCGGCACCACCGTGTAGGGGATGCCATTGGGCGCGCCGTTGTAGGTGGTTCCGAAATCCGGATGCAGGCCCGCCGTGAGGCCGATGCTTCCGATGAGCGCCGCGGAGTTGGGATCCACCAACGCGGTGGAGATGTCCGTGTTCCAGGGATTGTCGGGAGGGAACGGCACCCAGCCGTTCAGGTCCGCGCCGGGACTGCCCGCGTCCGTGGGACCTGAGGATGAGGACGACGACCCTCCGCCGCCTCCGCAGGCGAGCAGCAGGACGAGGAGGGCCGGTGCCATGGCGCGCATGGCAAGAGCTTAGACCAGTTCCGCGGCGAGGAAATGCGGGCTCGCGTCGGTGATCTTAAGATCCACGAGGCCACCGAACGGCAAGTCGCGGCCTGGGCCCGCGGCGAGGTGGACGACCTTCCATTCTCCGGTGCGCGCGAGCCAAAAGCCCTCGTCGCCGGTGCCGTGGCTTTCGATGCGGGCCTTCACTTCGCGCCCGATGAAGCGGCGATTGCTGGCGAGGCTCAACTCCGCCTGGCGTGTTTGCAGGCGCTTGAGGCGTTCGGACTTCACGGCCATCGGAAGGTCATCCTTCAGTCGCAGCGAAGCCGTGCCTGGGCGCGGGCTGTAGATGAAGCTGAAGGAGGCGTCGTACTGCACGGTCTCCAGCACCTTCATCGTGTCTTCGAAGTCCTCGTCCGTCTCGCCGGGAAAGCCGACGATGAAATCCGTGCTGAGGCAGAGCTTCGACCGTCCCTCGCCGAGGTAGCCCAGGCGCTCCAGGTACTGCTCAAGGGTGTACTCGCGGCGCATGCGGCGCAGCACGGCGTTGGATCCGCTCTGCACCGGCAGGTGGAGGAAGGGCGCGACCTTCGGGTTGGTGACGAGCGTCTTCGCCAGGGCCTCGGTGAAGTTCATGGGGTGGCTCGTGGTGAAGCGGATCCATTCCAGGCCATCCACCTCCGCGACGCGATCCAGCAGCTCGGCGAAGGTGCAGCCGCCATCGAAGCTGTTCACATTCTGGCCCAGCAGTTCCACTTCCTTCCATCCGCGAGCGACGAGGCCCTTCACCTCCGCGACGATGTCCTGCCAGGGACGGCTGCGCTCGATCCCGCGCGTCGTCGGCACGATGCAGTAGGTGCAGGCGTGGTTGCAGCCTTCGATGATCGTGACGAGCGCCTTCGCCGTGCTGCGGCGCGTGGCCACTTCCGGCGGGAAGAGGTGGTTGTCTGGATACTCGCCCGTATCCATGAGGCGCTTCTTGCCTTCCAGTGCCTGCTCGACGAGCGAGGGCAGCTGCTTGAGCGCCATGGTGCCGAGCACGAAATCAATCTGCGGCGCGCGCTTGAAGAGCGCCGCCTGCTCCTGCTGGGCGAGACAGCCCGTCACGCCGATGAGCAGCGGGCGCTGTTCCTTCTCCATGCGGAGCCGACCCAGCTCCGAATAGACCTTGTGGACGGCCTTCTCACGGATGGAGCAGGTGTTGAGCAGGACGAGATCGGCCTCCTCGCTGCTCGCGACGGATTCGAAGCCCTGGGTGGCGAGAAGGCCGGCCAGACGCTCCCCGTCGTGGTCGTTCATTTGACATCCCCATGTCTGCACATGGAACTTCATGGCCGATCCTCTCGAACCTTTCATTCTACCGGCGGAAGGCCCTTGGGCTGGAACGGAATGCTCACGGTGAGGGTGTCCCCCTCGTGTCGGGTCGTGACGCCATGCCGCGCGACCACGGCGCGGACCCAGAGGCCATGCAGATCGCTGCATGCGCCTTCGGGCCGCAGCGCCAGCGGGGCGGCGAGGACGGGACGGAATCGCAACTCCCAGGCTTCGGGTCGGCCTTCGCCTTCGACCACCAGGGGGTCCGGCGCGACTTGGGGCAGAACGAGGCGCGCGAGCGCGAGCGTGAAGCTCCGAAGCAGCGGGCCGGGCCAGGGCTGGGCGCCGGTGAGCGTCACGGACGCGCCGAGGCGGAACGCCGCCGCCAGCGCGACGAGATCCGGCTCCAGCGCCTTGCGCCATGCCTCCGGCGACTCATTCCCGCCCTCCGGCCAGTGGCCGAAGGCGAGGGCGCGGGCGAGTTCCACCAGGGCGAGGCTTTCCCGGACGCCTGCCTCCATCCGCGCGGCTTCCCGGGGCGCCAGTCCCGCGCCGTCCTCCCGCAGATCCAAAGTCGCCTTCATGCCGCCCAGACACCCGCGCAGGTCATGGAGAAGAGCGTGCCAGGCCGCGTCGCGTTCAACCTTCGCCCCATCAGTGGAATCGCTCGCCACGGCGCGCCTCCTGGCACGATTTTTTGACACTTGCCCGCCCATCCAGGCTACCGTAGCTTCATTCACCACCAAAGGAGTGCCGTCCCCCATGGCACAGAAGCGACTGGGCGATCTGCTCCTCGAAGCCGGCCTCATCAACGGTGAGCAGCTCCAAAGCGCCATCACCCACCAGAAGATCGCCAAGGGTCGCCTTGGCAGCAATCTGGTCGCGCTCGGCTACATCACCGAAGACACGCTGATGGACTTCCTGGGCAAGCAGCTCGGCGTCGCCAAGGTGGATGTGCGCCATGTGGATGTCCCCGAGGACATTCTGCGGAAGATTCCGAAGCGCATGGCCGAGCAGTACCTGATGCTGCCCGTGGGCTTCAAGGAACCCAAGACGCTCATCGTCGCCATGTCGGACCCCATGGACCTGAACGCCGTGGACAGCGCGCGCTTCGCCACGGGTCTGAACATCGAGACGGTGGTGGCCGCCAACAGTGCCATGCGCTCCGCCATCGCCGAGCAGTACCGGAAGGTCCAAGGTCTGGAACCCACCACCTTCACCGTGGGCAACATGGATGAAGGTCTCCCCGTGAACTTCAATTTCGAGCCGATGGACATGAAGGTGTCCCCGGCGGGAACCCGCACGGCGCCCCACAAGACCGCGGAATTCAAGGCCGATCCCTTCTTCGACGACGCGCAGAAGAACGCCCAGAGCAATGGCGTGACCATTCCGCTCGACAACCTGCCGGATCTGGACCTGACCCTCGTCTCCCTGCCCAAGGCTGGAACCGAAACCGGCTCCCAGATCCTGCCCGGCCGCACCCTCGGCGGCACGACCCAGCGCATCGAGTCCTTCCAGGACCGCGCGATCCTCATGGGACTGATCAAGCTGCTCCAGCGCCGCGGCATCTTCACGACCGACGACCTTCAGCGCACCATCCAGGCCATGGTGGAGTCGGGCGAGATCCCCAATGTCCGCCGCACCGAGGCGATGTAG
>CAZKIM010000058.1:0-4500 GCA_964552855.1 uncultured Solibacteraceae bacterium | reverse complement strand
GTGCAGCTTCCGCCTTCGCCGCAGCTGGAGCAGCTTCCGCCGCTGGCGCAGCCGCCCTTGCCGAGCAATCCAAGCACGAAGCCACGGCCGAAGTAGAGGGCCGCGAGGACGACGAGAGCGAGGACGGTGAGCGTTTGCCAGTTCATCATGCGAATCCCATCATACGGCCGATGGCGACGGTCGCCCAGGAGAGGCTCCAACCCAGCACCAGGCCGTAGGCCACGGTGAAGCCCGCCCAGCCCCAGCTTCCGGCCTCCCGCCGGATCATGCTCACCGTGCCCAGGCAGGGCGTGTAGATGAGCGTGAAGATCATGAAGGCGAGCGCGGTGAGCGGCGTGAGACCCGACTTATCCCGGAGCGTCATCTGCAGTGGGCTCAGCTTGTCCCCGGCGCGCGGCTCTTCGCTCGACTGGTAGATGACCGCCATGGTGGACACGACGATCTCCTTCGCCACGAAGCCCGCCGTGAGCGCGATCACATCCTTCCACGCCTCCTCGCGGTGGCCTTTCGGATCGAAGATCGGGGCAAGGAACGGCTCCACCTTCTTCCCCATCCGGGCCGCGAGGCTCGTGTTCACGATGTTGCCTTCGTGGACCAGTTCCAGATCTTTGAGTTGGATCGCCTTCTGGTCCTCGGAGATCTGGAGCGACTGGATGGCTTCCCGCTGGCTGCGGTACTTGAGCGCGAGATCCTGATCGGCGATGCCGGGATAGCGCGACAGGAACCACACGAGCGTGGCGCCGGCGAAGATGGTCGTGCCCGCGCGGGTGAGGAAGACCTTGGCCTTGTCCCACATGTGGATGGCGGTCGTCTTCAACACCGGCATCCGGTAAGGCGGCAGCTCCATCACGAAGGGCGAATTGGGGCCTGAGAAGAGTGTGCTTCGCAGAAGGCGACCCATGATCATGGCGAGGCCGAAGCCCAGCACATGCATGGCGAGGATGGCGAGCCCCGCGTAAAGCGGCTTGAAAAAGGTGCCGGCGATGACGATGTAGACCTGGAGCCGCGCGGAGCAGGACACCAGCGGCGTGACGAGGATCGTGATGAGGCGGTCCTGGCGGCTCTCGATGGTGCGCGTGGCCTGGATCGCGGGCACATTGCAGCCCGAGCCCATGAGCAGCGGGATGAAGCTCTTCCCGTGCAGGCCCATCAGGTGCATGGCGCGGTCCATGATGAAGGCCGCGCGGGCCATGTAGCCGGTGTCCTCCAGGAAGCTGATGCAGCCCATGAGGATCATGATCACGGGCAGGAAGACCATCACCGCCGACACGCCGGGGATGACGCCGTCGGTGAGCAGGCTCGTCAGCTCGCCTGGAGGCAGGTGCGCGGCGAGGAAGGACGAGAGGGCCGAGAAGCCCGCGCCGATCCAGTTCTGCGGGTATTGGCCCAGCACGAAACTCAGGGTGTAGATGAGCGCCAGCACGAGGATGAAGAGTGGGATGCCCAGCCAGCGATGGGTGAGAATCCCGTCCAGCTTGCCCGTGGGGCTGTCGGGTTCCTCATCCGGATGCTTGACGGCCTCCGTCACAAGGCCGTGGGCGAACCCGTAACGATGCTCGGCGATGAGCCCGGCCGTGTCGTTGCCCAGATGGGATTCCAGGAAGGCCGTGGACTTGGCGACCTGTCCCTGGATCGCGTCCTTCGCGTGACTGGCATCGGCCAACTCCGTGGCTTCAGCGCCGCCTTCCAGGAGTTGCAGCGCCAACCAGCGGATGGGCATGCGCTTGGCGAGCACTTCATCGCGGCCGATCTCGGCTTCGAGCTTCACCAGCTCGCCTTCCAGATCGTGGCCGTAGTCCACGGGGATGCGGCGCACCCGCCCATCCGAACCCGAGACGACGGCGGCGAGGGCTTCCTTCAGCCCCGGGAGGCCTTCCTCGCGGTTTCCGACCGTGGGGATCACGGGGCCGCCGAGCAGCGTCTCCAGGGTCGGGATGTCAATGACGATGCCGCGCTTCTCCGCGTCATCCATCATGTTCAGCACGAAGACGATGGGCTTGCCGAGCTCCAGCAGTTGCGTCGTGAGGAAGAGGTTGCGCTCCAGGTTGGAGGCGTCGAGCACATTGAGGATGAGGTCCACCTCGCCCTGGCCCAGGTGACGGGCGGCGATGCGTTCGTCCTCGCTGCGAGCGGAGAGGCTGTAGCAGCCGGGCAAGTCCACCACCTCGAAGCGCGTGCCCCCGGCCGTGAAGGCGCCGCTGCGCTTCTCCACCGTCACGCCGGGCCAGTTGCCCACATGGTGCCGCGCGCCCGTCAGCGCGTTGAACAGCGTCGTCTTGCCGCAATTCGGGTTGCCCGCGAGGGCGATGGAAACCGGCTTCGCGCTCATCTCAGGCCGTGGCGGCGGCGGTGACCGGCGACACGAGGATGCAGGAGCTCTCTTCGCGCCGCAGGCTCAAGTGGTAGCCCTTGATGACCAGTTCCATGGGGTCGCCCATGGGCGCCAGCTTCTCCACGCGCAACTTCGCGCCGCGGATGAAACCCATCTCCAGCAGCCGCTGGCGGATCGGCCCCTGGGCCGTGACGCGCAGCACCTCTCCGGCCTCGCCGGGCTGGAGGCTGCTGAGGGGAATTTCCTGAGGTTGAGTCATAGTCTCAACTCCGTGATTCCAGTGTAGCCCCCCGACCGAGCCGCGCAAGCGATTAGACTGGACCGATCATGACCCTGCCCAATGCCCTGACCCTGCTGAGGATCCTGGCCATCCCCTTCTTCGCCATCGCGGTCTGGTACGACCGGATGTGGGAGGCGCTGGCGATCTTCATCGCGGCCGGGCTGACGGATCTGCTGGATGGCTGGATCGCGCGGACCTTCAATCAGAAGTCCAAGCTGGGCGCGTTCCTGGATCCGGCGGCGGACAAGCTGCTCATGACGACCGCCTTCATCCTCATGGCGCTCCCCAAGGGACACCTCGCCCAACCGATCCCCGCCTGGGCCGCCATCATCGCCATCAGCCGGGATGTGATCATCTCCTTCGTCGTCACCCTTTCGCTCGTTAGGGCGGATGGCACGGATCTGCGTCCCAGCCTGCTGGGCAAAGTCACGACCGGCGCGGAGCTGGTCGCGATCAGCTTCGGCCTGCTCGTGAACGCGCTGGGCCCCCAGCCCTGGCAGCGCTTCTTCCTGCCCTGGGTCTATGTGGCGATGGCCGCGTTCATCCTGGCCTCGGGCATCCACTACTTCCACCGCGCCTCCAAAGCCGGAGAAGCCGCCTGATGCCGGGACGGCCGCCGCTCCGCTTCCTCCTCGCCGGGCTCGGCCTGCTCGTCGCGCTCTGGTTCCTGCGCCACGCGCTCGCGCCCTTCTTCATCGCGATGGTGGCGGCCTACCTGCTCGATCCGCTCATCACCCGCCTGGAGCGCCGCCTCGGCCGCCCCTGGTCCGTCGCGCTCGTGCTTCTTCTGGCGGTGGGCGCGACCCTCGCCGCCCTGGCGATCTTCCTGCCTTGGATCGCCGACCAGGCCCAGCGCCTGGCCGCGAACCTCCCCGACTGGCAGGCGGCGCTCGCCAAGAAGACAGGGCCCTGGCTGGAGGCGCACCCCTGGGCCGCCGGAAAGCTCCACGCGGCCTTCGCGGCGCTGGAGCCGAACCTGCTCGATGGTCTCAAGCGCACCGGCGGCGGCCTGCTCGGCTTCGTCCTCGGCCTGCTCCAGCTCATCCTCGTGCCGCTCATCCTCTTCTTCCTGCTGATGGAGGGACGCACGCTCCTGACCTCCGCGCGGAGCCTGGTGCCACCGCGCTACCAGCGCCGGGCGGATCGGATGGTGCGCGTCATCCACGCCCGGCTCGGCGGCTACATCCGCGGTCAGTTGGCGGTGGCCCTGCTCATGGCGGTGCTCCAGACCCTCGCGCTGCTGACGCTGCGGGTGCCCTACGCCGCGCTGATCGGTCTGCTGGCGGGCTTCGCGACCTTCATTCCCGGCTCGCCCTACCTTGTCGCCCTGCCCTCCGCCCTCACCCTGGCCTACCTCAACGGCGACCGGGGCACGGCCCTCGTCGTCATCGGCGTCGTCTTCATCGCCGTGCAACAGATCGAGGCCCTCTACCTCACGCCGGTCTGGGTGGGGCGCGCCTCCAGGCTGCATCCGCTCGAAGTGCTGCTGGCGCTCGTCGTCTTCGGCACTTGGTTCGGCCTGCTCGGCCTCATCTTCGCCGTGCCGCTGATGATCGTCGCCAAGGTCGCCTGGGAGGATCTGGTGAAGGACTACCAGGCCAGCCCTTGGTACACGAGGGATTCCGGCGGCGCCTGATTCTGGCCCATACTGGTCAGCCGCGCCGGGAGGCGCCACGGAGGACGCCATGGGCAAAGAGCAGCCGAAGCACGATTCGCACCTGGAGCGCCTGCAGAAGATCCTCGCCCACGCCGGCGTGGCGTCGCGGCGCGCTTGCGAGCAGCTCATCCTCGAAGGCCATGTGCAGGTGAATGGGAAGACCGTCACCGAACTGGGCACCAAGGCCGATCCGCGCCGGGACGAGATCACCGTGGACTTCGAGCCCATCCG
>CAZKIM010000057.1:9561-12380 GCA_964552855.1 uncultured Solibacteraceae bacterium | reverse complement strand
GCGCCCTTGAGGCGCACCTCCGCGCCCGGCGCGAGGCGGAACCACTTCTTGGGCGGCACCTCTTCGAAATCCTCGCGCTCGATGAAGAGGTCGCGGGTGAGCGTGACCGTGCGCGTGCCGAAGCCTTCGTCCGGGTGGTTGGCCAGGGTCAGCTCGTGGGATTCGCCCATCCCCATGTTCGTGATCGTCACCTTGAGGGGGCGCAGCACGGCCATGCGGCGCGGCGCGCTCTTCTCCAGATCCTCGCGGATGGCGCCTTCGAGCAGCGCCACTTCGGACAGCGCCGCGCGACGGGCCACGCCCACCTTTTCCGCGAAGGCGCGCAAGGACACGGGCGTGTAGCCGCGGCGGCGCAGGCCCGAGATGGTGGACATGCGCGGGTCGTCCCAACCGTTCACATGGCCTTCCTTCACGAGCTCCAGCAGGCGGCGCTTGGACATGACCGTGTAAGTGAGGTTGAGACGGGCGAATTCGTGTTGCTTGGGCAGCGGCCGCTTGAAGAACTTCTGCTCCCCATCCTGCTCCAGAAACCAGTCGTAGAGCGGGCGGTGGTCCTCGAATTCCAGGGTGCAGATGGAGTGGGTGATGCCTTCGAGCGCGTCCTCCAGCGGATGGGCGTAGTCGTACATGGGATACACGCACCAATCGTTCCCGGTGCGGTGGTGCTCCGCGTGGCGGATGCGGTACATGAGCGGATCGCGCAGGTTCATGTTGCCGCTCTGCATATCAATCTTGGCCCGCAGCACCTTCGCGCCTTCGGAGAATTCGCCCGCCTTCATGCGGCGGAAGAAGTCCAGGTTCTCCTCGACCGTGCGGTTCCGATACGGGCTGTCCTTGCCGGGCACATGGAAGTTGCCGCGGTACTCGCGGATCTCGGCTTCCGTGAGGTCGCAGACATAGGCCTTGCCCTGCTGGATCAGGTACTCGGCGTAGTCGTACATGATCTGGAAGTAGTCGGAGGCGAAGAGCACGGCCTTCCATTCGAAGCCCAGCCAGCGCACATCGGCCTCGATGGCGTCCACATACTCCTGCTCTTCCTTCGTCGGGTTCGTGTCGTCGAAGCGCAGGTTCGTCGCGCCGCCGTATTTGAGCCCAAGGCCGAAGTTCAGGCAGATGCTCTTCGCGTGCCCGATGTGCAGGTAGCCGTTCGGCTCCGGCGGAAAGCGCGTGAGCACGCGGCCCCCGTGGGCACCCGAGGCGAGGTCGGACTCGATGATCTCTTCGAGGAAGTTGAGGGATTTGGAATCGTCGGACATGGAGATCGTCAAAGAAAAGGAACCACGAAGGCACGAAGGCGCGAAGAAAGCTGTTCCATTTCGTGGCTTCGCGCCTTCGTGGTGAACATCCTCAAATCCACTTCGCTAATCGGGTGCGGACTTCATCCACACCCAGCAGGTACATCGTTTCGAAGATGGGCGGGCTGACGGGCTTGCCGCAGAGGGCGACGCGGAGGGCCTGGGCGAGGTCCTTGAGCTTGAGGCCGTGGCGCTCGAGGATGCCATTGAAGGCGGCCTCCAGCGCGTCGTGCGCGTAATCACCCAGCGCCGCAACCTCGCGCAGGGCGGGTTTCACGGCGTCGGTCATGAACTTGGCGACGGCGGCTTCGTCGAAGGTCTGGGGCTCCGCCCAGCAGAAGGCGAGAGCCTCGGCCATCTCCTTCAGGTTCTTCCCCTTCTGGGTGGCGGTGATGGCGACGCGCTTGAAGTCGCCGGACTTCGTCTTCCATGCTTCAGGCAGGAAGGGCGCGAGGTGCGGCTCCAACTCCTGCCAGGTCGCACGCTGGATGAGCTTCTGGTTCATCCACATGAGCTTGTCCATGTCGAAGCGGGCGGCGCTCTTCTGGCAATCGGCCAGGTCGAAGAGCTGGATCATCTGCGCGTCGGTGAGCAGTTCCTCTTCCGCCGTCTCCACCGCGTGGCCGTTGATCTTCGGCGTCCAGGACAGGCGGGCGAGGGCGAGGCGCACGGCGGAAGGCAGCAGCCCCATGTCCTTGTATTCGGTGATGCTGGTGGCGCCGTGGCGCTTGCTGAGCTTCGCACCGTCCTTGCCAAGGATCATGGGCACATGGGCGAAGGCGGGCAGCTCGTGGCCGAACGCCGCGAAGAGCGGGATCTGCTTGGGCGTGTTGTTCACATGGTCATCGCCGCGGATCACATGGGTCACTTCCATGGAAGTGTCGTCCACCACGACGCAGAAGTTGTAGGTGGGCACGCCGATCTCACCGGCCTGTTCCGCGCTGCGGGCGATGATCCAGTCGTCCAGGCTGTCGGCCGGAAAGCGGATCTCGCCCTTGATGAGGTCGTTCAGGACGATGTCTCCACCAGCAGGCATTCGAAAGCGGATGGCGGCGGGCTCGGAGGCGTCGTGGTGCTTGTCCGCGCAGCCCTTCCCGGCGTCCCGGCCGCGGTTGTACTGGAAGACCTTGCCCGCAGCCTCGACCTCGGCGCGGCGCGCGTCGAGATCCGCCTTGGAGCAGCGGCAACGGTAGGCTTTGTCCTCGTCCAGCAGCTTCTGGATGGCGGGACGGTAGTGGGAGTCCATGCGCTGCATCTGGCGGTAGGGGCCGTTGGGGCCGATCCACTTGGAGGGCTCGCCCACCACCGGGCCTTCGTCCCAATGGAGGCCGCACCAGTCCATGCCTTCCTCGATGATGCGGATGTTGTCATCCGTGGAGCGCGACAGGTCCGTGTCCTCGATGCGGAGGATGAAACGCCCGCCGTGCTGCTTGGCGAAGAGCCAGCAAAACAACGCCGTCCGCACGCCGCCGATGTGCAGCATGCCGGTGGGCGAAGGGGCGAAACGGGTGACGACGGGGCGGG
>CAZKIM010000057.1:3925-9461 GCA_964552855.1 uncultured Solibacteraceae bacterium | reverse complement strand
GGCGCGTCGCCGGAGAAGAGGCTCTTGTCCAGGACCACGGGCACTTCCACGACGGAGGCGTGGGGCAGGCGGAAGGCGCCGGTCTGGCGCGCGGCGGCGGGGACGGAGCCTTGGGCCACTTCGGCTTCCAACTCCTCGATCTCTTCAAGGGCGTCGGAAGAACCGATCTCCACCACTTCCATGGGCTTGGAAGGCGGCGGCGCGACCACGGGAGGCGCGGCCTTCGCCGGTTTGGCGGCGGGCGCGGGAGTCGGCGCGGCCAGCACGGCCGGGGGCTCGATGGTGCCGCCGCCGTACTTGTCCGCCAGGAACTTGAGCACCAGCTTGGAGACGCCGGCCAGCGTCTCCTTCACGCCCTCGCCCTTCATGGCGCAGGCCTCGAAGGTGGGCGCGTTGAAGCGGTTCACTTCCTGATTGAGCGTGGCCACGGGCAGCGCGTTGGGCGTGTCCCGCTTGTTCCACTGGATCACATGGGGGATCGTCGCCAGATCCGTCCCCTGCTCTTTCAGGTTCTCGATGAGGTTCTGGAAGCTTTCCTTGTTGGAATCCAGCGCGGGCGCCTGGGAATCCGCCACGAACACGACGGCGTCCGCGCCCCGCAGCACCAGCTTGCGGGTGGCGTCGTAGAAGACCTGGCCGGGCACGGTGTAGAGCTGCACGCGGGTCTTCATGCCCCGGATGGTGCCGAGGTCAATGGGCAGGAAGTCGAAGAAGAGGGTGCGGTCCGTCTGGGTGGCGAGGGACAGCATCTTGCCGCGCCCTTCGCCGGGGAGCGTGTCGTAGATGTGCTGGAGGTTCGTGGTCTTGCCGCAGAGACCGGGGCCGTAGTAGACGATCTTGGCCGTCAGCTCCTTGGTAGCCGCGTTGAAGAGGACCATGCCTGCTCCGCCGGGTAAGGATGCCGCTAGGATTCGCCACCTTGGGCATTCCGGTCAAGGAATAAACCGATCCGGGAAGGCCCCTTCCCCCTTTGCGACCCTGGCCGCCACCGCTACACTTCCCCAAACCCCATCCGCCGTACCCGAGGTAGCCATGGCCAAACTGCTGGTCCAGGAAAGCGGGGCAGAACCCCGCGAGTTCGACTTGGTGGACGCTGAAGTCCACATCGGGCGGGAACTGGACAACGCGCTCCGCATCCCCGATCCGAGCATCTCGCGGCACCACTGCGTGATCCGCCAGACCGGGATGGGCTACGAGATCCAGGATCTCCAGAGCTCCAACGGCGTGCTGCTGAACGGCAACCGCGTGCAGAGCTCGCCCCTGAAGCACGGGGACCGGGTGACGCTCGGCCAGATCCAGATCACCTTCCTGGACCCCCAGGCCGCGGGCGCCGATGAAGGCGCGACGGTGGCGATCCAGGCCATCGGCTCCGAGAACCCCGCGGGCACGGTGCGCATGAGCGCGGACCAGATGGCGGCGGTCAAGGCCAGCATCGAACCCAAAGTCCCCCAAGCCGTGGCCGCGGAACCCGCCAAGCCCCCCGTGGCCCCCAAGCCGCCCGAAGCCCCCCAGTTCGGCCACTTCACCGATCCCGGACAGTCCCCCAACCAAGGAGCTCTCATGAGCGACGCCCCTGCTTCACCCTCCGGCCAGCCCTTCGCGGAAGAGGACAAGATCCACCTGTTCCTCGCCTACTTCGGCCTGCTCTCCCTCATCCCCTTCCTGATGTTCAAGGACAAGCGCGACGACCCGCAGAAGGAATATGTCTACTGGCACGCCCGCCAGGGCCTGGCGCTCGCCATCACGGTGATCATCTGCTGGATCCCGCTCATGGTCATCTGGCTCATTCCGTTCCTCGGCTGGATCATCGGCTGCCTGGGCTACATCTTCCTCATCGTCCTCGGTCTCGGCGGCGCGATCATGGGCTGGATCAAGGCCTTCGGCGGCCAGAAGTGGTCCTTCCCCATCATCTCGAAGTTCGCCGGCATGCTCGGCTGAATCCCCTTTTCCAGACACCTCCGGAGCCCCCATGAGCACCCCCCAGGAACAAGTGAACGGACCCGCCATCGGCCTTCAGGTCACGGCGGGCATCAGCATCCTCTTCGCGCTGGTCGGCATCCTCATCAGCCTCGGCCTGTTCGGCCTGAATCTCGGGGCCAGCAGCATGGCCGGCGGGGACAAAGGCATGGCGGCGATGATCATGGGCGGCAGCATGGTGTTCCGCATCCTCGGCATCATCGTCAGCGTCGTCATCTTCCTCGGCGCCACGAAGATGAAGAACCTCCAGAGCTGGGGGTTCGCGATGGCCTCCGCGATCCTGGCGCTGATCCCCTGCTTCGCCTGCTGCCTCCTGGGCTGGCCCATCGGCATCTGGGCCATCGTCGTGCTCGTGAAGCCCGAAGTGAAGGCCGCGTTCTCGCAGTCGTGAGCCGCGCGGAAGCCTGATCGAGCGCCCGCCTCCGCGCGGGCGCTTTTCCATTCCGGAGTCATTCGTGATCCTCACCGGCAAGCAGATCCTCGCGGCGCGGGACGAGGGGAAGATCGTCATCAGCCCCTGGGAGGAGGACCGTCTCAATCCCAACAGCTACAACCTGAGCCTGTCCGAGGATCTCGCCGTCTACACGCCGGAAGTCCTGGACATGGCCAAGCCCAACCCCATCGAACACCTGAAGATCCCCAAAGAAGGCCTGGTGCTGGAGCCAGGCCGCCTCTACCTGGGCCGGACGCAGGAATACACGGAGACCCACGGCATGGTGCCCATGCTGGAGGGCCGCAGCTCCGTGGGGCGGCTCGGGCTCTTCGTCCATGTGACGGCCGGGTTCGGCGACATCGGCTTCTGCGGTTACTGGACGCTGGAGATCAGCTGCATCCAACCCATCCGCATTTACGGCGGCGTGGAGATCTGCCAGATCTTCTATCATTCCGTCACCGGCGCCTTCGACAGCTACGACGCCAAGGGCAAATACCAGCGCAACTCGGGCATCCAGCCGTCCATGCTCTGGCGCGATTTCATCAAGGAGTGACCATGGGTTTCCTCGCCCTTCTCGACCCCAACCCCGACGCCGCGGCGGCGGGCATCATGGCCCTCGGCTGCTTCGTGTGGGCCTTCATCGCCATCTTCGTCTTGGCGATCCTCGTCTTCCAGATCTGGCTGTTCTGGCGGATCTTCTCCAAGGCCGGCTACAGCGGCGCCATGTCCCTGCTCATCCTGATCCCAGGCGTCGGCGCGCTCATCGTGCTCTGCATCCTGGCCTTCGGGAACTGGCCGATCCTTAAAGATCGCCTCTAAAGCCTCAGCCCGCGACGGTGTCCTCTTTGTCCCAGGCCACTTCCTGGGGCACGATCTCATGCTCGATGCCCTTGAGCGCGGCCGGTGGCATGGCGATGAGGGCCATGCCCTTCAGCCGCCCGGCGGTGGCGGGGCCGACGACGATCATGCCGGGCTTGGCCACGCCGCTTTCCAGGCGCGACGCGAGGTTCACGGTGGAGCCCATCACCGTGTAGTCCATGCGCTTCTCGCTGCCGATGTCCCCGGCGAAGGCTTCGCCGCTGTTGACGCCGATGCGCATGCGCAGTTCAGGGAAGCCTTCCGGTCGCTCGGCGTTGAGCACCTTCAGCACCTCCTGCATGGCGACGGCGGCCTCCACCGCGTGCTGGGCGTGGTCCACATCCGGGGTGGGCGCGCCGAAGAAGGCCATGATCGCGTCGCCGATGTACTTGTCCAGCGTGCCGCCGCGCACGAAGATCTGCTCGGTGAGCGCCTCGAAGGTGCGGTTGAGGATGCCCGCCAGCTGCAGCGGCTCCATCCCTTCGCTCATGCGGGTGAAGCCGGAGATGTCGGCGAAGAGCACCGTGATGTCGCAGCGGATGGCCTGCAGCCCCGGCGCTTCCTTGCTCTGTGAGGATTTCAGGATCTGGTCCACCACCTGGGGTGAGTGGTAGCGCTCCAGGCGCTGGCGGAAGCGGGCCTCCCGCTCGCGCTGAATCCCCACGGCGGCGAAGTTGGCCATGGCGCTGAGCAGGTGTTCATCCTCGCGGTTGAAGCCGCCTTTGGCGACGCTCGCCTCCAGGTAGATGACGCCGAGGCTCTGGTCCTCCACGATGAGCGGCGCGCAAAGCGCGCTCGTGATGCCGTGGAGCTTGATGCTGTCGCCGGAGGAGAAGCGCGGGTCCAGCCGCGCGTCCATGGTGAGGATGGCCACCCGGTCCTGCATGGCCGTGCGGGCGATGGTGCGGCTGATGGGATTCGTGGTGGCGCCGGGCTTTTCCTCCCACACCAGTTCGGGCACCAGTTCGCCGTCGGCGTCCGCCAGGAGAATGGAACCGCGTTGGCAGCGGATCTGCTCGGTGACGAGCTCCATCACGCTTTCCAGAAGTTCCTGCAAGCTGGACGCGCGGAGCAGCGAACCGGCCATGGCCGCCAGGCGCTGCAGGAAGGCCTGGCGATCCGCGCCCGCGGCGCCGGTCGCCTTGGTGGGCGGCTCCGCCAGCATCTTCTCCAGGGAGGCGTGGGGGATGAAGATGGAGCCCGACGCGTCGAAGGCCCGGTCCTCCAGCGCCACCTTCGCGGGATTCGTCCCCTTCGCCCCGCCGGTCTTCAGCGCGGCGCTGATGGTGCCCAAGGGTTCCGGTGCCGCTTCCTGGCTGGCGGTCGGCCCATCCACCCACTTCACGAGGATCTCGCCGAGGAGGATGCGGTCCCCCTTCTTGAAGGGCCTCGCGTCCGCCGCCGATTCGCCGTTCACGGTGGTGCCGTTCAGGCTCTTCATGTCCACCACATGGGGCTGGCCGTTCTTCAGGAAGAAACGCGCGTGGACGCGGCTCACGGCGTTCACCGGCACCCGCAGACCCGCGGCCTCGCCCCGCCCGAGCGTGACGCCTTCCTCCGTGAGATCCACCGGATGGAGCGCGCCGTCTACCGTCAGGAAAATTCGCATGGGCCTTTGGCTGTGTGAGGCCCTTGAGTCTAGCAGATCGTCCGGGACAATTCCGGCACCCCGCGCTATCCTGATGGGTTCCCGCCCCGGCGGGAGGAGGCAGTCGTGACGAAGGTCGGCTTCATGTCCCTGGGATGCCCGAAGAACCTCGTGGATAGCGAGGTCATGCTCGGCCACCTGCGGCTGAAGGGCTACCAGATCACGCCCGCCATGGAGGAAGCCGAAGTGCTCGTCGTGAACACCTGCGGGTTCATTGACGCGGCGAAGAAGGAGAGCGTCGAGGCCATCCTGGAGGCCGCCTCCATGAAGGAGACAGGCGCCTGCAAGAAGCTCGTCGTCGCCGGGTGCCTGGTGGAGCGCTACCGGGATGAGCTCATGGCCGACATGCCCGAGATTGACGCCTGTCTGGGCACCCGGGACATCGAGCAGATCGCGGAAGTGATCGGCGGCGCGGGCTGGGAGGAGCTGGAGCGCGACCCCGCCTATCTCTACGACGAGCATTCGCCGCGCATGATGACGACACCGAAGGCCAGCGCCTACCTCAAGATCAGCGAGGGCTGCGACCACGCCTGCGCCTTCTGCATCATCCCGAAATTGCGCGGCGGCCAGCGCAGCCGCAGCGTCGAGAGCGTCGTCGCCGAAGCCAAGAGCCTCGTCGC
>CAZKIM010000057.1:0-3825 GCA_964552855.1 uncultured Solibacteraceae bacterium | reverse complement strand
GCCAGCGCAGCCGCAGCGTCGAGAGCGTCGTCGCCGAAGCCAAGAGCCTCGTCGCGAGCGGTGTGCTGGAGATCAGCCTCGTGGCCCAGGACACGACGGACTACGGCCGCGACTTCGGCGACCCCGACGCGCTGGAAAAGCTCATCCGCGCGCTGGGCGAAGTGGAAGGCCTGCACTGGTTCCGCATCCACTACGCCTACCCGAACCGCCTCACCGAAGGCGTCATGCGCGCCATCGCGGAGACGCCGAACTGCGCCAAGTACCTCGACATACCCCTGCAGCACGCGGACCAGGGCGTGCTCAAGGCCATGGCACGGGGCGGCAGCCGCGCCAGCTTCATGAAGATGCTGGAGAAGCTCCGCGGCATCTGCCCCGAGATCGCCATCCGCTCCAACTTCATCGTCGGGTTTCCTTCCGAGGACGACGCCGCCTTCGAGGAACTGAAGGCCTTCATCCAGGAAGCGAAGTTCGATCATGTGGGCGTCTTCACCTATTCGCCCGAGGAAGGCACCAGCGCCTTCCCCCTTGGTGATCCAATCCCGGAGCGCACGAAACAGGCCCGCAAGCGCAAGCTGCTCGAACTCCAGCAGAAGATCGCCCGCGAGAAGAACGCGGCCCGCGTGGGCCAGATCCTCGATGTGATCGTCGAAGGCGCCCACGAGGAGACGGATCTGATCGTGAAGGGCCGCTGGCAGGGCCAGGCGCCGGAAGTGGATGGCAATGTCCTGATCGTGGATGGCGCGCCGAAGGTGAACACCATCCAGAAGGTGCGCATCGTCAAGGGCCACGCCTACGACCTCGTCGGCGAAATCGTCGAAGGCGGGATGGACGCCAGCACGAAAGCCTACGAGACAGCCTTCCGCGCGGCGCATTAAACTCCTTCCATGCTCCAACTGCGTGAGGTGAGCCGGGCCTTTGAACTCGGCGGCGAACGGGCGGGCGTCTTCGGCGTCAGTCTGGACGCGCCCGCAGGCGCGCTCACCGTGCTCGCGGGGCCTTCCGGTTCGGGGAAAAGCACGCTGCTGAACCTCGCGGGCTTGCTGGATGAGCCCGACGAGGGTGAGGTGATCCTCGACGGCGAACCCGTGTCGCGGCTGCCCGAGCGCGCCCGCTGCGACCTGCGCTTGCGCAAGCTCGGCTTCGTCTTCCAGGCCCACAACCTCGTGCCCGTGTTGAGCGCGCTTGAGAATGTGATGCTCCCCCTCCAGCTCCAGGGCGTGCCTGAAGCGGAGATCCAGCGCCGCGCATCGGAGGCGCTCGACCGCGTGGATCTTTCCGCTCGCCTCGATCACCGCCCCGGCCAGCTCAGCGGCGGCCAGCAGCAGCGCGTGGCCATCGCCCGCGCCCTCGCGCCGAAACCGAGCCTCATCCTCGCCGACGAGCCTACGGCCGCGCTGGACCACGCCCACGGCGGCCCGCTCCTGACTTTGATGAAGACCCTCGCCCGCGAAGAAGGCGCCGCCTTCCTCGTCGCCAGCCACGACCCAGCCGTCATCGCGCAAGCGGACCGCGTGGCGCGGCTGGCGGATGGGCGGCTCTTAGAGATCGACGAGTCCGGTGGCCGGGAGCCGGTGGCCGGGAGCCGGACATGATTCTCGCGCGGCTCGCCCTCCGCAGCGTGGCCCGCAACCGGCGCCGCACGCTCCTCACGGTGCTCGTCGTGGCCGCGGGCTTCCTCGCCATGGCGCTGGCGGGGGGCTTCATGGCCCAGACCTTCTCCTCGCTCTCCGATGCCGCCATCCGCGGCGGCCTCGGCCACATGCAGGTGCTGGAGACGAAGGCGCTCCAGGATCAGGAGGACCAGAGCCTCCAGCTCGCGCTGCCCGATGGCGAAGCGCTCGCCACGAAACTCCGCGCGCTGCCCGAAGTCGCCGAAGTGCTTCCCCGCATCCAGTTCATGGGCCTGCTCACCAACGGCACCCGAAGCGTCGCCTACCTGGGCACGGCGGTGGACCCGGCGCGGGAGCCGCGCTTCATGGCCGTCCTCGACCATGTGAAGGACGCCGCCGCGATGCCGGGCGGCGCGGGCTCGCGCTGGCTCTCCTCCGACCCGACCGCCCGCGAGGTGCTGCTCGGCCCCGGACTCGCCAAGAGCCTCGGCGCGACGGTGGGTTCGAGCCTCACGCTCATGGCGACGACGAAGGATGGCGCGCTGAACGCCGTGGATGTGACCGTCGTGGGCCTGGTGGATCAAGGGGTGAAGGAGCTGAACGATCGCGCCCTGCTCACAAACCTCGCATCCGCCGAGGCCCTTCTGGACGCGGACGGCGCGCGGTCGCGCCTCTCCGTCGTGCTGAAGGATCCGAAGCGATTGGACGCGGGGCTCGCCGCCGTCCGTCGCGCGCTCAGTCCCGATGAGTCCGCGACCCCCTGGACGGATCTCGCGGCCTTCTACAAGCAGGTGCGGCTGCTCTACTTCTTCATCTTCGGCTTCATGGGCCTCGTGCTCTTCCTCGTCGTGTGGCTGGCTACCGCGAACACGCTGCTCATGAGCGTCATGGAACGCGTGCGGGAATTCGGCGTGCTGAGGGCGCTGGGCCTCCAGCCGAGCCAGCTCGTGCGATTGCTCCAGTGGGAGGGCGCGGCCATCGGCCTGCTCGGCGGCCTGCTGGGATTGATCGCGACGCTCGCCCTCCGCGCCGCCGCCAACGCGGCCCACATCGAGATGCCCGCGCCCCCCGGCAGCGCCCACGGCTACCCGCTCCACATCGAAGCCGTGCCCCTCGTCTACCTGGGCACCTTCCTCTTCCTGCAACTCACGCTACAAGTGGCCGCGCTCTACCCTGGGCTGAAGGCCGCGAAACTGCGCATCGTGGAGGCCCTGAGACATGTCTGAAGAACGGACCTCGGACCTCGGACCTCGGGCCTCGGGCCCCAAAGCGCCGCGCTGGGCATGGTGGGTAGCCACGGGCTTCGGCAGTGGGTACTTGAAGCCCGCGCCGGGCACTTGGGGTAGTTTGGCGGCGCTGATCGTCTGGTGTGCGCTGCTCATTACACCTTGGTATTTGCCTGGAATGCCTTACCGAAACGCAATGGTCGGGATCGTCTGGTTGCTTACCCCTGCTCTCGTCGTATTCGGCGTCTGGAGTTCCAACCTGATAGTTGATGAAACCGGCATCAAGGATCCTGGCTACATCGTCATCGACGAGTGGGCAGGTCAGTGGATAGCCCTGATGCCTTCAACCTTAATGGTGAGCGGAGGCATGTACTTCATTCGCGGGTGGGACAACCCATCTTGGATTCTGATTTGCCCAATCCTGGTCCCCTTTCTTCTTTTTCGATTATTTGACATCTGGAAACCCTGGCCAATCTTCAAACTCCAGTCGCTCCCGCGAGGTTGGGGAGTAGTAGTTGATGATCTGATGGCAGGAGTCTACTCAGCTGTTATCACAGTTGCATTGTTACCCTGGTTCCCGACCGGCCCAGGAAAGGCTTAGTCAGCCCGCCGTCTCTTCCAGCAGCTGCTTCCACACCTTGGGCTCACTTAGGGCGCCGTTCGACTCGAAGTGGCGGCTTTCGATGAGGTAGCGGTAGCCCTGCTCGGTGAGGAAGAGCTGGCGGTTGCGGGCGAATTCCTGTTCGGTGCTGTCCTTGCTGATGAGGCTGTAGAAATAGCTCACATTGCGCTCGCCTTTCGGACGCAGGATGCGGCCGAGGCGCTGGGCTTCTTCCTGGCGGGAGCCGAAGGTGCCGCTCACCTGGATGGCGACGCTCGCATCGGGCAGGTCAATGGCGAAGTTGGCGACCTTGCTCACGATGAGGACGCGGAGCTCGCCGGTGCGGAACTGGCGGAACAGCTCTTCGCGCTCGCGCTCCGGCGTCTGG
>CAZKIM010000056.1:11090-12561 GCA_964552855.1 uncultured Solibacteraceae bacterium | reverse complement strand
CTTGCCAATCTCACGAAGCCGGATGGCTGGTTGAGTGTGGCGGGGTTGGATTGGCTTTCGGCGGGCGAGAACACCATCGGCGCCGCGGCCGACGCGGCGCTGAAGCTGCCCGCGAGCGCTCCGGCGCGCGTAGGCACGCTGACCTGGAAGGAGGGCAAAGTTCATTTCAAGGCGGCCGGAGGCGTCACGCCGGTACTCGGCGGCAAGCCCTTCCTTGAGGGCGACCTGAAGGCGGATGATGCGGAGTCCACGGTCGTCCTGGGCGATTTGCGCTTCGCGGTCATCGCGCGGGGGCGTCGCATGGGTCTGCGCGTGCGGGATCTGCACAGCGAAACTTTCCAGCGCTTCAAGGGCATTCCGGCCTACGCGCCCGATCCCGCCTATCGCGTCATCGCCCGCTTCGAGCCCTACGCGCCCATGAAGGACACCCAATTCGCGACGGTCATTGGCACGCCCATGGACGCCAAGATTCCAGGTCGCGTCACCTTCACGCTCCAGGGCAAGACAATGCACCTGGAGCCGATCCTGGATGATGACGGCGTGACGCTCTTCTTCATCTTCCGCGATGGCACCACGGGGCACGGGACTTATCCGGCGGGACGCTTCCTCTACGCCGAGCCCGCCAAGGACGGCAAGGTCATCCTCGACTTCAACCGCGCCGAGAATCCGCCCTGCGCCTTCACGCTTTACGCCACCTGCCCACTCGCGCCGGATGAGAACACGCTGCCCATCGCCGTGGAAGCGGGCGAGAAGGACCCTCATCTTCACTAACGCCGATCGCCGCAACAATCGGGTGGGACGGTGTCCCGTGAAGACCGAACCTTGAGGTCGGGAGCGACCATGCATCTGCTCGACAACCTCTTCTGGCGCACCTTCACGGGGCCGCACGCGCACCTCGTCGCCGGCACGGATCGGGCGAAGCGCTACCAGCGGGGCCTCTCGCCCATGCTCGGCTTCCCGGACCAAGCTCATCCGGACTTCACGGGACTGGAGGCCTTCTTCGATCCGGGCGAGCGCGTCTACACCGATGGCTGGTCCGGTGCTGTGCCGGAGGGATGGCAGCTGGAGATGGAATCCACCATGTTCAAGATGATCTGGACGGGTCGCTCGCCAGAAATGGACGCCGCGCCGGAGGCGATTCGGCTCGGCCCGGAACACGCGGAGGCCGCGCTGGAGCTGGCGACGCTGACGAAGCCGGGACCTTTCGGCCTGCGCACGATCGAACTGGGCGAATACTTCGGAATCTTTGAGGGAAGCCGGCTCGTCGCCATGGCCGGCGAGCGCCTGCACGCGGGGAACCTGCGGGAGATCAGCGGCGTCTGCACCCATCCGGACTTTCAGGGCCGCGGCCTCGCCAAGCGCCTCATGCTGAAGCTCATCCGCCGTGAGATGGGCCGCGGCGAAACGCCATGCCTCCATGTGGCGAGCGCCAACACGGCCGCCCACGACCTCTACCTGCGCATGGGCTTCC
>CAZKIM010000056.1:0-10990 GCA_964552855.1 uncultured Solibacteraceae bacterium | reverse complement strand
CATGTGGCGAGCGCCAACACGGCCGCCCACGACCTCTACCTGCGCATGGGCTTCCGAGATCATCTCGAATCCGCCGTGCGGATCGTGGCACTGAGGGCGTGATCAGCCTTCCTGAAGCAGTGTGCCCACCTCAGACATCAGAATCGGCAGCTTCCCTTCCGCGACGCTCCAGACGAGTTGGTCGTCAACATCGGCATATCCGTGGATGAGGAGGTTCCGAAAGGCGATGATGCGGCGGTGTTCGCTGACGCGGGCCGCGATCGGAGCATCCACCTTCGCCAATTGGCTCAGAGCCTCGCCGATGATCTCGAACTCCCGCTCGACGGCCGCGCGGAGCATCGGATCGCCCGCATAGTCCTGGAAGGACTTTCCACGAATGAACCCCGCGAGCAAGGCGGATGCGCGCTGGATGTCGAACAGGTACTTCTTGGATTCAAGACGCATAGAGCAATGCTCTCGCCTGGGCGATGGATTCCATGAAGTAGGGGTTCTTCACGCTTCCCGCCGTGACGAGGTCCACGGGCCTCCCGAAAAGTTCCTCGAGGGATTCGAGCAACCCGAAATAAGTGTCCGCATAGTCCCGGGATGGGATGTCGTCAAACTCGATGAGGAAGTCCAGGTCGCTTTCGCCAGGCTTGAACAGGCCGGTGGCAGCCGATCCGAATAGCTCGAGCTTCCGGACGCGATGCTCGCGGCAGATCCGCTCCAGCTCCGCCCTATGCTCGGTGAATTCGGGGATCATGCGGCTTACTCCTGTCCATCACCATAGCCGGGGCGCACCCCGCTGTCTCTGGATCCTGTTTGATCAGGCTATTCTGTGACCCCATGAGCGACTTCCGCATCTACCACAACGCCCGTTGCTCCAAGAGCCGCGGCGCCTGTGAGCTGGTGGCGGAAGCTGGGCACGCCGCCACGATCATCAACTACCTGGAGACGCCGCCCACCCGCGCCGAGTTGGAAGATCTGCTCGGAAAGCTCGGCCTGAAGCCCAGCGAGTTGCTTCGGCGCGGCGAAACGGTGTTCAAGGAGCATTACGCGGACCGTGATCTCAGCGAGGCCGAAGCGCTGGAGGCGATGCTCACCCACCCCATCCTCATGGAGCGCCCCATCGTCGTGCGCGGGGACAAGGCCGTGGTGGCGAGGCCGCCGGAGCGGGTGAAGGAACTGTTCTGATCCGCTAGCCTGAAGCTTCATCCTGGAGCCGCCATGATCACCAAGGACCAGCTCGCCGCGTCCATGCTGCGCGATTGCGAGGTCATCCTGCACCTCTACACGAAGCTGACGCCCGCGGACGCGGACTACCGGCCCAGTGAGAAGCAGCGCTCCACGCTGGACCTGTTGCGCTACCTCTCCATCTGCGCGACGGCGAGCCTGGATTGCCTGGTCCACGCGGACTGGAAACGCTTCGCCGCTTTCGGCGATCGCGTGAAGGAGATGAGCTTCGAAGGCTTCCCCGCCGCGATGGAGCAGCAGAAGACGGAGATCGCGGCCTTCTTCGCGGGCGTGAGTGAAGCGACGCTGGAGACCCAGGACGCGCCGTTGCCCGGCGGGCGCGGCCAATCCACACTCGGCCTCGCCATCCTCAACGGCCCGCAGAAGTGGCTCGCGGCCTACAAGATGCAGCTCCTCCTCTACGCCAAGGCCTGCGGCCACGCGGAGCTGGGCACTTCCAATGTGTGGGGCGGCATGGATATGCCGCCGAAGGTCTGACGATGGGCCTGAACTCGCACACGCTTTCCGCCCTCGTCGTCGTCGCGCCGCTCCTCGCGGGCAATCCGCCGGAGTGGTCGCGGCCTGTTCCGCCCTTCCACATCGCGGGGCCGGTGTTCTTCGTCGGTACGGCGGAGCTGGGTTGCTACCTCATCCGGGGCAGCACCGGCTGCATCCTCATCAACACGGGGCTCGAGGACTCTCCCAAGCTCATCCTGAAGAACCTGGAGGCGCTTGGCGTGGACCGCCGCCAGGTGCACCTGCTCCTCACCAACCAGGCGCACGCCGACCATGTGGGCGGGTTCCGCGCGATGCAGAAGCGCACCGGCGCGAAAATCTGGGCCACGGTCCGGGACGCGGCCCTGCTGGAGAGCGGCGGCGCCGCGGATCCCGCCGGGCTCCCGCGCTACAAGGCCGTCCATGTGGACCGGTTGCTCACGGATGGCGAGGAGATGGTCTTCGGTGACCTGCGCTTGAAGGTGATCCTCACGCCAGGGCACACGCCGGGCAGCGTGAGCTACCTGCTCAGCTACCCGGAAGGAGGCGCGACCCGGACGGTGCTCTTCGCCAACCTGCCCACGGTGGTGATGCCGCTCGCGAGTCCCGCCTATCCGGGCATCGTCGCGGATCTGCGCGTTAGCTTCGCGCGCTTGAAGGCCCTGCATCCGGACATCTGGGTCGCGGCTCATGTGTCCCAGTGCGGCCTGTTGGAGAAGGCGAAGACCGGCCGCTTTGAAGATGCCGCGGGCTACGCGAAGGCCGTCGCGGACTGCGAGGCGGAGTTCGAGACGAAGGTGAAGGCCGAGGCAAAAGCGGAGGCGCGCTGAGCGGAATTGGCACAGGGTTTGACTTCAAGAACGGAGAAACCTTCTTCCTCCTTGAAAGGAATGCCCATGAAGACTTCCGCGTTGCGAAATACCCTCTGCGTGTGCGCGCTCGCCACAGGCGCGGCCCTCCCCGCGATGGCCCAGACGCCGTTCGAGCCCGGCTCCAAGGCGTACCTCTACGAGGCCGAGCGGGCCAAAGGCGTGGCGGCGGTGGAGGTGGGCGGCGAAGCGGTCGCCGCGCGCCTCATTGATCTGAATGGCGCGACGGGCGGATGGGAAGTCCTCGTGCGCATGTCCACCGGCGATAAGGGCTGGCGCGTCATCGTGGACCGCGACACCTGGACCGTGCGGAGCAAGACGCAAGTTCCGAATCCGTGATGGATCTCTCGAAAATAGGGCGCGGCGGATGGGATCGTCCCGCCCGCCGCGCCTTGGTGCGAGCGTGTCAATCCGACAGCTTCCGGTGAACGGCGGGGAAGAGCGCGAAGGAGAGGCCGAAGACGAGGTGCGCGGCCCAGTCCCAGAGCATCGGGACTTCGCGGTTCCAGATGTCCGCGCCCTGCAACGCGCGCATGACGGGCGGAATGAGGAGGTAGGGACCGAGCATGGCGAAGACGCCGATGCCGACGCCGAGCGCCACGGCCTGGCCCGCCGACTCCACATACCAGCGGCTCGCGAAGAAGCCAAAGACGGCGCCCCAGAGCAGGGAAGGTCCGAGCTGGTGGATCAGCAGTCCGGCGAGGAGCGCGTTGAGGTGGAAACCGTGCAGGCTCGCCTCGCCCGTGAAGGTGGAACCGATGACCTGGACGGGGTAGAGCGGGCTTTTGCCGAGAAAGAGGGCGAAGACGGCCATCATGACGACGGCCATGATGAGTCCCGCGACCTGCCCGGTGACGATGCCGGAGATCATCGTGCTTTTGCGCCGGGTCGCCTCGGCGATGCTGCTGGCGTAGGTGTTCATGGCGATTCTCCTGGGAAGCCCCGGAGCTCGGGGCCATTTCCAACCTAGGGTCGAAATAAAAACAATCAAAACTGTTTAAATTGTTTTTAATGGGGCCTATGTTTTCGATGAGGAGGACGCCATGAAGGGCCTGCATGACAGCCAGCGGAGGATCCTCGAATTCCTGCTCGAACACCACGGGGCTACGCTCGACGAGTTGGCCGGACATCTCGGCGTGACGCGCACGGCCGTCCAGGCTCACATCGTGCAGCTCGTGGATCTCGGCTACCTCGGTTTCGAGGATGTGAAGGGCGGCGTGGGGCGCCCCCGCCGCCGCTACCTCATCACAGAGGAAGGCCTCGACGCCTTCCCGAAGAAGTATTCCTGGCTCGCCAACGCGATCCTCGCCCGCCTCGCCGGTCAGCTTGGGCCCAAGGGCTCCAGCGCGTTCATGCGCGAGTTGGCGGGATCGGTGGCGGCCTCGCTGGGCTCTCCCATCCGCGCGAGCGACCCGCCATCCGCGCGACTCAAGCAGGTGACGGCCCTCATGAACGAGCTCGGCTACCGCGCGGCGCTCAAGACGGGGCGGCCGGGGCAGGGCTCCGTCATCGAGGCCGTGAACTGCGTCTACCACTCGGTCGCCAAGGAGCATCCCGAGCTCTGCCAGTTCGATGTGAGCCTCATCGAACGCGTCTCCGGCATGGAGGTGCGCCTGGAGACCTGCATCGCCAAGGGCGGGCAGAGCTGCCGCTTCTGCGTGACGAAGAAAAGCTGACGGCGGACGGTCCTGGGTCCACAATCCACCCGGGGAGGTCCCATGGTCGCGCTGCTGGAAGGCCTGAAGATTGATTGGACGCGCATGCCCACCTACAACACGGTGATGTCCGTGGCGGCGGGCGCGGGCCTGCTCACGCTCGTCGCGCTAGGGCGTTCCCTGCTGCGGAAGGAGCCCTTCCAGGCGGATGGCTGGGCGCTCGGCTTCGCGGTGCCGGGGGCGATTCTCGCCGTCACGGGCGCGCACATGAGCCTCACCTGGCCGCTGGCCGCCTACTTCCCCTTCGACAATGTCATCTTCGGCGAAACGAGCCTGGCTTTCGGCGCGCTGCTGCTGGCCGCGGCCTTCTACCTCTGGAAGCGCGGGGCGATGCTCGAAGCCCATGAGGATCCCGCCGTCCTGCTCGCAGAGGCCACGCGGCCCCTGGCGCCCTTCATCTGCGGCATGGGGCTCGCGCTCCTCGCCATCGCCTGCGCGGGCGTCGCCTTCAAGCTCTTCGCGGCCCCGGCGGAAGAACCGATCAGCGGCGCCTTCGCGGACCATCCTTGGATTGAAGCCATCGCCATGTCCGGCCTCTTCGCCCTCGTGGGCGTGGGCGCGACGCTGTTTCCCTTCACTTTCGGCAAAACCCGCTTCGAGCCCACGCCCATGCAGAAGGTCGTCGGATTCGCGTGGGTCCTCAGCGGCCTCGGCTTCCTGCTCTTCGGCGCGCTGAATTTCTTCACCCACATCGGGCTCATCGTCCACACGATGTAGACACACGATGTGAGGGGCCCTCAGAGCGTCTTCAGATCCAGCACGAAGCGGTAGCGGACATCGTTCTTCAACATGCGCTCGTAGGCCTCGTTCACTTGGGTGACGGGGATGAGTTCGATGTCGGAGGTGATGCCGTGCTGACCGCAGAAGTCGAGCATCGCCTGGGTCTCCTCGATGCCGCCGATGAGGGAGCCCGCGAGGGTCTTGCGGCCGCCGATGAGGGACATGGCCGCGACGGGCGTGGGCGCGGGCGGGACGCCGACGACGACCATGGCGCCTTCGAAGCCGAGCAGGCCCAAGTAGGCGTTGTAATCGTGGGGCGCCGAGATCGTGTCGAGGATGAAGTCGAAGCGGCCTTTGAGCCGCTTGAAGGTCTCGGGATCGGAGGTGAGGCCGAAGGCGTGGGCGCCGAGCTTCTTCGCGTCGGCTTCTTTCGCCTTGGAGGTGCTGAGCATCGTCACTTCCGCGCCCATGGCGGCGGCGATCTTGACGGCCATGTGCCCCAAGCCGCCCAGGCCGACGATGCCGACCTTCGTACCCTTGCCCACCTTCCAGTGATGAAGCGGCGAATAGGTCGTGATGCCCGCGCAGAGCAGCGGCGCGGCGGCCGCGAGGTCGAGGGTGGCCGGGATGCGGAGCGTGAAGGCCTCGTCCACGACGACGCTGCTCGAATAGCCGCCGTAGGTGGGCGTGGCGCGGTCCATCTCGGTGCTGTTGTAGGAGAAGGCCGCGCCCTTCTCGCAGAATTGCTCCTGGTGGTGTCCGCAGGGGCCGCACACGCGGCAACTGTCCACGAGGCAGCCGACGCCCGCGAGATCGCCGGGCTTGAAGGCCTTCACTTCCGCGCCGACCTTCGTCACGCGGCCCACCATTTCGTGGCCCGGCACCATCGGGTAGGTGGACCCGCCCCATTCGTTGCGCGCCATGTGGATGTCGGAATGGCAGATGCCGCAGTAGAGCAGCTCGATCTCCACATCCTTCGGCCCCACCGCGCGGCGCTCGATGGTGGACGGCGCGAGCTTCGAGGTGGCGGAGGGCGTGGCGTAGGCTTTGGCGGTGCTCATGGACGGCTCCGGGTGGGTTTCCAACTCTAGGCGCACCGGGGGCCGAATGGAACAGGCACTTCTCCGTGCGTGGCGATCTGTGGGAATCACCGCAACAATCGGGTGGGAGAACCTCGCCCCGCGCCGCACCCTTGCGATGGGAGAACGACATGGCCAAGAGCGACTACGCCAAGGTGGAGCAGGCGATCCGGTTCATCCAGGACCGTGCGCGGGCCCAACCGGACCTCGTGGAAGTGGCGGCGGCGGTGGGGCTCAGCGAATTCCACTTTCAGCGCCTCTTCCAGCGCTGGGCCGGCGTGAGCCCCAAACGCTTCCTCCAATTCCTCACGCTCGCCGAGGCCAAGCGCCTGCTCGCGGAATCGAGGAGCGTGCTGGAGACGAGCCACGCGGTGGGCTTGTCGGGGCCGAGTCGCCTGCACGACCTCTTCCTATCGCTGGAGCGCATGACGCCCGGCGAGTACAAGGCCCAGGCCGAAGGGCTCACGGTGCAGTGGGGCGTGGAGGACACGGCCTTCGGGCCGGCGCTCTTCGCGGCCTTGCTGCGCGGTGGCGAAGAGCGCGGCCTGTGCGGCCTCGCGTTCCTCGAAGACGATGACCCCGAGCGGGCCTTCGAGGAATTGCGGCGCCGCTGGCCGGGCGCGAAGGTGGAGGCCTCGCCCGCGCGCGTGCGCGCCTACGCCGAGGCGCTGGACGCGCGCCTGCGCGGCAACCCCGATCGGCCGCTGAGCCTCGTGCTCAAGGGCACAGCCTTCCAGCTCCGCGCCTGGGAAGCGTTGCTCCGCATCCCCAGCGGCCAGGTTGTCGCCTACCAGGATCTCGCCGCGTGGGCAGACGCGCCGAAGGCGACGCGCGCGGTGGGCTCGGCGCTGGGCCAGAACCCCATCGCCTGCCTCATCCCCTGCCACCGCGTGCTGCAGGCGACGGGCGCGCTGGGCCACTACCACTGGGGCGCGCCGCGCAAGCAGGCCATGCTCGGCTTCGAACGCGCAGGGCGAGAGGGCGGACGCGCATGACGCGGATCGCGTTGCCCAAGGGCTACCGCATCGCGGACACGCTGGCCTTTCATGGCCGGGATCCGGAAAGTCCGTCGGAGCGCGTCGTGGGCGCGATTCTCCGCAAAACGCTCTGGATCGAAGGTCGGCCGCGCGTCGTGGAAGTCCGCTTCGACCATGAGGGTGTCGAGGCGGATGGCGCGCCGGAGCCCGCGATCCGGCGGATGCTCGGCCTCCACCTCGATCCAGGCCCTTTCGAAAAGGCCGTGAGGCGCGACGCGCTTTTCGGCCCGCTCGTGAATGCGCGGCCCGGCCTGCGCGTGCTGCTCACCGCGGCACCTTTCGAGGCGCTCGTGTGGGCCATCCTCGGCCAGCAGATCAACCTCGCCCTCGCGTTCAGGCTGCGGCGCCGCGTGATCGCGCGCTACGGCATGGAGGTGGATGGCCTTTTCGCGCATCCGCGACCGGAGGACTTGGCGCAGGCCGACCCGGCGGAGCTGGGGGCCATGCAGGTCTCACGCGCCAAGGCGGCCTGCATCATCGCGCTGTCCGACGCGGTCGCGTCGGGACGCCTACCCCTGGAGGGCCTCGCGAGTTGGAGCGCGGAGGACGCCGACGCGCGGCTCCGCGCGGAGAAGGGCATCGGCCCGTGGACGAGCCACTATGTGCTGATGCGCGGCCTGGGCTTGCCGGACTGCGTGCCCCTCGGCGATTCGGCGCTCGCGACGGCGCTGGAGCGACGGCTCGGGTTGGAGAAACGACCCTCCGTGAAAGAAGTCGCCGCGCTCATGGCGCCCTATGCGCCGCATCGCAGCCTCGCCAGCTTCCATCTGTGGGCATCGCTGAAGGGCACGCCCGCCTGACACCCGGGCAGGCTGACCGGCTCTGTCCTGCCGTTCGCCGGTTCCAGTGCCGCGCGTTGCGGAGGCCGCGCCATCGTGGAGCCACGGAGGCTCGATGCTCGCCCTGATGTACGACTATTTGTTCACGGCGCTTTGGATGGCTTGGCTCGTCTATTGGATCATCGCCGCCGTCAACGCTAAGGCGGCCGTCCGCCGGGAGTCCACGCTTTCGCGCCTGGCGCATTTCGGTCCGCTGGTGATCGCGTGGTGGATGCTGGGGACGGATCGCCTGCCGGGGGGATTCCTCTGCGGCCAGGCTTGGCCGCGGAGCGAGGGGACCTTCTGGGCCGGAGTGGCGCTGATGGTCCTCGGCCTTGGCTTCAGTGTCTGGGCGCGCATCGTCATCGGCCGCAACTGGAGCGGCTCGGTCACGGTGAAGGCGGACCATGAGCTCGTGCGGAGCGGCCCCTACCGCCTCGTGCGCCATCCCATCTACACGGGCCTCCTGCTGGGCTTCGCGGGCACGGCCCTGGCGGTGGCGGAATGGCGCGGCATCGCGGCGTTCTTCCTCGTCCTCGTGTCGCTCTGGCGCAAGCTGAGGCTGGAGGAGCGTTGGATGGGCGAGGTGTTCGGCGCCCGCTACGCGAGCTACAAGGCCGAAGTGAAAGCTCTCGTGCCCTTCCTTCTCTGATCAGCGGCTGAGCCGCTCTTCGATCTTCGCGAGGCGGGCCAGCAGATCCTCGCGCGTCTCATCCACCTTCTGATGGAGGTGGGCCACCTCCAGTTCGGCCTTCACATTGATGTCGTACTCCACATCGTCGCGGATGCGGTCCTTGGCCGCCTGCCGGTTCTGGGACAGCAGCACGAGGATGGAGAGGATGATGGCCTCCAGCGACACGACCATGGTGAGGAAGCCGAAGGGGTAGGGGTCGAAGCGCGAGATGCCGCTCACATTGAGCCAGATCCAGACCGCGAACCAAGCCGCGTTGAGGAAGAGGAAGATCATGCTGCCTGAGAAGGCCGCGACCCAGTCCGTCACTTTCTCCAGCACGGAGCGGGCGTCCTTGATTTCCTCCTGCGCGTTGCGCGCGACGCGGGCGCGGAGCAGCAGGTCCGCCTTCCGCGTCATCGCGCCCATGGCGCCAAGCAGGTGCAGCGCGGCCTCGGGTCGCTTCTTCACGAGCAGGAGGAGGTCGTGCCGGTCAACTTCCAGCAGCTCGGTGTCCGCGAGCGCCGTGGCCGTGGCCGAGCGCGGCCCCTCATCCAGCATCGCCAGTTCTCCGAAGGCATCGCCGTGGGTGCAACTGGAGAGGACGATCTTCTGGCCCGCGTGGTCCGTCACGGAGATCTCGACTTCACCCGAGACGACGATGAACATGCCCTGACCCGGATCGCCAACCCGGAAGAGGGTTTCGCCCGCGGCCAGGCGCCGATGGTCCACGGCCTCGGCGAGCAGTTGCCGCTCCTTCGCCTTGAGGGTGGCGAAGAGGGGCAGGTCGGTGAGCAGCGAGGCGTCGGCGGGCATGGGGTTCCCAAACGATAGCCCCTCCAGGGCAGAATGGGCCATGCCCTGGTCCCTCACCGTCGCAGCCGTCATCGAACGCGCAGGTCATTTCCTGTTCGTGGAGGAACGGGATGGTGACGGCCCGCGCGTCCTCAATCAGCCCGCGGGCCATGTGGAGGAGGGCGAGGCCCTGCTCGACGCGGTGATACGCGAAGCGCGGGAGGAGACGGGTCTCGCCTTCACGCCGGAATCGTTCGTCGGCGTGTACGCCCTGCGCGCGGCCAACGGCAAGGATTACCTGCGCGTCTGCTTCGCCGGTTCCGTCGCGGAGGGCGACGCCGCGCCCCAGGATGCCGACATCCTCGCCTGCCACTGGCTCACCCGCGACGAGATGGAAGCCCGCGCCCTCCGCAGCGCCCTCGTGCGGAAGTGCCTCGACGATTACCAGAACGGCCAGCGCCTGCCGCTGGAAGCGGCGTCGGTGTTCATCCGGGAGCGGTGAAGGGCGCTCACCGGTGGACCTCTGTGCCCTCTGATTTTCTCTGTGACCTCTGTGTTCCCGCTTTGGTCGTCGTAGCGAGTGTCTAGGCCTTTGTGTTGAGAGCCTCAAGCCACGCCCTGTTCATGAAGGTGCGGTTAGCCCTTTGTTTTCGGACTGATCACTCTCGTCAGAGGTGTCCCGCGAAACGACGAAATCGGCGACAAGAACTCCAAGCGGCCACGCAGGGATGGCCAAGGCGTGCAAGTAAGAGGGCTGGATGCCCATTGTCTTTAAGAGCCAAGCGATCCCCAGGCAAAGCAGGACCAAGGCAGCCACGATGAGTCCAGGCCACCGCTGGCGCGTCCAGGTTTGCAGCAACACGCCGAGCACGAATCCTTCTGCTAGGAGGGAGAACGCCATCAAGGCATGCCCAAGGAACCCGCCCAATGAATGGAGGTTCATGGTGGTGAGCGCCGAGGCAAGGCCTAAGGCGCCGAACGCTGCGCTTGCGCCCCATAGGAAAGGTGTGGACTCACGCTCCTCCAGGGAATTGCCCGAAGGCCAGAGCCTAACGGAGAGCTTGTGCCTCGGTCGGAAAAGGATCACGAGCAGGAGCAGCAGTACGGTTCCGGGTTCAAATCGGCGATGCACAAGCTCTACCAGGATCCTTGCGACAATGCCGGTGATCCAGATCCAACCACACCAGTAGACGAGGCTGCTTCCTGATGCCGCGCTGTTGCTCAGGAGAGCGAGGGACCAAAAGAGGGCGACCATGCCCAGAACGAGCATCCCCAAGATCAAGACGAGAGCGAAGCCGTCAAATCGGTAGACGCCAGGGGCGGTCTGCGTGCTGGGAAGCCAGTGCCACGCGCCACTGATCAAAACCGGCGGGATCAGCACGCCGAGCAGGAATCCGGCCATAGCCTGGATGCGCTCATGACCAGAGAAAATAGGTAGCGTCGGCATCGCGTGGGCTCCTTCGGGCCGGAAACTTGCGAAACAAAACGGCCCCCTCGCGGGGGCCGTTTCTTGCTAGAGCCGAGAGGCTTTAGACCTTGCTGACATTCGTGGCCTGGGGGCCCTTCTGGCCCTGGCCCAC
>CAZKIM010000055.1:0-12605 GCA_964552855.1 uncultured Solibacteraceae bacterium | reverse complement strand
AGGCGCGCGAGCAGGCGGAGCTGCAGCGCCTTTCCGTGGGCGGCGATGGCTTCGGCTCCCGCCTCGTTGAGGAGGCGCAGGCTTTCGGATAGCGCCGCGCAGCCCAGCAGGTTCGGCACGCCGGCTTCCAACCGCTCGCCGCTCGCCACCCAGTCCCGCTCGAAGTCGGTGTTGGGTCGGGCGAAGTCCGTGGCGTCCTCCACTGAAAGCCAGGAGCCGCTGGGCACGAGCCGCGCGCGGAAAGCCGGATCGGTCCAGAGGAAGCCGAGGCCCTGGGGCGCGAGCAGTCCCTTGTGGCCGCCGGACGCGAAGGCGGCGACGCCCTCCAGCGACGGCACCGGCACCGTGCCCGCGCCCTGGATGCCATCCACCACCAGCGCCACGCCCCGCGCCGCGCAACCTTGCGCGAGGCGGCGGAGGTCCAGCTTCAAGCCATCCTGGAAGCGCACCCAGGACACGGCGAGCACCTTCGTCGCGGGGCCAAGGGCCGCGAGCAGCGCGGCTTCGGGGTCGGCGCCCGCGGTCGGCGGCGCGCTCAGAAGCGCGTCCGCGCCCGCGCGATGGCCTTCCCACAAGGGCACTTCGCGGAAGGTGACGCCGCGCGCGCCTTGAGCCTTCCAGGGCCACACATTGCTGGGGAACTCGCCGAGGGGCGCGACGACTTCATCACCCGCCTGCCAGGGAAAGCCCATGGCCACCCGCTGCAGCCCTTCGGAAGTCGTCGCGACGAGGCTGATGTCATCGTTCTGCGCGCCCACCAGCTTCGCGGCCTCGCGGCGCACGGCCGTGGGCAGGCCGATGAAGTCCTCTTTCACATTCACGAGCCAGGGCCGCAGCTCCTTGAAGAGGAAACTCCGCACCGCGCGCATGGAGGCCCGTGGCATCGGCCCTTCCGCGCAGTGCATCACCCACACCACCTGCGGATCGAAGTGGAAGAGGGCGGGGTTCAGCGGCGCGGTCATGGTCAAGGTTCGACTGAAAAGCGATTCACCACGGAGACACGGAGGGCACGGAGAGGTGCCGACCCACCGGGCCTGGACCCGCCGCTGCGCGGCGGCCTTCGTGCATGGCACGAAGGTGGAAGGGGGCGGGAGCGGCGCTTTCACACGCTTGCGCGTGACGCCGCCGCTCCCGCCTCCTTCCAGGTCCAGGCCGACGATTTGCCTCGTCCTCTCCGTGCTCTCCGTGTCTCCGTGGTGAAAAAGCTTTCTCTCGCATGGCAGGCCTCACCCCACGGTGGAATCCAGCAGGGCGGCGAGGCTCGCCGGGAAGCGGGGTTCCACGAGTTCGCGGACGGCGCGGGCGTATTCCTGGATCTCCCACTGGGCGTGGGATTCGGAGCGCAGGCGGATGAAGTGGGCGACGGCCTGGAGCGAAGTCGTCCAGTAGACCTCGGAGTAGAGGCCCAGCGGCAGCACGCAGCGGGCCTGCTCGCGGCAAACGCCCAGCTCCAGGAGTTGTTTGTAAGACGCGACGCTCGCCTTGCAGCTTTCCAGATAGGCCCCGGTCGCGGCCTTCTGATCCGCCACCGCGCCTTCGCTGCCCTGCTTGTTCACCACCGCCTGCTGGCGGAAGAGGGCGGGCACATGGAACTCGTCTTCCGGAAACTCCACATAGCGGCCGGAGATCTCGTTCCAGGAGCAACCCACCTGGTGCTTCATCCACTGGCGGAAGACGAAGATGGGCGCCTTCACATGGAACTGGAGGTAGGCGTGGCGGAAGGGCGAGGTGTGCTCGTGCGTCGCGAGGTAGCGGATGAGCTTGGTGTCCTTCTCCTCGAAGGTCTCCTTGCGTTTTCCATAGCTCACCCGGGCCGCGTTCACGATGGAGAGGTCGCCCCCCATGCAATCCACCAGCTGCACGAAGCCGCGGTCCAGGACTGGAATCTCGTTCTGCGCCATCTCGGAACTCCCGCCTTTGAGCTTGGGCTGGCCCCTGAGAGAATGGAAGGGCTTGGCAGGCCGCCCGTCGCAGAGGAGTCCCGATATGAAGTTTTTCATTGATACCGCCAACATCGCCGACATCAAGCGCATCAACGCGTTGGGCGTGCTGGATGGCGTGACGACCAATCCCTCGCTCATCGCCAAGGAGACCGGCAAGCCCTTCGAGGCGATCATCGAGGAGATCTGCGGCATCGTGGATGGCCCCATCTCGGCGGAAGTCATCAGCCTGGAAGCCAAGGGGATGCTGGAGGAGGGACGCAAGCTCTCCGCCATCCACCGCAATGTGGTCGTGAAGGTGCCGCTGACGGCGGAAGGCCTCAAGGCCGCCCACGCCTTCAAGCAGGAAGGCATCCACACCAATGTGACGCTCTGCTTCAGCGCCTCCCAGGCGCTCATGGCCGCCAAGGCCGGGGCCACCTTCGTCTCGCCCTTCATCGGCCGTCTGGACGACATCAACCTGGATGGCATGGAGCTGATCCGCGAGATCGTCGCGATCTTCGAAAGCCACCACCTCCACACCCAGTGCCTCGCCGCCAGCATCCGCGGCCCCCGTCATGTGACGGACGCCGCCCTCGCCGGCGCCCATGTGGCGACGATCCCCACCAAGGTCTTCGATCAGATGCTCCATCACCCGCTCACGGACAAGGGCATCGAGTCCTTCCTCGCCGATTGGAAGAAGAGTGGCCGCTAAGACCTTCCTCGCGACCCTGGCGCTGCTGCCGCTCCTGGCCTGTCAGGGGCCCGTCGCCGCGCCTGCGCCGAAGGCGGCCGCCACGACCGTGCCCGCCTGGGTGCTGGCCCACCCGGAATACCACGCCCACAAGGACTGCATTTTTTGCAAAATCGTCGCGGGCGTCGCGCCGTCTAAAAAAGTCTATGAGGATGACCGTGTCGTCGCCTTCTGGGACATCGCGCCGCGCGCGCCCATCCACATCCTCGTGATCCCCAAGCAGCACATCCGCAGCCTGGATGAGCTGGAGCAGCTGCCCGTGGAGACGCGCGCCGCGTTGCTGGACGCCTGCTTCAAGGTCGCCAAGAAGTTCAACCTCACCGAGCGCGGCTTCCGCGTCATCGCCAACACGGGTTCGGACGCCAACCAGACCGTGCCCCACCTCCACTTCCATGTGGTGGGCGGCGAACGGCTGCTGGAAGATCCCATCACCATTCCCGGCAAAACCGTCACGCCGTGACCAGCCCCGACCGCCCGCTGGAGATCCCGCTCCTCCGGGGCACGGCCTGGTCCTCGGAGCCCCTGGATCTGCCGGAGGGCGGCTGGCTGAACACCGCCTGCGGAACGCCGGACGCGGGCCTCGTGGAACCCCTGCTCCGCCGCCGCCTCAGCGCGCTAGGCAAGGGGATGATCCATTGCGCGGCGCGGGCGGCGGAAGGCCATGGCCCCCTGCGCGCGGTCTTCGCTTCCCGCCACGGCGAGCCCGCTCGGACGCTGCCCATGCTCGACGACATGGCGGCTGGCCTGGACATTTCGCCCACCCAGTTCTCCATGAATGTGCACAACGCAGTGGCGGGCATCTGGTCCATCGCGCGGCAGGACACGAGCGCGATCACGGCGCTGGGAGCGGGCGCCGAGACCTTTGGCTGGGGGTTGCTGGAGGCGTTCGCGCTCCATCAGGAAGGTGGCGAGCCGGTGCTCTTCGTCTTCGGCGATGACGCGCTGCCGGACCTCCTGTCCGACGCGCCGAAGGAGCCGCTGCACGCGCTGGCGCTGCTCATCGGCCAGCCCGCGTCGCGCACGCTGCGAGTGGAGCGGACGCCGGAGGCGGAGGCTGGCGCGCCGAACCTGCCCCAATCGCTCCACGCCCTTCGCGCCCTCGCGGGCGAGGCGCCCGGTCCCTGGCCCGGCCCCCGGGGCGCGTGGACCTTCGGCTTGGCGTAGCCCATGCCCCGCGTCCTGAAGATCCTCGCCAGCGGCATCGGCTTCAGCTCCGTCGGCCTCGGCGGCCTGCTCTTCTCGCTGCTCGGCGTGCCGATCCTCTGGCTGCTGCCCGGCGGCAAACCCGCCTTGCAGCGCCGCACGCGGACGGTGTTCTTCCAGTATTTCCGGGCCCTCGTCTGGTTCCTTTCCGCCGCGCGGATCTACGACCTCCGCACCGATCTGCCACCCCGCGCGGAACTGGACGGCACCCTCCTCCTCGCCACCCACCCGGGCTACCTGGATGTGGTCATGGCGCTGGGCACCATCCCCCAGCTCACCTGCATCGTGAAGCCGGGGGTCTGGAAGAATCCCGGCTTCGGCTGGGCGGTGCGGGCGGCGGGCTACATCCCCACCCTGAGCCCGGAATGGGTCCTGGAGGAGGGCGCCAAGGCCCTTCAACGGGGCGAGACCCTGATCCTCTTCCCCGAGGGCACGCGCACGGAACCCGGGCGGACCTACCAGTTCCAACGCGGGGCCGCCCACCTGGCCCTGCGGAGCGGCGTCCCCGTCCTGGCGGTGGCCATCACCTGCGAGCCCCCCCTGCTGGCCAAGGGCCATCGCTGGTATCACATGCCCAAGCTGCCATGCGATTATCAGGTACGCGCTTTTGCGCGGCTGGGGCCCTACGGCCCGGGGGTCCAGCCCACCCCCCAGGCTGCGCGTGACCTCACGAAGGCATGGGAAGCGCGTTTCGATCAGGAACGCCATGGTTCAGGACATCAGCCCGGAGGAGATCAAGCGCTTCATCGTCACGACGCTTGATCTCGAAAACACGAAGCCCGAAGACATCGCTGACGACGAGCCCCTCTTCGCGGAAGGGCTGGGCCTCGATTCCATTGACGCCTTCGAGCTGGGCATCGCGCTCAAGAAGGCGTATCGTCTCGACCTCGAAGGCGCCGCCCAGTCCAGCTTCGCCCACCATTTCCGCACCCCGGCGACCCTCGCCGCCTTCGTCAGCAGCCGCCAGACCCAGCGCACCCCGGACCCCGCATGAACACCGCCTTGAGCCAAGACGACATCCTCCAGAAGCTCCGCCAGGTGCTGGCGGACTCCTTCCGCCTGGACCCGGCGAAGATCACGCTGGAGTCCCACCTCTTCACGGATCTGGATCTCGACAGCATTGACGCGGTGGAGCTCGCCATCCAGCTCCAGGACATCACGGGCCGCCGGGTGAAGGCGGAGGAGTTCCGCCATGTGCGCACCGTGCGCGATGTGGTGGAGGCCGTCCACGCCATGCTCCAGGCATGATCCCCTTCCCCCACTCGCTGCGCCCCCTCGCGGGCGAACCGGGGGGCTACGCCTTCGAAGTGGAGCCGGAGCACCCGGTCTTTGACGGCCACTTCCCGCACCAGCCCATCCTGCCGGGGGTGGTGCAGGTGGATTGGGCGATCCGATTGGGCGAGGCGTCCTTCGGTCCGTTGGGCGTGTTCCAGTCCCTGGAGCATCTGAAGTTCCAGGCGACGATCCTGCCCGCCGAATCCCTGGAGCTGCGGCTTTCCTGGGACGAGGGCGCCCGCGAACTGGGCTTCACCTTCACCGGCGCGGCGGGCAGGAAGTCCAGCGGCTACGCCCGCTTCGCGCACCCCGCGTGACGGCGACCTTCCGACCCTGCCTCGTCGTGCCCGTGTTCAATCCGGGCCAGGCGCTCACGCGCACGGTCGAGGCGCTCGTCGCCACCGGCCATCCGATCTTCCTCCACGACGATGGCAGCGACGCGGCGACCCAAGAAGCGCTCGCGCGGCTCAAGGAGCGGCACCCCGAGCTATGCATTGCCCGCTGGGAGCGCAACCAGGGCAAGGGGCGCGCCGTGTGCGCCGCGCTCCGGGCCGCGTGGGCGGAAGGCTTCACCCACGCGCTCCAGGTGGATGCCGACGGCCAGCACGAAATCGCCGCCGTCGCCCGTTTCCTCGCCTTGGGCGAGGCGCATCCGAAGGCCGTCATCGCCGGCGTGCCGCGCTACGAAGGCCCGGTGCCCGTGGCGCGGCGCTACGGGCGCCTCTTCACCCACGCCTGGGTCCACTTCGAGACGCTCTCCTTCGCCATCGGCGATTCGCTGTGCGGGTTCCGCCTCTATCCCCTCGCCGCCATGACGCGGCTCCTGGATCGGGTGGAGCTGCCCGCCCGCATGGACTTCGACACGGCGGCCATCGTGCGCCTGGATTGGGAGGGCGTGCCGGTGATCAACGCGCCCGTCACCGTGATCTACCCCGAAGACGGCGTCTCCCACTTCCGGATGCTGAAGGACAACCTGCGCCTCACGCGCCTGCACACGGGGCTCGTGCTGGGCATGATCCCCGGGCTCTGGCGACGCCGACGCGCGCGCCAGGCCGCCGACACGCACTGGTCCCGCGTCCAGGAGCGCGGGACGGCCCTGGGCTTGCGGTTCTGCCTCTGGACCTATCGCTTCCTCGGCGCCTGGGCGCTGCGCGTCGTCACGGAGTTCGTCGCCGCCTACTTCTTCGTCACCGGCCGCGGCACGCGGCAAGCTTCCCGCGCCTACCTCACGCGGCTCTTCGAACGGCGCGGAGCTCTGCCGGACTTGAAGACGCGGCCCGGAACCTTCGCCGCCTATCGCCACATCCGCACCTTCGCCCACTCCTATGTGGACCGCTTCCTCGCCTGGGTGGACGCGGGAAAGCTGAAGGTGGACTTCCCCGATGAAGCGGCCTTCCTCGCCCAGCGCGCTTCCGGACGCGGAGCCATCTTCCTCAGCGCGCACCTGGGCAACCTCGACATGCTGCGGGGCGTCGGCGCGGCGCGGGGCCTCAAGGGCCTCAACGCCGTGCTGGATTCCGAACACGCGGCGCGCTTCCTCGCGCTGCTCCAACGCATCAACCCCGACTACGACGCCCAGGTCATCCATGTGAAGGACGCCGGGCCGGACACGGCGATGCTGCTGGAGGACCGCATCACCAAGGGCGAAGCCCTGTTCATCCTCGGCGATCGCCCACCGGCTTCTGAAAACGGCCGGACGCTGCGGGTGCCCTTCCTCGGGCGCGGCGCCGACTTCCCCATCGGCCCGCTCCTGTTGGCCCACCTCCTCCAGTGCCCGGTCTACCTGTTCTTCTGCGTGAAAGAGGAGCAGCGCTACACGATCCGCCTGGAGCTCTTCGCCGAACGGCTCCAGTTGCCGCGAAAAGGGCGCGAGGCGGCCCTGGCCGAACAGCTCGCGCGCTTCGCGACCGCGCTGGAGGAGGGCTGCGCCCGCGCGCCTTTCCAATGGTTTAATTTCTACGACTTCTGGCGCGAACGCGCGCCCTCTTCCGAGTCCTGATGCCCCTTCGCGTTGAAGTGCCCTTCGAAGTGCCCTTCCACGATGTGGATTCCATGGGCATCGTCTGGCATGGCCACTACCTGAAGTATTTCGAGATCGCGCGCACGGCGCTGATGCGATCCGCCGGGCTGGATTTGGACACCATGGCCGCCACGGGTTGCGCGTGGCCCGTCGTCACCTGCGAGATCAAGTACCTTCGGCCCCTGCGCTACGCGCAGAAAGTCAAAGTGGAAGCGACGCTACTAGAGCATGTGGACCGCCTGAAGATCGCCTACGCCATCCACGACGCGGCGAGCGGCGAGAAGCTCACGAAGGCCACCACGGTGCAGCTGGCGGTGAGCTCGAGCACCGGCGAACTGGCGAGCGGCACCCCGCCCGCCATGGTCGCGGCGCTGGACCGCGCGGGTGAACGAACGGACGGCGCATGAGCGCCGTGTCCTTGACGGCGCTCGGGCTCGTGTGCGCGCTGGGCCGCGGCAAGGCGGAAGTGGCCAAGGGGCTCGTCGCGGGCGACACCTCGGGCCTCGTGGAAGAGTCGGGATGGCTGCCGAACGGGCGTCTGGCGCGGGTGGGCCGCGTGCGGGGCGACCTGCCGCCGCTTCCCGCCGCCTCCGCCAAGGATGAGTCCCGCGCCACGCGCCTCCTGTTGGCGGCGCTGGACGAGATTCGCGACGAAGTGGACGCGGCGATCACGCGCCACGGGCGCGCCCGCGTGGGCGTGGTGCTGGGCACGAGCACCTCCGGCATCGAGGCCGGGGAGCGCGCCATCGCCGAGCGCCGTGCACTCGGCGCCCTTCCCGCTTGGTACGACTACCAGCAGCAGGAGATCGGGCGCATGGCGCCCTTCCTCGCCGACTACCTGGGCCTGCGCGGCCCCGCCCTCACCGTCTCCACCGCCTGCACCTCCAGCGGCAAGGCCCTCGCGAGCGCGCGGCGCATGTTGGAGCAGGACCACTGCGACGCGGTGATCGCGGGCGGGTGCGATTCGCTCTGCAAACTCACGGTGAACGGCTTCGCGTCGCTGGAATCCGTCTCGCACGACCTCTGCAATCCCATGAGCCGGAACCGCCGTGGCATCAATGTGGGCGAGGGCGCGGCGCTGTTCCTGATGACGAAGGGACCCGCGCCGGTGGCGCTCCTCGGCGCGGGCGCGTCCAGCGACGCGCATCACATCTCCTCGCCCGATCCCAGCGGCGCGGGAGCCATGGCCGCCATGCGCGCAGCCTTGAGGGATGCTGGCATGGGACCGGAGCGCATCGGCTACTTGAACCTCCACGCCACGGCGACACCCAAGAACGACGCGATGGAGAGCCTCGCCACGACCGCGGTCTTTCCCGATGGCGTCCCCTGCAGCGGCACCAAGCCCCTCACGGGCCACGCGCTTGGCGCGGCGGCGGCGCTGGAGGCGGCCTTCGCCTGGCTCACGCTGCACCCGGACTGGAACCCCGGCGGGTTCCTTCCGCCCCATCGCTGGGACGGCGTGGCGGATGAAAGCCTCCCCGCCTTGGATCTCGTCCGCGAGGGTTCGCGCCTCGGTGCGCGGGCCATCCTCTCCAACGCCTTCGCCTTCGGCGGCAACAACCTCAGCCTCGTCCTCGGGTCGGCCCCATGATTCCGGTGGAACCGCTGTTGCCGCATCACCCCCCCGCCATCGTCCTCACCGGTCTGAAGGAAATCTGGGCGGACGGCTGCCTCGCCACGGCCCGGGTTGGAGACGGCCTCTTCTGCCTGGACGCGCGCGGCCAGATGCCCGCCTGGGCGGGCCTCGAACTCATGGCCCAGGCCGCATCGGCCTTCAGCGGGCATCGCAACACCCTTTCGGGCCGCCCGGTCCGGGTGGGATACTTGCTCGGGACGCAGCGCTTCACCGCCACCGCGCCCGCCTTCCCGCCGGGGACGGAGCTGGAAATCGAAGTCCGGGTCCTCTTCCTGGACGAATCCGGCCCCAGCGCCTTTCGCTGCGAGCTCCGATGCGATGGCGCGTCCGTGGCCACCGCGACCTTGAAAGCCATTGAAGCTCCCTGACTGAAGCCCCATGACCTCGTCTTCCCCCCGCAGCGTGCTCGTGACCGGCGCCACTGGCCGCCTGGGCCGCGCCATCGCCGCACGCCTCGCAGCGGATGGGTTCCGCGTCACGGTCCACTGCCGCAGCCGGGTCGAGGAGGCGAAGGCCCTCGGCGCCGAGCTTGGGAACGGCGCGGATTGGATCGCCTTCGATGTGGCGGATCGCGCGGCTTGCACCTCGGCGCTGGAGGCCAAGGTCGCGAAGGACGGCCCCTTCTACGGCATCGTCTGCAACGCGGGCATCGCGCGGGACGCCGCCTTCCCCGCCCTCAGCGGCGAGGACTGGGACCAGGTGCTCGCCGTGGGCCTGGACAGCTTCTTCCATGTGGTCCAGCCCCTCACGATCCCCATGGTGAAGACGCGCCAGGGCGGCCGCATCGTCACCATCGCGAGCGTGTCCGGGGTCGTGGGCAACCGCGGGCAGGTGAACTACTCGGCGGCCAAGGCCGGGCTCATCGGCGCAACGAAGGCCCTCGCCGTGGAACTGGCCAGCCGCGGCATCACCGTGAACTGCGTGGCGCCGGGGCTCATCGAGTCCGAGATGGTGGACGCGCTGGTGCTGGAGCGCGCCCTCGCGGCGATCCCCATGGGCAAGGTCGGCCAGCCGGACGATGTCGCCGCCGCCGTGGCCTTCCTCTTCTCCGACGGCGCGGGCTACATCACGCGGCAGGTGATCGGCGTGAACGGGGGCATGGTCTGATGCGCCGCGTCGTCGTCACGGGCATGGGCGGCGTGACGCCCTTCGGCGAGGACTGGGCTTCCATCGAAGCCGCGCTGCGGGAAGGCCGCAGTGGCGTACGCGTCATGGACGAATGGGACGCCCACGCCGAAATCCAGACGCGCCTCGGCGTGCCCGTGGATCACTTCGAGGTCCCGTCGCACTACCCGCGCAAGATGGTGCGCTCCATGGGCCGCGTCGCGCTGCTGGGCGTCCGCGCGACGGAATTGGCGCTCGCGCACGCCGGGCTGCTCGGCGATCCGCTGCTGAAGACCGGCCGCGCGGGCGTGGCCTACGGTTCCTCCTTCGGCAGCATCGAGCCCATGCTGGCGTTGGGAAAGAACTTGGCGGACGGTCGCCTCACGGGCGTGAGCGCCACGGGCTACATCCAAGCCATGAGCCACACGGCCGCCGTGAACATCGGCGTCTTCTTCGGCCTCACGGGCCGCATGATCGCCGCGAGCACGGCCTGCACCTCCAGCAGCCAGGCCATCGGCTACGCCTTCGAGGCCATCAAGTACGGCAAGCAGACCGTGATGATCGCGGGCGGCTCCGATGAGCTGAACATCTGCACGGCCGCCGTCTTCGACACGCTCTACGCGACGAGCACCCGCAACGACCGGCCTCGCGAAACGCCCCAACCCTTCGACCGGGACCGGGATGGTCTCGTGGTAGGCGAAGGCGGCTGCACGCTCATCCTGGAAGACCGCGACCATGCCCTCGCCCGTGGGGCGACGATCCACGCGGAGATCCTCGGATTCGGCACCAACTCCGACGGCGCGCACATCACCCAGCCCCAGAAGGAGACGATGGCGGACACCATCCGCCTCGCGCTGGAGGACGCAGGTCTTCACGCCGATGCCATGGATTGGGTGAACGCCCACGGCACGGCGACGGAGCACGGCGACATCGCCGAAAGCCACGCGACGCGGGAAGTCTTCGGCCGCGCCGTGCCCATCGCGTCCCTGAAGAGCTACTTTGGCCATCCGCTCGGCGCCTGCGGCTCCATCGAGGCCTGGGCCGGGATCGAGATGTGCCGGGGCGGCTGGCTCGCGCCGACGCTCAACCTGCGCCATCCCGACCCCCGCTGCGCCGACCTGGACTATGTGATGGGCGCGACGCGGACGATGGCGTCGAGCCACTTCCTCAGCAACAACTTCGCCTTCGGCGGCATCAACACGGCCCTCGTCTTCCGCTGCTGAGCCCGCCCGCCCCTGGAGCCTCCATGTCCCTTGAACGGAAAATCGAAACCCTGAAGGCCAAGCACGGCGCGGCCCTGGCGGGCGGCGGCGAGGCGCGCGTCGCGAAGCAGCACGAGAGCGGCAAGCTGACCGCGCGCGAGCGCGTCGCGGCCCTGTTGGACGAGGGCAGCTTCGAAGAACTGGACGCGCTCAAGGTCCACCGCACGGCGGGCGTGGAGAAGATCCCCGGCGACGGCGTGGTCACGGGCTTTGGCCGCGTGGACGGCCGCCCCGTCGCCGTCTTCGCCCAGGACTTCACGGTCTTCGGCGGGTCATTGTCGGAAGCCTACGCCCAGAAGATCTGCAAGGTGATGGACCTCGCCATGAAGGTGGGCTGCCCTGTCGTCGGCCTGAATGATTCCGGCGGCGCGCGCATCCAGGAAGGCGTCGTGTCGCTCGGCGGCTACGCGGACATTTTCTTGCGCAACACGCTGGCCAGCGGCGTCGTGCCCCAGCTCTCGCTCGTCATGGGCCCCTGCGCGGGCGGGGCGGTCTACAGCCCCGCCATCACCGACTTCATCACGATGGTGAAGGGCACGAGCTATATGTTCGTGACGGGCCCGGAAGTCATCAAAGCCGTCACCCACGAGGAGGTGACGAAGGAAGAGCTGGGCGGCGCGAGCACCCACAGCGCCAAGAGCGGCGTGGCCCACTTCGTCGCGCCCTCGGACCTCGCGGCGCTCGCCCACGCGCGGGAGCTGCTCTCCTTCCTGCCCAGCAACAACCTCGGCGAAGCGCCCCGCAAGGCTCCGCGCGCCGACATGGCGATGGAGAACCCCGAGCTCGACAAGGTCGTGCCGGACGATCCGAGCAAGCCCTACGACATCCGCGCGATCATCACGGGCGTCGTGGATGACGGGAAGTTCCTGGAGGTCCACGAGGCCTTCGCGCCGAACCTCGTCGTCGGCTTCGCCCGCCTGGACGGACGCTCCGTGGGCATCGTCGCCAACCAGCCGGCCTACTTCGCGGGCGTGCTGGACATCTCGGCTTCCGAGAAGGGCGCGCGCTTCGTGCGGTTCTGCGACGCCTTCAACATCCCGCTCCTCACCTTCGAGGATGTGCCCGGCTTCCTGCCGGGCGTGACCCAGGAACACGGCGGCATCATCCGCCACGGCGCGAAGCTGCTCTTCGCCTTCGCCGAGGCGACGGTGCCGAAGGTCACGGTCATCACCCGCAAGGCCTACGGCGGGGCCTATTGCGTGATGGCGAGCAAGCACTTGCGCACCGATTTCAACTTCGCCTACCCCACCGCCGAAATCGCCGTCATGGGCGCGGACGGCGCCATGAACATCCTCCACGGAAAGACCATCGCGGGCGCGGCGGATCCGGCCGCGAAGAAGGCCGAGCTCGTCGCCGACTACAACGAGAAGTTCGCCAACCCCTACATCGCCGCCGAGCACGGCTTCGTGGACGAGGTCATCCTCCCCCGCGA
>CAZKIM010000054.1:11246-12617 GCA_964552855.1 uncultured Solibacteraceae bacterium | reverse complement strand
ATGCTGGAGGTGCTGTGGGCCGTCGCCGGATCCACGGCCTTGATGAGCACGGGCTCCGGCGGCGCGCCGCTGGCGGGGCTCCGCAGCAGCCCCTTGTCAATGCGGATGGGCGAAGCGGCGACGACGCCCGGCGTGGCGCGGATCTCGGCGAGCGTCGCCGCCGTGTCCGGGATGTCGCCCGCGAGATGCGCGACCGTGAAGTGGGCCGTGGCGCTGAAGAGGTTCTTCTGAATCTCCTCGCGGAAGCCGTTCATGAGGGCCATCGTCACCACCATGGCGAAGACGCCGAGGGCGATGCCCCCCGTGGCGAACCGCACCATCACGCGGACGAAGGCACCCTTGCGCTGGGCGCGAAGGTAGCGCGTGGCCACGAAGGCGTCGAACGAGCCCATCTCTCAAGCCTAACGGAAGGAAGTGGCGAACGGCCCGCGCCCGCCTAAAATGGAGGCCGGAGTCCCTTCCCGCATGACCCTGCCGAATGTCCGATAGCTCCAGCCCCCAGCCTTTGCGCTGTTGCCTCATCGCCCATCAGGGCCCGTCGGACCGGGAAGAGCCCATCGAGGAGCATCTGGCCGAGCTGGCCGAGCTGGCCCGCTCCCGGGGCTTCGTCGTCGTCTCCCGGCACCGGCTCAAGCGGGCCACCATCGCGCCCCGCACCTACTACGGTTCGGGCCAGCTGGAGGCCGTGGCGGACGAGGCCGCGCGCCGGGGCGCCACCGTCCTCATCTGCGACGACGAACTGAGCGGCAGCCAGGTGAACGCCATCGAGAAGCTCACCCGACTGGCTTGCGTGGACCGCACCGGGCTCATCCTCAGCATCTTCGAGCGGCGGGCCCAGACCCGGGAGGCGCGCGCGCAGGTGGAACTCGCCCGTTGCGAGTACGAGCTGCCCCGCCTCAAGGGCCAGTGGACCCACCTGGAGCGCCAGGGCGGCGGCGTGGGTCTGCGCGGCGGTCCGGGTGAGACCCAGATCGAAGTGGACCGGCGCATGATCCGCACGCGCATCAGCCAGCTCAAAAAGGAACTGGCGCACCTTGAGCGGGTGCGCGAAACCCAGCGCCAGGGAAGGCCCGGGAACCTGCCCCGCATCGCCCTCGTGGGCTACACGAACGCGGGCAAGACCTCGCTGCTCAAGGCGCTCACCGGCGCGGGCGAGCCGCAGGATCTGCTCTTCGCGACCCTGGACACGACCATCCGCAAAGCCTGGCTCGGACCCGATGTGAACGCCGAAGGTGAGCCGACGGGTGAGGTGAAGCACTGCCTCGTGGCGGACACGGTGGGCTTCATCCGTAAGCTGCCCCACCAGCTCGTCGCGGCCTTCCGCTCCACGCTCGGCGAAGTCCGCACGGCGGACGCGCTGCTCATCGTCGC
>CAZKIM010000054.1:7483-11146 GCA_964552855.1 uncultured Solibacteraceae bacterium | reverse complement strand
GAGTTGATTCCTGGCCCGGTGAAAGCGCGGGATCTGGAATGGTGGGAACTGCCGGAGAAGGCCCTCCAGCCTATTTGAGAACCTGCACCTGGAGGCCCACCACGGCCTGGCCCGCGTTCATGGCGGGGATGATGATGCGCACCGGGGCTTCGAGGCCCTGGCTCTCCAAGGTCAGATCGAAGGGATCGCCGGTGGCGAAGCGGCTCGTGGGCACGGACCAGCGCGCCACCGGCGCATTGCTTTCCAGCGCGACGGCGACGGTGAACCCCTCCTTGGACTTCACGGTCCAGGTGCGGGTGGAACCGGGTTCGGCGAGGTGCAGTTCGAGGTTCCACGACCCGCGCCCCGCACGCGCGATGGCGTAGAGGCCGGGCAGGCGCAGCGCGGGCTTGGGCGGCTCCTTGGGACCGCCGGGGAAACCGACGGGCAGGTGGCGGTCCACCGTCGGAATCGTCGGCAAGGCCGCGGCCTGAGCGGGCGCCGTCGGAGTGGGAGGCGCTGGCGATGCGGAGGGCTCCTGGCAGGCGAGCAGGCCGAGCAGGGCGAGGGGCGCGAGCAGGCGAGTGGGGCTTATCGTGCGGATCATGCGTTCGCCTCCTTCTCCGCGGGCAGGCGGCTCAGAGTCAGGGCCAGGCCCGCCGCAAGGATCAACCGAAGGAAGAAGAGCTGGCGGCTCGCGCCGTGGGCCTTGTCGTAGGCGGCGCGATCCGGGTTCGTCGTCGGCAGGCTTTCCACGGGCGCGTGCATGCGGGCGCGGATCTCCTGGAGCTTGGGCGTGACGATGAACGAGCTGGTGAGGCAGAGGCAGAGGGCCGCCAGGCAGGCCGCAGCCCAGAGCCGGATGGGGCCGAGGCCGGATGCGTCATCCACGCCATTGAACCAGCGCCCGGCGTAGACGAGGAGGAGCGCGGCGGTGAAGACGATCCACGCCGCGAGATCCAGGTTCGCCACCGCGTTGCCCGCCACCTGCCCAGCGAGGTCGCGGCTCGGCACGATGCGGAAGAGCCCCGGCGCGGTGAGGATGCCGAAGCCCAGCCCCGCGCCCACCCATGCCCAGAGCAGCGCGGAAGCGGCGGTGTCCAGTCGGCGGATCAGCTTCGTCGTCATGATTTGAGTTTAAATCATTCCGCCTTCCGCCCCGTTCCCGAGTTCACTCCTTGATCCCCAGCAGCAGCCCATCGGGGGTCGGGATGCAGACGGTGTCGAAGGCCTCTCGCGCCTGCTGGTGGAAGCGGCGCATGGCGGCGGCGTCCTTGTTGTCCTCTTCCAGGAGGTTGCCGAAGTAGTAGGCGTTGTCGCCGATGAGCAGGCCGCCGGGGCGCAGCACCATCGCGGCCCAGGTCCCGTAGCGGTCGTAGTTGCCCTTGTCTGCGTCCACGAACACGGCGTCGAAGGGGCCGAGCTGCCCCAGGGCGGGCAGGGAGTCGAGCGCGGCCCCGACGATCACCGTCACCTTGTCCCCGAGGCCCGCGGCCTCGATGTTCGCGCGGGCGATGGCGGCGTGCTTCGCGTCGAACTCCAGGCTCCAGAGGTGACCATCCGCTGGCAGCGCCTGCGCCATGCGGATGGCGGAATAGCCCGCCAGCGTGCCGAACTCCACGACTTTCTTGGCGCCGATCATCTTCAGCAGGATCGTGAGCAGCTTGCCTTCGCCGATGCCCACCTGGATCGCCGGCATGGCGTTGAGCCCGGGCGCGAGGAAGGCCCGCTCCAGGCCCGCGTCGTGGGCGGCGTGGAGCTGGTCGAGCCAGTGGATGATCTCCGGCGTGGAGTAGCGCGCGCCAGTCCGGGAATCCGCGTCAGCCATGCCGTCTCCTAGATGGGGCGTCTCACCACTCGTTGTAGGGAATGCCGTTCTCGCCCATGTCCGTGGAGCCGCTGCGGACATTGTAGACGCCGGTTTCGGCGTCCGGATTATCCGGGTCCGGCGCTTCGAACTCCAAGGCCCATGTGTCCCGCGAATTGGTCATGGGGTCCACCGGGATCTCCCGCAGGTAGCCCAGATCCTTCAAGGGCTGGAGGCTGCTGGGCAGCTTGCCGCGATCCGCGCGGTACTGCTCCAGCGAATGACGCATCTGGAAGAGGTCTTCCTTCAGCACCGATTCCCGGGCCAGGGTCGTCTTGTGCCGGTACCCCGCCAGGCCGATGGTGGCCAGGATGGCGATGATGGTCATCACCACCAGCAGCTCCATCAGCGTGAAGCCAAGCTGTCTGCGGGTCCGGGAAGGCATCCGACCACTTTAGCAGCGGGCGGGCTGAAACCGCGAAGACCTGACGAAGAGCGTCTTAACTGTGATGAACGCTGATGAACGCCGATGGTTGAAATCAGCGTGAATCAGCGTTCATCACAGTTGATTGCTTTACGACGAATCGTTTACAGCACGCCGCGCTTTTTCTGATCCAGCTCGATGGAGTCATAGAGCGCCTGGAAGTTGCCTTCGCCGAAGCCCTTGTTGCCGCGCCGCTGGATGATCTCGAAGAAGAGTGGGCCGATCTGGTCCTCGGTGAAGATCTGCAGCAGGTAGCCGCTTTCGTCGCCGTCAATCTGGATGCCCAGTTCCTTCGCCATGGCGAGATCTTCGCGCACGGTGTAGCCGCCCTTCGTGATCCGGCCCGGCAGCAGCTCGTAGTAGGTGTCGGGCACGCGCATGAACTTGAAGCCCTGCGCGTTGAGCGTGCGGAGCGTCGCTTCGATGTCGTTGGTGCTGAGGGCGATGTGCTGGATGCCCTGGCCCTTGTGGCGGTTCACATACTCCTGCACCTGGCTCTTCTCGTCCGTGGGCTCGTTGATGGGGATGATGACGCGGTTGTTGGCGCTCTGGACCACCTTGGAGTCCAGGCCCGTGCCCAGCGCGCCGCGGATGTGGAACTCGCGCGTGACGACGAAGCCGTAGACTTTCTCGTAGAAGGCGACGAGATCATCCATCTCTTTCGGACCGACATTGTTCGTGAGGTGGTCAATGCGGACGAGACCCGGATCGCAGGCGGCGGGCGCGGGGTCGGGAAGCAGTCCGGGCCAGAAGGCCGTCGTCTCGCCCTTGCGTTCGATGAGGTAGTTCCACACATCGCCGACGCCTTGGATGGCCGCGAAGCGGAGCGAACCACTCCCCTGCGTGTGCGTCTCGGGCTCCAGGACGACCTTCGCGCCCCGGGCGCGGGCTTCGGCCATGGCCTTGTCCAGGTCTTCGACCTCGAAGTTCAGCGCGCAGGCGCCTTCATCGTGGGCCTTGAAATAGCGCCCGGCCGGGTGCGTCTCATCGCATTCGAAGACGAGGATGTCCATGCGCTGCTGCTTCAGATGCACGCAGCGGCCGCCCGGCACGGTCCCGCTCGCCACGCGGGCGAAGCCCAGGCGGCGGTAGAGGCCTTCCAGCTTCGTGATGGAGCCCGTGAGTTGGATGTGGTCAATGCGGACCAAACCAAGGGGGTTGGTGGCTTCCTTCTGCTCGACGGCGGTGAGGGCGAAACTGGGCGAGGCCATGGATACTCCAGGTCAGACCTACCAGGGTGATGCCGGGACGCCGTGATTCAGATCACAGAAACGGGCCGGGGCCATGGAGAAAGCCCTGAACCACGGAGCCTCAAAGACGCAGAGGAGTGCCGACTCACCAGGCCAGGGCCCGCCGCGAAGCGGCGGCCTTCACGCTGGGCGTGAAGGTGGCA
>CAZKIM010000054.1:4556-7383 GCA_964552855.1 uncultured Solibacteraceae bacterium | reverse complement strand
TGGCCGACGATGTGCCTCGCCCTCTCCGTGTCCTCCGCGCCTCCGTGGTGAATAGGCACTCGCGTGACTTCGGGGTTCCGATCTTTGGGTGTGGGGTTCGCAAGAAAAGGGGCCGCTCGCGCGGCCCCTTTTCGCAATCCATTCGCGTGATCAGAGGGTCGTCTGGGCGACCTTCTCGGTGGTGTAGAACTCCATGAGATCGCCTTCCTTCAGGCCATCGAATCCCTCGATGCTGATGCCGCATTCGAAGCCGTTCTTCACTTCGTTCACATCGTCCTTGAAGCGCTTGAGGCTGGAGAGGGTGCCTTCGAAGATTTGGTCCTCGCCGCGCTTCACGCGCACCTTGGAGTTGCGCTTCACGAGGCCATCCGTCATGCGGGAACCCGCGATGACCGTCTTGCCGACCTTGAAGAGCTGGAGCACTTCGGCGCGGCCCTGGTAGGACTCGCGCTCCACCATGTCGAGCTTGCCGATCATGGATTGCTCGATCTCCTCGGTCACCTTGTAGATGATGTCGTGGAAGCGGATGTCCACGCCCTCTTCCTGGGCCAGGTCCTCGGCCTTGCGTTCGGCCTTGGTGTGGAAGGCGATGACGATGGCCTTGGAGGCCTCCGCCAACAGCACATCGTTCTCGGTGACGGTGCCCGCGGCCGCGTGGATGATGCGAACGCGGATCTTCTCGGTGCTGAGCTTCTCGAGCGAACCGACCAGGGATTCCACGGAACCTTGAGTGTCGGCCTTGATGATGAGCGGCAGCTCCTTCATCTGGCCATCCTTGATGGTGCCGAAGATGTTCTCGAGCGTGACGCGCTGGCGGGCGAGCGCCGCGGCCTTGGCCTTTTCCTGGCGGAACTGCGCGATGGTGCGGGCCTTGCCTTCGTTCTCCACGACCTGGAAGTTGTCGCCGCTGCCCGGCACATCCTCGAAGCCGAGGATCTGCACGGCGGTGGAAGGACCGGCCTGGTCCACGCGCTCTCCGCGATCGTCGAACATCGCGCGGACGCGGCCCATGGTGGCGCCGGCCACGAAGATGTCGCCCTGGCGGAGCGTGCCCTGCTGGACGAGGACGGTGGCGACGGCGCCGCGGCCCTTGTCGAGGCGGGCCTCGATGATGGAACCGGCGGCGGGCGCGTCGTAGACCGCCTTCAGGTCCTTCATGTCGGCGACGAGGAGCAGCGTCTCCAGGAGGTCGTCCAGGCCCTGCTTGGACTTGGCGCTGACGGGCACGGAAGGCACATCGCCACCGTAGGCCTCGGTCTGCACGCTGTGCTGGAGCAGGCCCTGCTGGACCTTGTCCGGGTTCGCGCCGGGCTTGTCCATCTTGTTGATGGCGACGACGAGGGGCGTGTCGCCGGCCTTGGCGTGGGCGATGGATTCCACCGTCTGCGGCATGACGCCGTCATCGGCGGCCACGACGAGCACGGCGATGTCGGCCACCTTGGCGCCGCGGGCGCGCATCTTGGTGAAGGCTTCGTGGCCCGGCGTGTCGAGGAACACGACCTGGCGCATCTCGCCGGTGTTGGGATCCTTCACATCCACATGGAAGGCGCCGATGTGCTGGGTGATGCCGCCGGCCTCGCCCGCCGCGACCTTGGCGGAGCGGATGGCGTCGAGCAGCGAGGTCTTGCCGTGGTCCACATGGCCCATGATGGTGACGACGGGCGAGCGGGGCAGCTTCTCGCCCTGCACATCCGTGCCTTCCTCGGCGGCCATCTGCGCGTCTTCCTCGAAGGAGACGATGTCGGCGAGGAAGCCGAACTCGCGGGCGATCTCCTTGGCCAGCTCGGTGTCGAGGGGCTGGTTGATGGTGGCGAAGATGCCGCGGTGGAGGAGCTTCGCCACCACATCCTTGGCGGGACGGTTGCACTTCTCGGCGAGTTCCTTCACGGTCACGCCTTCGGACAGCATGACGATGCCGATCTCGTCCTCGATGAACTCCGTGGCGATGACCTGCGCGCGGCTGCGCGGCTGGCGCATCTTGATGTCGAGCTCTTCCTGTTCCGTGCGCTCGTGCTTGCCCTTCTTCTTGCCGCCCACGGAGCGGGCCGGGCCCTTGCCGGAGCCGATGGGCGCCGTGCCGGGCGCGCCGCCGGGGCCGCCAGGACCGCCGAAGCCGCCGGGACGAGGCCCGCCGGGGCCACGGCCAGGACCGCCGGGACGGGGGCCGCCAGGACCACGACCCGGCCCACCGGGACCGCGGCCAGGACCACCAGGGCCACGGCCAGGGCCGCCGGGACCACGGCCGGGACCGCCGAAGCCAGGGCGTCCGCCGGGACCGCCGGGGCGACTGCCGCCCGCGGGACGGGGCTGAGGCAGCTGGATGTAGCGGGCGGGGCCATCCTCCCGACGGGGCGGAGGCGGCGTGTCGCTGATGCTGATCTTGGAGAAGCCCTGCTCGCTGCGGAGCTGGTTCGGATTGGTCAGCGACGCGTAGCGCTGGCTGGTGACGGGCGGAGCCTTGGGCTCGTGCTTCACCTCGCCGCGGCTGGTGTTGGCGGCCATGGGCAGCACGGCGCGCTCGCGGGGCTTGTCGCCGGAACGGGACACCGCGGGCTGGCCAGGGCGCTGGAGGACGGGCCGCGCGCCAGCCTCGGGCTTGGGGCCGCCGGACTGGGGATTCGCTTGAGGCCCGCGCGGCGGTTGCGCCTGGGGCAGCTGGATGTAGCGGGCGGGTTTGTCTTCCTTGACCGGCGCGGCGGGCGCCTGGGTGGAGACCCGCAGTCGGCTGAAACCGGGACCGGGCTCCGTCGCGGGCGGCGGGGCCAGCTTCGCGGCGGGCAGGTCGGCCTTGGGAGCTTCCGGCTTCGGACCGTCAGCCTTCGGCGCG
>CAZKIM010000054.1:1773-4456 GCA_964552855.1 uncultured Solibacteraceae bacterium | reverse complement strand
GGCGGGCAGGTCGGCCTTGGGAGCTTCCGGCTTCGGACCGTCAGCCTTCGGCGCGGCGGGAGCTTCGCCCTGGGACGCGGGATGGGCCTCCGCCTTTCGCAGCAGCACGGGCGCGGGCTTTTCCGGTTCGGTCTTGGGAGGCTCCGGCGCGGGAGGCGCGGCATGGGCCTTTTCCAGCTTCGGTCCCTTGGTCACCTTGATGGCGGGCGCGGGGGCCTTGGCGGGAGCCGCCTTGGCCGGAGCGGCGGTCTTGCCGCCGAGGGCGCGGCGCACCTGCGCGATCTGGTCCTCATCCAGGCTGGAGCTGTGGCTCTTGCCGGACAGCCCGAGGCGCTTCTCGACGACATCCAGGATGTCGTTGTTGCCTACCCCGAGTTCCTTGGCGAGTTGGTTGATGCGCATCAGGTGAGTGTCCTCGAGTGGGTGCGGTGGGAGCGTCCGGGGAAAGGGTGGCTCAGTCCCCGAAGTGGGCGTGCACCGCGTCCATGAGCCGGAAGGCCAGATCCTGGTCCAGACCTTCGACCTGGAGGAGCTGCTCGGCCGTCACAGTGTAGAGCGATTTGGCGGTGCCGTAGCCCGCATCCGCGAGCTTGGCGGCGATCTCGGGCGTCAGGCCTTCCAGGGCGCCGATCTCGTCCAGGAGGGTCGAGGCCGGGGTGGCCTCCGTCTCAGACGCGGGTTCGGAGCCCGCGCCGAGGGCGGCGCCCAGCGCCACTTCATTCTCCTTGCGCTTGTCCGCCTCGGAGCGCACATCAATGTTCCAGCCGGTGAGCTTGGCGGCGAGGCGCACATTCTGGCCGCGCTTGCCGATGGCGATGGAGAGCTGCTCGTCGTCCACCACCACTTCCACCCGGCGGTTGTCCGCGTCCACGATGGACACGCGCAGCGCCTTGGCGGGGTTCAGCGCGTTGGCGATGAAGCGAAGCGGATCGGCGTCGTAGCGGACGATGTCAATCTTCTCGTTCTTGAGCTCGCGGATGATGGCCTGGACGCGGCTGCCCTTGAGGCCCACGCAGGCGCCCACGGGATCCACATCCGGGTCCACGCTCTGCACGGCGACCTTGGCGCGGTCACCGGCTTCGCGCACGCAGTTCTGGATGACGACGGTGCCATCGTGGATCTCGGGCACTTCGTTCTCGAAGAGCTTGATGAGGAGCCTGGGGTCCGTGCGGCTCACCTGGACTTGAGCGTCCTTGGCCGAGCGGTCCACGCTCACGATGACGACCTTCACGCGTTGGCCCTTGTCGAAGCGGTCACCGCGCAGCGCCTCGTTGCGGCGCAGCATGGCCTCCACCCGGTCAATCTCCAGGATGATGGCGGATTTCTCGAAGCGCTTGACCTCCGCCACGACCACTTCGCCGATGCGGTCCACGAACTCGGTGTAGACGCGCTCGCGCTCGGCTTCGCGCACCTTCTGCACGAGCACCTGCTTGGCGGCCTGGGCTGCGATGCGGCCCAGGTGGGAGGTGTCCTGGGGCAGCCACAGCGTGTCGCCCTCGGCGGCGTCCGGGTTCAGGGCGCGGGCGTCCTCAAGGCTGATCTCGAAGTCCTCCTCCTCCATCTCGGCCACGACCTGCTTGAGGGCGTAGACATGGAACTCGCCGGTCTCGCGGTCCATCTGGGCGACGAAGTTGCCGTAGAAATCCATGGCGTTGAAATACTTCTCCGCCGCCTTGGCGAGGGCCTCTTCCACGGCCTGGAAGACCTCTTCCTCGCCGATGCCCTTTTCGGCCGCGATCATCTTCACGCTTTCGAAGAAGTTGCTCGTCACGATCGCCATGTCAGTTCTCCTGTCCGACGCTTGTCTCTACGCCGGAGTCATCGAGCCCCAGATCCGGGGCGGGGGTGAGGACGGCCGCGAGGTGCTTGGGCCGGGGGGTCTTCTCTTCGTCGAAGGGCGCGAGGCGCGCCTTGTGCAGATCTTCGAGGGGGACGGCCTTCAACACGCCGTCTTCCTCGATCGTCACCGCGCCCTCCGCCACTTCGCCGATCCAACCCTTGAAGCGCTTCTGCCCGTTCACGGGGCGGCGGGTCTGGATGCGGCAGAGACGGCCGCGGAAACGGCGGAAGTGATCGGCCTTGGAAAGGGGCCGCTCCATGCCGGGGCTGGAGACTTCGATGGCCGTGGTCTCGCGCAGGCTGGGGAACTCCACATCCATCCAGGCCAGCAGACCTTCGTTCACCGCCACGCAATCATCCAGCGTGATGCGGCGGCCCGTGGTTTCCGCGTCCAGGTGGTCCACGAAGAGGCGCAGGATGTCATCGCCGCCTTCGCGGGCGCTTTCCAGGTGCACCAATTCGTAGCCGAGGAGACTCAGCTGCCGCTCGAGGGGCGCTTGGAGCTTGGTCAGGTCCACTGCTCTTGGGTCCAAACAAAAAAGGTGGGTCGAGCCCACCCGTCGAGGCATCTGTCCGATGCCAGGCCGAATTGAACTTCCGATCTTACCAGGGGGGGCTAGCCCCTTCAAGGCGGGCTTTGGAGCTTGGACAGGCTCCAAGATGGTCCAATGGAGGGGGAGGCACGAATGGGCGCGCTGCTGGATGGAAAGGCCTACGCGGATCGCATCCTGGCCGAGGTGAAGGCCGAGGTCGCGGATCGAGTCGTGGCGGGCGGGGCCGCGCCCTGCTTGGCCGTGGTGCTGGTGGGCGACGACCCGGCGAGCGCCGTCTATGTGCGCGGCAA
>CAZKIM010000054.1:0-1673 GCA_964552855.1 uncultured Solibacteraceae bacterium | reverse complement strand
GGCAAGCCCATGGCGCTCATGCTGATGGAGGCCCACGCCACCGTCACCCTGGCCCACAGCCGGACGAAGGACCTGCCTTCCGTCTGCCGCGAAGCCGATCTGCTCGTCGTCGCCGTGGGGCGTCCCGGCCTCGTGGAAGGTTCCTGGATCAAGCCCGGCGCGGTCGTCGTGGATGTGGGCATCAACCGGGTCGAGGACCTCGCGCTCGGCGAGCGCATCTTCGCGGCGGAACCGCAGAAGCTCGCCAAGCTCCGCGAAAAGGGCCATGTGCTCTGCGGCGATGTGCGCTTCGGCGAAGCGCTGGAAGTCGCTTCCGCCGTCACCCCTGTCCCCGGCGGCGTCGGCCCGCTCACCATCGCGGGGCTGATGCGGAACACCCTGCTGGCGGCGGAGGCGCTTGGCGCCTAGCGCTTGCGTCGTCGCCAGACCCAGGGGGGCACGGGATCGGGATCTCGCCACAGGCCCTTTTGTTGAGCGCGGGCCTTCCGCTCAGCATTCGCGTAGAGCGTGCGGTCTTCCGGCGTCTGCTCCTTCTCGTAATCGAGGTAGTGCCAGGCCAGCCCCTCGGCGACTTGCTTGAGTCCGGCATCCACGCCATCCACCCGGACCACGCCCACGAGACGCTTGTAGCGGTCGCGCTTATGCCACTCGACAACGACTTCGCGCCCCGCCACGAAATCGGCCATGGCCTGCTTGGAGACCTTGCCCCAGGGCTGGGCCTTCTCTGGCGCATCAATGCCGGATAGGCGGATGCGGAAGGATTCATTCGAGGGGTTAAGCACCGTGATCGTGTCGCCATCCGCCACATGCACCACGCGTCCCTTCAACGGCTGGGACTGCCCTTGAACGATGAGCGCGGCGAAACAGAGGCACGCCCACGGTAGCCGGAAGCCAGTGGCCGGACCTCCGGTCACGGCACCAGCCCGCCATCCACATGGACCACATGGCCCGAGATGTAGCTGGACATGGAGCTGCACAGGAAGGCGACGACGCTCGCCACTTCCTCCGGCTCGCCTTCGCGCTTGAGCACGGTGGCGGCGAGCAGATCCTTCTTCTGTTCGTCGGAGAGGTCGGCGGTGAGTTCGGTGTGAATGAGCCCGGGGTTCACGGCGTTCACGCGCACGCCGAAGGGGGCCATCTCCCGGGCCAGGCTCTTGGTGAGGCCCATGAGCGCGGCCTTGCTGGCGCCGTAGTTGGTCTGTCCCCGTTGGCCGATGAAACCCGTGGGGCTCACGATGTTCACGATGGCGCCGGCCTTCCGCGTCATCATGCCGCGCACGACGGCCTTGGTGGCGAGCACCGCGCCCTTGAGGTTCACGCCCATCACCTCTTCCCACTTCGCGTCGCCCATGAGGATGAAGGGTGCGTCTTGGCGCGTGCCGGCGTTGTTCACGAGAAGATTCACGGGACCCAGCTCCGTCTCGATGGTCTTCGCGACCGCGTCCATGGCGTCCTTGTCCCGCACATCGCCGAGCACCGCGATGGCCTTGCGCCCCGTGGCTCTGATCTCAGCCGCGACGCTTTCCGCCTTCTCCCGGTTCTGGAGCGCGTGCACGGCCACATCCGCGCCCCAGCGCGCCAGCTCCACCGCGATGGCCTTGCCGATGCCCCGGGAAGACCCCGTCACCAGGGCCACCGAACCAAGCAAAGGCTGACCGAGCGACATGCCGCAC
>CAZKIM010000053.1:0-12649 GCA_964552855.1 uncultured Solibacteraceae bacterium | reverse complement strand
CGCCCGACCGTCCGCGGCGTCGCCATGAACCCCGTGGATCATCCCCATGGTGGTGGTGAGGGCAAGACCTCGGGTGGTCGCCACCCTGTGACGCCTTGGGGCCAGCCGACGCGCGGCCACAAGACCCGCCACAACCGCCGCACCGCCAAGTTCATCGTCAAGCGCATCAACTAGGAGGCATGGTAAATGGCTCGCTCCCTGAAAAAAGGACCGTTCATTGACGGCCACCTCCTGAAGAAGGCGGAGACCGCCCAGGCCACCAACGACAAGCGCGTGATCAAGACCTGGTCCCGCCGCTCCACCGTGGTGCCCCAGATGATCGGCCTCACCCTCGCCGTCCACAACGGCAACAAGTTCATCCCTGTCTATGTCACCGAGAACATGGTCGGCCACAAGCTGGGCGAGTTCTCCCTGACCCGCACTTTCAAGGGCCACGCCGGCAAGGCCGACGCCAAGGCCAAGGGGAAGTGACCCATGTCTGAAATAGTCTCCACCGCCACCGTCCGCCACCTGCGCGGCTCCGCCCAGAAGGCCCGCCTCGTCGTGGACCTCATCCGCGGCAAGAAGATCGGCGAAGCCCAGTGGCTCCTGGCCCAGGCCAAGAAGTACGCCGCCGAGCCCATCCGCAAGCTGCTCGATTCCGCCGTGGCCAACGCCATTGACAAGAACCCTTCCGTTGATCCCGACGGCCTGCTCGTGAAGACGGCCTTCGTGAACGAGGGCTTCCGCATGAAGCGCGTCCGCCCTGCGCCCATGGGCCGCGCCTACGGCGTGCAGAAGCGCACCTGCCACATCACCATCCAGCTTTCCGAAGCCGGGGAGGAATAGAGATGGGTCAGAAAGTTCATCCGTTCGGCTTCCGCCTCGTCACCAACAAGAACTGGAAGAGCAAGTGGTTCTCCAAGCGGGACTACGCCACGCTCCTCCACGAGGACCTGAAGCTCCGCCGCGAGCTGAAGAAGCAGCTCCATGGCCTCAACGCCATGGTCAGCAAGATTGACATTGACCGCGCCGCCGACAAGGTGACGGTGCGCATCTTCACCGCCCGTCCCGGCATCGTCATCGGCCGCAAGGGCGCTGAGATTGACAAGCTCCGCGAAGACCTCCAGAAGCGCCTGAACCGCCCGGTGTCCGTGGACATCCAGGAGGTCAAGAAGCCTGAAGTGGACGCCCAGCTCGTCGCCGAGGGCGTGGCCCAGCAGTTGGAGCGCCGCATCGCGTTCCGCCGCGCCATGCGCAAGGCCGAGGAAGCCGCCATCCGCTTCGGCGCCAAGGGCTTCAAGATCAAGGTCTCCGGCCGCCTCAACGGCGCCGAGATCGCCCGCACCGAGGACTACCTCTCGGGCCAGATGCCCCGGCAGACCCTCCGCGCCAACATTGACTACGGCTTCGCCGAAGCCTCCACGACCTACGGCATCATCGGCGTCAAGGTGTGGGTGAACCTCGGCGACCAGGCCGTCGAGACCGTGAAGCGTTGAGGTGAACCCATGCTGATGCCCAAGAAGGTCAAATACCGCAAGCAGATGAAGGGCCGCACCCGCGGCGTCGCCCAGCGTGGCACCGAGCTCTCCTTCGGGGATTTCGGCCTCAAGGCGATGGAGCACTGCTGGGTCACCAACCGGCAGATCGAGGCGGCCCGTATCGCCATGACGCGCCACATCAAGCGCGGCGGCAAGATCTGGATCCGGATCTTCCCCGACAAGCCCACCACCTCCAAGCCCGCCGAAACCCGCATGGGCTCCGGCAAGGGCGCGCCCGATGGATGGGTCGCCGTGGTTCGCCCCGGCCGCATCCTCTTCGAGATGGAAGGTGTGGACGAGCAGACCGCCCGTGAGGCGCTGCGCCTGGCCCAGATGAAGCTTTCCGTGGCGTCTGAGTTCATCAGCCGCACGCCGCCGGAGGAATGAGATGAGCAAGAAGAACCCGTTCAGCGCCCTCACCGCCCGCAGCGTCGAAGAGCTCGCCCAGCTCGAGGCCGAGCTCGCCGCGAAGCGCTTCACGCTCCGCTTCCAGCATTCGGTCGGCCAGGTGGACAACACCGCCGAGATCCGCAAGACGCGCCGCGAGCTGGCCCGCGTCAAGACCGCCCTCCGGGCGAAGATGGCCTAAGGAGACGCGACGATGAGCCTCGATCAGAAAATGACCCGCAGCGGTGTCGTGGTCTCCAACAAGGCCGACAAGACCGTGGTCGTGAAGGTGGAGCGCAAGATCCAGCACCCCCTCTACGGCCGCACCGTGAAGCAGTCCAAGAAGTACATGGCCCACGACGAACTGAACTCCTGCGCCATCGGCGATGTGGTGAAGATCGTCGAGTGCCGCCCCCTGTCCAAGCAGAAGCGCTGGATGGTCCTCGAGATCGTCCAGAAAGCCGGCGAGTGAGGTAGCGACATGATCCAGATGGGAAGCATGCTCACCGTCGCCGACAACAGCGGCGCCAAGAAGATCTGCTGCATCCTGCCGCTCGGCGGCGGGGTCGGCAAGACCGCGCAGCTCGGCGACATCATCACGGCCTCCGTCAAGGAAGCCATCCCCGGTGGCACGGTCAAGAAGAAGGCGGTCGTCCAGGCCGTCATCGTCCGCCAGCGCAAGGCCTTCCGCCGCAAGGACGGTTCCTACATCCGCTTCGACGAGAACGCCGCCGTCATCATCAAGAAGGATGGCGAGCCGGTCGGCACGCGCGTCTTCGGCCCCGTGGCCCGCGAACTGCGCGAGCGGAAGTTCATGAAGATCGTCTCTCTCGCTCCCGAGGTGCTGTGATGGCGAAGATGAAGCTCAAGAAGGACGACCAGGTCCTCGTCATCGCCGGCAAGGACAAGGGCAAGACCGGCCCCGTCCTCAAGGTCCAGGTCGCGGCGAACCGCGTCGTGGTCGGTGGCGTCAACATGGCGAAGAAGGCCGTGAAGCCCAACCAGCAGACCGGCGAGCAGGGCGGGTTCAAGGAGACGGAAGCCTCCGTCCACGCCTCCAATGTCATGCTCCTGGACGCCAAGACCGGCAAGGGCACCCGCAAGCGGGCGGCCAAGGCCTAAGTTTCCCGTGCCATTGTCCCGGTTTCCTGGGACAATGGCCGTTCCGCCTCTTCCCGGAGGCGGGTTCTGAAGTTCACTTGAAAACCTGAGGTCGAGGGGAAACGGGCTTCATCGGAAGTCACCAAGCCCCCTCGCGCTCCCGAACCCCTGGGGCTTCGCTCCCCACGGAAATGGAGGATCCAATGTCCGGCTCTCCGGAACCGCGCCTGAAGGCGCGCTACACCAATGAAGTGCTGCCGAAGCTCAAGTCCGAGTTCGGCATCAAGTCCACCATGCGGGTTCCCCGCCTGGAGAAGATCGTCATCAACATGGGCGTCGGCGAAGCCATCCAGAACATCAAGGTGCTGGATGTGGCCGTCGAGGAGCTCGGCGCCATCGCCGGGCAGAAGCCCGTGGTGCGCAAGGCCAAGAAGTCCATCGCCACCTTCAAGCTGCGCGAGGGTATGCCCATCGCCTGCATGGTGACCCTGCGCGGCGCGCGCATGTGGGAGTTCCTGGACCGCCTGATGAGCCTGTCGCTGCCCCGCGTGCGCGACTTCCGCGGCGTCCCCACCCGCTCCTTCGACGGCCGCGGCAACTACACGCTCGGCCTCAAGGATCAGCTGATCTTCCACGAAATTGACTTCTCGAAGGTTGACAAGGTGAAGGGCATGAACATCACCTTCGTCACCTCCGCCCAGAACGACGCCGAGGCCCGGTCGCTGCTGACCCACCTCGGGATGCCCTTCCGGAAGTAGGGAGAACCGACATGGCCAAGATTTCCAAGATCGTCAAGGACTCGCGCAAGCCGAAGTTCTCGACCCAGCACCGCAACCGTTGCAAGGTCTGCGGCCGTCCCCGCGGCTTCATGCGCAAGTTCCAGCTCTGCCGTCTCTGCTTCCGCAAGTTCGCCCTCGCCGGCGAAGTTCCGGGCGTGCAGAAGGCCAGCTGGTAAGGAGGAATCGACATGTACACCGATCCGATCGCCGATTACCTCACCCGCCTGCGCAACGGCCTGATGGCCGGCCAGGACGCCGTCGTGGTGCCCGCCTCCAAGATGAAGGCCGGCCTCTCCGAGATCCTGAAGAAGGAGGGCTACATCCACTCCTGGAAGCAGGTCGCCCACGAAGGCCGCGACTACCTCATCGTCAACCTGAAGTATGTGAAGGACCGCCAGTCCGTGATCCATGGCCTGAAGCGTGTCTCCAAGCCCGGCCTGCGCGTCTACACCGGCGCCCAGGAGATCCCCGAGGTCCATGGCGGTCTCGGCATCGCCATCCTCTCGACCCCCAAGGGCCTGCTCAGCGGCAAGGACGCGCGCAAGCAGAATGTGGGCGGCGAGATCCTCGCCCAGGTTTGGTAATCCCTTTTCCTGAAACGGGGCGCATCCGCCCCTCAATCTAAGGAACATCCCAATGTCCCGAATCGGAAAGAAGCCCGTGAGCCTCCCGAAGGGCGTCAAGGTCGCCGTGAATGGCGCCGAGGCGACCATCGAGGGCGCGAAGGGCACCCTCACATGCCCCATCCCCGTCGGCATCTCCCTCGAGATCTCCGGTGAGGTCGTGAACCTCCTCCGGGCCGATGACGAGGCGCAGACCCGCGCCTACCACGGCCTCACCCGCGCCCTCCTCCAGAACGCCGTCACCGGCGTCGCCGAGGGCTGGAAGAAGGAGTTGGACATCGTCGGCGTCGGTTACCGCGCCGCGATGGAAGGCAGCAAGCTCGTCCTCGCCCTTGGCTACAGCCACCCGATCCACTACGAAGCCCCGAAGGGCATCTCTATCGCGGTGGACAAGCAGACCCACATCGTCGTCACCGGCTCCGACCGGCAGCTCGTGGGTCAGGTCGCGGCCGACATCCGGAAGTTCCGCAAGCCCGAGCCCTACAAGGGCAAGGGCGTCATGTACACCGGCGAGGTCATCCGCCGCAAGGCCGGCAAGACCGGGAAGTAAGAGGACACCATGGCTAACGAACTCAAACTTCGCCGCGAACAGACCAAGAAGCGCATCCGGGGCCGCGTGGACGGCACCTCGGAGCGCCCCCGCCTCACCATCTACAAGAGCCTCAAGCGCATCTACGCCCAGGCCATTGACGATTCCCGCGGCCTGACGCTCGCTTCCGCCTCCTCCCTGGAGAAGGAACTGCGTGAGGCCCTGAAGAATGGCGGCAATGCCGCCGCCGCCAAGGCCGTCGGCGCCCGCATCGCGGCGCGCTTGCTCGAGAAGGGCATCACCAAGGTGGTGTTCGATCGTAACGGTTATCTCTACCATGGCCGCGTCAAGGCGCTGGCCGATTCCGCCCGCGAAGCCGGGCTGCAGTTCTAAGGGAGGGGCCATGGCCATCGCTGCCAGCAACGAACCCAAGGCTGCCCCCCAGGACCAGGCGGGCGGAGAGTACAAGGACCAGGTCATCTATGTGGGCCGCGTCACCAAGGTGGTGAAGGGGGGCAAGAACTTCTCCTTCTCCGCGCTGGTCGTCGTCGGCGACGGCAAGGGCAAGGTGGGCTTCGGCCTCGGCAAGGCGCTCGAAGTGCCTTCCGCCATCAAGAAGGGCATCGAGTCCGCCAAGCGCAACATGATCAAGGTTCCCGTGACCGCCAACGGCACGCTGCCCCACCCCGTGACCGGTCGCTTCGGCTCCGGCTCGGTGCTGATGAAGCCTGCCCCCGAGGGCACCGGCATCATCGCGGGTGCCGCGGTGCGCGCGATCATGGAGGCCGCCGGCGTCCACAACATCCTCACCAAGAGCCTCGGCTCCTCCAATCCGCACAATGTGGTTCGCGCCACTTTCGCGGGCTTCGAGGATCTGATGGATCCCTACACGGTCATGTCCGATCGCGGCATTGACCAGGCGGAGGCTTGAGATGAGCACCCTGATCGGCAAGCAGGTCGTCCTGACCCTCAAGATGTCCACCATTTCCACGGTGCCCAAGCACCGCGCCTTCGTGCAGACCCTGGGCCTGCACAAGGTCGGCGATAAGCGGGAGTGCGAGTACACGCCTTCCGTGCACGGGATCTGCAAGCGCATCCCGTTCCTCGTCGAAGTCCAGGTGAAGGGATAACGCCATGAAGCTGAACGAACTCAAGCCCGCCGAAGGCGCCGTCAAGACCAAGAAGCGCGTTGGCCGCGGCAAGGGCTCCGGCCTCGGCAAGACCGCCGCCCGCGGCGAGAAGGGTCAGAAGTCCCGGCGCGGCTACAGCCACCGCCGCGGCTTCGAGGGCGGCCAGATGCCGCTCGTGCGCCGCCTGCCCAAGCGCGGCTTCACCAACGCCCTCGCCCTCATCACCGAGGAAGTGACCCTCTCCACCATCTCCGCCCACTTCAAGGACGGCGAGACGGTGAGCGTCGAGTCGCTGCGCGGCAAGAAGGTCATCGCCGCCAAGACCGAGCGCGTGGTCGTCCTCGCCAGCGGCGAGCTCACCCGCAAGGTGACCGTCTCCGTGGACCGCGTCACCAAGGGCGCCCGCGAAGCCATCCACGCCAAGGGTGGCGCCGTCGTCGAGCCCGCTCCGGCCGCCGAGTAAGGCGGAGGCCGTAGAGGCATGGACAAGCTCAAAAACCTCTTTTCGAGCCCCGAGCTGCGGAAGCGGCTCATCTTCACGCTGGTCCTGCTCTTCGTCTACCGCGTGGGCGTCCATGTGTCCGTGCCCGGCGTCAACGCCGCGGCCCTGACCGCGGCGCTCCAGAAGAACGCCGGCGGCCTCTTCGATGTGGTGGACCTCTTCTCGGGCGGCGCGCTCAAGAAGTTCTCCGTCTTCGCGCTGGGCATCACGCCCTACATCACCGCCAGCATCGTCCTCCAGCTCATGGGCGCGGTCGTCCCGCGCCTGGACGAGCTGCAGAAGAAGGAAGGCGAAGCGGGGCGCGAGAAGATCAACCAGTGGACCCGCTACCTCACGGTGGGCCTCTCTTTCGTGCAGGGCTTCGGCATCGCCAGCCTGGCCCAGAGCCAGGGCGTGGATGTGGTCGCCAACCAGGGCATGGGCTTCAAGCTCATGTGCGGGTTCTCGCTCACGGTCGGCTCCATCTTCATCATGTGGATCGGCGAGCAGATCACCGAACGCGGCGTGGGCAACGGCATCAGCCTGCTGATCTTCGCCGGCATCGTCGCGGGCCTGCCGCAAGGCCTCTACACCCTCGGCCGCATGTTCAAGGACAGTCTCAACCCGGCCATGACCGGCAAGGGTCCGGTGACGGGCATCCTGCTGCTCCTCGTCGCGGTGATGATCGTCGTCCTCCTGGTGGTCGTGCTGGTGGAGAGCGCCTATCGGCGCCTGCCCATCCATTACGCCCGCCGCGCGGACTCCGCCGGGATGAGCAGCCAGAAGAGCTCCTACATGCCGCTCAAGGTGAACACCGCGGGCGTCATGCCCGTGATCTTCGCCGGCTCGGTGATCTTCTTCCCGGCCACCATCGCCTCCTTCACCAAGTGGGAGTGGCTGGCCAAGGCCTCGGGCTACCTGAACTACCAATCGAACTTCTGGAGCTACACGGTCATCTTCACCGCCATGACCGTGTTCTTCTCGTTCTTCTACACCTCGATCATCTTCAATCCCGATGAGACAGCCGACAACATGAAGAAGTCGGGCGGCTACATCCCCGGCATCCGGCCCGGCAAGGAGACTTCCGTCTACCTGGACGGCATCCTCTCCAAGCTGACCTTCGCCGGCGCGATCTACCTCGCGGTCGTTTCCATCGTGCCGCTGCTCATCCTCTCCGGCATTCCGGGCATCAACTTCTACTACGGCGGCACCAGCCTGCTGATCGTGGTGGCGGTGGCCCTGGACACGGTGTCCCAGATCGAGGCCTACCAGGTCATGAACCGCTACGACGGCTTCATGGAGACCGGCCGCGTCCGGGGCCGCCGCCCGGCGGGGAATCCCACGGGGAAACCGGCATGAGCATCCACATCCTCCTGGGTCCTCCGGGGTCCGGGAAGGGCACCCAGGCCAAGCGCCTGGTGGCCAAATTCCCTTTGACTCACCTCTCAACCGGTGACATTCTGAGGGATGCCGTCTCCAAGGAGACGGCTCTTGGTCTGAAGGTGAAAGCCATCATGGCCGAGGGCAAACTGGTGGACGACGACACCGTCAACGGACTCGTTTTCGCGCGGCTGCAGGACGAGACCCAAGGCGTGTTGTTCGATGGCTACCCCCGAACGATTCAACAAGCTGAAGCATTGCAGGGTTTCATGTCCAGCAATGGCCTCTCCTTGGGTTCGGTGGTGCTCGTCGAGGTCCCCCGGGAGGTTCTGGAGGCCCGCGTGGTCGGCCGTCGCGTCTGCACCGGATGCGGCGAGATCTACCACCTCGCCACCAAGCCCCCCAAGCAGGACGGTGTGTGCGACCTCTGCGGCAGTCCGCTGAAGCACAGGTCCGACGACACCGCGGAAGCCTTTCGGAAGCGGATGGACGAGTTCGATTCGACCTTTCTGCCCCTCCTTGGCTTCTACAAGCGCCAACCGGGTTTCCACGCCATCAACGGCGACCAGGATCCCGACCGGGTGTTCGAGCAGCTCCAGACCCTTTTCCAGGAGAACGCGTGAGCAAGGAAGAAGCCATCGAGCTCGAAGCGACGGTGGTCGAGGCCCTACCCAACGCGGTCTTCAAGGTCGAGCTCGAGAACAAGCACCAGGTGCTGGCGCACATCAGCGGAAAGATGCGGAAGAACTTCATCCGCATCCTCCCCGGCGATCGGGTCCTCGTGGAGGTGACTCCCTACGACCTGTCCCGCGGCCGCATCATCTACCGCTTCAAGTAGGCGGTCCTCTTGTCTCCTTCCCGCGGTTCCCGGGTGGAGGCTGATGGGGCGAACGCCCCGTGTGGAACCGATAAACGACGAGGGATGCAATGAAAGTACGGCCTTCCATCAAGAAGCTGTGCGAGCACTGCAAGGTCGTCCGTCGCGAGGGAATCGTGCGGATCATCTGCAAAAAGAACCCCAAGCACAAGCAGCGTCAGGGTTGAGGTAGAAAACTATGGCTCGCATCGCAGGCATTGACCTTCCCATCGGTAAGCGCATCGAGATCGCGCTGACCTACATCTACGGCATCGGGCGCGTCAAGGCGCACTCGATCCTCACCCGCGCCAAGGTTGACTTCGGCACCAAGGTCCGCGACCTGACCGAAGACGAAGTGGCGCGCATCCGCCGCGTGATCACCGCCGAAGAGACGGTGGAGGGTGACCTCCGCAAGAACATCGGCCTCGACATCAAGCGCCTCATGGACATCGGCTGCTACCGCGGCCTCCGCCACCGCAAGGGTCTCCCTGTCCGCGGCCAGCGCACGCACACCAACGCGCGCACCCGCAAGGGCAAGCGCAAGACCGTCGCCGGCAAGAAGAAGTGAGGGTGAGGTAAACCATGGCTAAACAGCAGACGAAGACCGCCGGCAAGAAGGTGGTCAAGAAGAAAGAGAAGAAGAATGTCCCGCATGGCATCGCCCATGTGCAGGCTTCCTTCAACAACACCATCATCAGCATCAGCGACCCGTCCGGGAACATGCTGTGCTGGGCTTCCAGCGGCAATCAGAACTTCCGCGGCACCCGCAAGGGCACGCCCTTCGCCGCCCAGGTCGCTTCCGGCATCGCCGCCGAGGCCGCCAAGGAGCACGGCGTCCGTTCCGTGGATGTCCGCGTGAAGGGCCCCGGGTCCGGTCGTGAGAGCGCCGTCCGCGCCCTCAACGCCGCCGGCATCACCGTGACGAGCATCCGCGATGTCACGCCCATCCCCCACAACGGTTGCCGGCCGCCCAAGCGGCGCCGCGTGTAAGGAGGAGACAGAACATGGCTCGCTACATCGGACCCGTTTTCCGCCTCTACCGCCGCGAAGGCGCTGACCTCGACATCACCGACAAGTGGCTGCGCAAGGCCCGCGAGGGCTCGCGCACCCAGCGCATCCCCGGCCAGCACGGCGCGGGCAAGCTGAAGAAGCCCACCGGCTACTCGCTGCAGCTCCGCGAGAAGCAGAAGGTGAAGCGCATCTACGGCGTGCTGGAGAAGCAGTTCCACCGCTACTTCGAGCGCGCGGAAGCCAAGAAGGGCGTCACCGGCCACAACCTGCTCCAGTTCCTCGAGCAGCGCCTGGACAATGTCGTCTACCGCCTCGGCCTCTCCACCAGCCGCCGCACCGCCCGCCAGATGGTCGCCCACGGGCACATCCTGGTGAACGGCAAGAAGGTGGACATCCCCTCCTTCCAGGTCAAGCCCGGCTCCACCATCGAGCTCAAGGCGAAGATGAAGGAGAACCAGCAGGTCAAGGACGCCATCGAGCGGGGCAAGCTGCTCCCCAAGTGGCTGACCTTCGACTCCGCCGCCGCCAAGGGCCAGGTTCTCTCGCTGCCCATGCGCGAGGACATCACCCTCGAGATCAACGAACAGCTCATTGTCGAGCTCTACAGCAAGTAAAGGAGCAAGGATGCTGAACCTCAGCGATTTCCAGCGCCCACGCTTCGCGGAGCTCAATCCGGAGACCCACACCGGGTCTTACGGCGAGTTCGTGGCGTTCCCCTTCGAGCGCGGCTTCGCGACCACCGTGGGCCACAGCCTGCGGCGGGTGCTGCTCTCCTCCGTGCAGGGCGCGGCCGTGACGAATGTCCGGATCAAGGGCGTCCTTCACGAGTTCACCACTCTGCCGGGCGTGTGGGAGGACATCACCCATGTCCTCCTGAACCTGAAGGAAATCCCCTTCAAGGTGCACGGCCACGGCACGCAGACCGTCACGCTCCACGCCAAGGGCGAGGGCGTCGTCACCTCCGCGGCCATCAAGACCAACCAGAATGTCGAAGTGCTCAATCCCAATGTGCACATCGCCACTCTGGGCGAGGATGGCGAGTTGGAGATCGAGATCGTGGTCCGCATGGGCCGCGGTTTCGTCACCGCCGACCGCAACCATGACGACAGCCTGGGCCAGGGCTACATTCCCCTGGATTCCAACCACAGCCCCATCACCCGCGTGAACTACCTCGTCGAGCCCGCTCGCGTGGGCCAGAGCACCGACTACGAGAAGCTCACGCTCCAGGTGTGGTCCAACGGCACCGTGGATCCCAAGGAGGCCGTCTCCGACGCCGCCCTGATCCTGCGCGAGCACTTCCTCGTCTTCGCCCGCCAGGATGAGGATTTCACCGCCGATGAGCTGGGCTCCGTGCCCGCCTCCGAAGCCGCGAACGCCTGGCTCGGCAAGTCCGTCGAGGAACTCGAGCTGTCGGTCCGCGCCAACAACTGCCTCCGCAACGCCAGCATCACCACCATCGGCGAGCTGGTCCAGCGCACCGAGGCTGAGCTGATGAAGACCAAGAACTTCGGCAAGAAGTCGCTCCAGGAGATCAAGGATGAGCTCGGCCGCATCGGCCTCACCCTTGGCATGCGCCTCGAGCAGGAAGTCTAGGAGAACCCATGCGCCACCAAGTTTCCGGCAAGCGACTGGGCCGCGGCTCCAACCAGCGCAAGGCCCTCATGAAAGGCCTCGCCATCGCCCTCCTGCGCGAAGAGCGCATCGAGACGACCGAGGTGAAGGCGAAGGAACTCCGCAAGTTCGTGGAGCCCTTCATCACCCTGTCCAAGACCGATTCGGTCGCCAACCGCCGTCTGGCGATGGCCCGCCTCGGCAGCAAGGAGACCGTGCAGAAGATCTTCGGCGCGGATTTCCGGAAGCGCTTCGAAACCCGCCCCGGCGGTTACACGCGCATCCTGAAGATGGCCCCCCGCCACGGTGATGGCGCCGAAATGGCGCTCATCGAACTGGTGGACTACCAGCTCCCCGCCGAAGCGGCCGAGTAAGGCCCACCGCATCACGGAAGAGGCGCCCTTCATCGGGCGCCTTTTTCGTCTTGCGGAGGGGCGGCGGTATCCTGGCCTTTCCGTCCCAGGAGCGCGCCATGGCCGAACTGGATTCCCTCGCCGCCGAATCCCGCCGCTTTCCGCCGCCGGAGGCGTTCGCGGCCGCCGCGAATCTGGATGCGCGCGCCGACGCGCCCTTGCGCGCGTCCTTCGCGAAGGACTGGGAGGGCACCTGGGCGCGTCTCGGGCGCGAGGAACTCCTCTGGTCCACGCCCTTCACCAAGCCCTTTGAAGGCGACTTCGAACATCCCCGCTGGTTCGGTGATGGCGAATTGAACGCCTCCGTCCAGTGCCTCGACCGGTGGATGGGCACGCCCACGGAGCAGAAGGCCGCGCTCATCTGGGAAGGCGAGCCCGGCGACACGCGCACCTTCACCTACGGCCAGCTCCACCGCGAAGTGGCGCGCACCGCGAATGTACTCCGCTCCCTCGGCGTGAAGAAGGGCGACCGCGTGGCGCTCTACATGCCGCTCATCCCCGAACTCGCCATCGCCGTTCTCGCCTGCGCGCGGCTGGGCGCGCCGCACACGGTGGTCTTCGGAGGCTTCTCGGCGGAAGCCCTCGCGAACCGCATCCAGGACGCGGGCGCGGAAGTGCTGATGACCGCCGATGGCGGCTGGCGCAAAGGCGAGCTCTTGAGGATCAAGGACATCGCCGACGAGGCCGCGCGCCAGTGCCCCTCGATCCGCAAAGTCGTCGTCGCCCGCCGCACCGGGCACGAAGTCGCCATGGAGCCAGGCCGCGACCACTACCTGGACACGCTGCTGGAAGCCAACGGCGAAGCGAAGGCCGAACCCGAGCCCTGCG
>CAZKIM010000052.1:0-12828 GCA_964552855.1 uncultured Solibacteraceae bacterium | reverse complement strand
TGGCGGAGAGAGAGGGATTCGAACCCCCGGTGAGTTGCCCCACGCTTGATTTCGAGTCAAGTGCCTTCAACCACTCGGCCATCTCTCCAGGACTTCCCAGTCTAGCAGCGGTGCGGGCTTGAGGCCATGCTGGGGGCGGGGAGGCTCCCATGGCGCTGACACTCGAACTGGCCTCCGACTTCGCCTGCCCCTGGTGCCGGGTGGGCGAGCGGCATCTGGAGCAGGCGATCCAGGGGGCGGGCGTGCCGGTAGTGGTGCGGTGGCTGCCCTTCCGGCTCAATCCGGATCTGCCTGGGGCGGGCGTTCCGCGGCGACCTTATTTGGAAGGGAAATTCGGCGCCCGGGTGGAGGATGCTCACGCGCCGTTGGAGGCGGCGGCGCGGGCGGGCGGCTGGGCCTTTCGCTTTGATCGCATGACGGTGGAGCCCAACACGATGGATGCCCACCGGCTCATGCTCTGGGGGCCGGCGCAGGGCGCGACGATGGACCTCGCGCGGCGGATCTTCGACGCGCATTGGGAAGAGGGCCGCGACCTGGGCGACCGGGCGGTGCTGGCGTCGCTCGCGGGGGAGGCGGGCCTGTCCGCGAAGGAGGCCGCCGCCTACCTCGACTCCGGCGAAGGCACGCGGGAAGTGGAGGCGAGCCAGCTCGCCTTGGGGCGCGCGGGCATCCACGCGGTGCCCTGTTTCATCCTGGAAGGGCGCTACCTGATCCAGGGCGCGGTGCCGGTCGCGGTGCTGACGGACTTCCTTCAGCGCGGCGCGGAGGGGCGGCTCGATTAGCGACGCTCCGCGAAGAAGCGCTTGAGTTGAACGCGGGCCTCGTCCTCGCGCAGGCCGCCGATCACTTCGAGGCGGTGATTGAGATGCGCCCCTTCGAGCGCGGGCAGCAGCTTCGAGACGCCCACCTTGGGGTCTGGCGCGGCGAAGACGACGCGGGCCACGCGGGCGTGGAGCATGGCGCCGAAGCACATGAGGCAGGGCTCCAGCGTGATGAACATGGTCGCGCCCGCGAGGCGGTAGTTGCCTAGCGCGAGCCCGGCCTCGCGCAGCGCGAGCACTTCCGCGTGGGCGGTGGCGTCGCAGAGGCCGATGGGGCTGTTGCGTCCGGTGCCGAGGACGAGGCCATCCTTCACCAGCACCGCGCCGATGGGAACTTCGCCGTGGCTTTCAGCGGCCTCGGCTTCTTCCAGCGCGAGACCCATGAACCGGAACTCGTCATCGGTCCACATGAGCGCCGCCAACAGGAAGAACAAAGGAGTAGTATGCGAGGATTCGCCTTGAAATAACAGGCTCTTCCTGGCGCATTTCCGCCTGTAGACTCATTCAGGTCCCCCAAGGACCGGTCGTTTGAAACACCCCGCGGCGCTTCGGCGTAGCGGGGTTTTTTCCGGGGGAAATGCCGATGCGAGCGCACCTGATCCTCAAGGACGGGACGGTCTTCCGCGGGAAGGCGCCGCTGGGCTTCGGCGGCGGTGGCGAGGCCGTCTTCACCACGGCCATGGCGGGCTACCAGGAGATCCTCACGGATCCCAGCTTCGCCGGGCAGATGGTCTGCATGACCTTTCCCGAGCAGGGCATCTACGGCATCCACGCGGGTCTGGACGAAGCCTCGCGCCCCTGGGCCACGGGCCTGCTCTGCCGCCGCCTCACGGCGCTGCCGGATCACGCCCACGCCGAGAACGACCTCGCGGCCTGGTTGAAGAAGCATCGCGTGCCGGTGATGACGGAGCTGGACACCCGCGCGCTGACGCAACACCTGCGCGATGCGGGCAGCCAGCCCTCCCTCATCTGGACCGAAGCCGAAGGCGGTCTCGACGCAGGTGTCGCGAAGGCGAAGGCGCTGCCCGATATGGTAGGCCAGGCCCTCTGCGCGGAAGTGAGCTGCAAGGACCGCTACGAGATCGCCAAGCCCGGGGCGAAGTTCCGTGTGTCTGTGCTGGATGGCGGCATCAAGCAAAGCATCCTCGACCAGCTCTCGGCGGCGGGCCTGCACCTGGAAGTCTTCCCCTGGGACGCGCCCGCATCGGAACTCTGCGCGGACCGCTTCCAGGGCGTCTTCCTCAGCAACGGTCCCGGTGACCCGGCCGCGCTGCCGGGGATGAGGAAGGAGGTCGAGGCCTGCATCGGCCTGAAGCCCATCTTCGGCATCTGCCTCGGCCACCAGCTTCTCGGCCACGCCTTCGGAGGCCGCACCTTCAAGCTGAAGTTCGGCCACCGCGGCGCCAACCAGCCCGTGCACGATCTGGAGACGGGCCGCATCGAGATCACGGCGCAGAACCATGGCTTCGCCGTGGACGAGAAGAGCCTGCCGCCAGAGATCGCCGTCACGCACAAGCATCTCAGCGACGGCACGGTGGAGGGACTGCGCCACAGGACGCTGCCGATCTTCAGCCTGCAGCATCATCCCGAAGCGAGCCCCGGACCGCACGACGCGCGGAGCGCCTTCGGCAAGTTCGTGACGATGATGGAGACCTTCCATGCCTAAGCGCAGCGACCTCAAGAGCGTCCTCGTCCTCGGCAGCGGCCCCATCCAGATCGGGCAGGCCTGCGAGTTCGACTACTCGGGCACCCAGGCGCTGAAGGCCCTGCGGGAGGAGGGCATCCGCACCATCCTGCTGAACTCCAACCCGGCCTCGATCATGACGGACCCTGGGAGGGCGGACGCCACCTACCTCGAGCCGCTGACGCTGGCGGTGCTGGAGAAGATCCTCGAGCTCGAAAAACCGGACGCCATCCTCCCCACGGTGGGCGGGCAGACGGCGCTGAACCTCGCCATGGATGCGCACCACGCGGGCCTTCTCGCCAAGCACGGCGTCCAGCTCGTCGGCGCGCAGCCGGAGGCCATCAACAAAGGCGAGGACCGGAAAGTCTTCAAGGCGCTCATGGATGAGCTCGGGCTCGAAACCTGCCGCGGCGGCTTCGCCCACAGCCTGGATGAGGCGCGGGAGTTGCTGAAGGTGACGGGCTTTCCCGCCATCATCCGCCCGAGCTTCACGCTCGGCGGCTCCGGGGGCGGCATCGCCTACAATATCGAGGAGTTCGAGACCATCTGCCAGCGCGGCCTGGATCTCTCACCCACGAAGCAGCTGCTCATCGAGGAAAGCATCCTCGGTTGGAAGGAGTTCGAGCTGGAGGTGGTCCGCGACCTGGACGACAATGTGGAGATCATCTGCTCCATCGAGAATCTGGACCCCATGGGCGTCCACACCGGCGACAGCATCACGGTCGCGCCGGCGCTCACGCTCACGGATCCCGAATACCAGCGCATGCGCAACGCCGCCATCGCGGTGATCCGCGGCGTGGGCGTGGAGACCGGTGGCTCCAACATCCAGTTCGCGCTGGACCCGGAGACGGCGCGCATCATCGTCATCGAGATGAACCCCCGCGTGTCGCGCAGCTCGGCGCTCGCCTCCAAGGCCACGGGCTTCCCCATCGCCTGGGTGGCGACGAAGCTCGCGCTGGGCTACCGGCTCTGGGAGCTGCCCAACGCCATCACGCTCAAGACCAAGGCAGCCTTCGAGCCGGTGTTGGATTATGTGGTCGTCAAGATCCCGCGCTTCACCTTCGAGAAGTTCCCCCAGGCCGACGCGGTGCTGGGCACGCAGATGAAGAGCGTGGGCGAGGTCATGGCCATCGGTCGCTCCTTCCAGGAATCGCTTCAGAAGGCCGTGCGTTCGCTCGAGGAAGGCCACGCGGGACTCGCGGGTTCCATGGAAGGGAAGCTGGATCTCGCGCGCCTGCGTGAGCGCCTGCTCATTCCAGGGCCGCAACGCATCTTCTGGCTCTACCACGCGCTGAAAGCGGGCCACAGCGTCGAGGAGCTGCACCGCCTCACGAAGATCACGATCTGGTTCCTGCGCGAGATCGAGGAGGTCGTCGTGCTGGAAGGACGCCTGCGCGGCTTCAGTGTGGATCGTCTGCCTGAGGAACTGCTGGAGAAGGCCAAGCGCGCCGGCTTCGGCGACGCGCAGATCGCGGCCTTTTGCGGCGCGACGGAAGCTGAGGCCCGAGCCCGGCGAGAGAGCTTCGGCCTCAAGCCCGCCTTCAAGCGCATTGACACCTGCGCGGGTGAATTCGTGGCGGAGACGCCTTACCTCTACGGAACCTGGGAGGATTTCAGCGAGGCTTCTCCCACGGAGAAGAAGAAGGCCATCGTGCTCGGTAGCGGCCCCAACCGCATCGGCCAGGGCGTGGAGTTCGACTGCTGCTGCGTGCAGGCGGTGGAGGCCATCCGCGCCAGTGGCGTAGAGGCCATCCTCATCAACTGCAACCCCGAGACCGTGAGCACGGATTTCGACACCAGCGACCGCCTCTACTTCGAGCCGCTCACCTTCGAGCATGTAAAGGCCATCGTGGACCGCGAGGCTGAGGCAGGCCAGCTCATGGGCGTTTTCACCCAGTTCGGCGGCCAGACGCCGCTCAAGCTCGCGGGCAATCTGGACGCGGCTAAGGTGCCGCTCCTGGGCACGCCCCACACGGCCATCCTCGAAGCGGAAGATCGCGAGCGCTTTGGCGAGGTGCTGCGTCGCCTCGGCATCCCCGCCGCCGAATGGGGCATGGCCACGAGCCTCGACGAAGCCCGAGTGGTCGCGAAGCGCCTCAGCTATCCCGTGATGGTGCGCCCCAGCTTCGTGCTGGGTGGCCGCGCCATGGCGGTGGTCTTTGACGACGCGGGGCTGGAGAAGTACATGCGGGAAGCTGTCGCCGTCAGCGAGGACCAGCCCGTGCTTCTGGACCGCTTCCTGGACGGCGCGCAGGAGCTGGACATTGACCTCGTCTGCGATGGCACGGACACGGCGGTGGCGGGACTGCTCGCGCACATCGAAGAAGCGGGCATCCACAGCGGCGACAGCTTCGCGGTGATCCCGGCTCAAGGCGTGGACCCCAAGATCCTCGCCACGGTGGAGGCTCAGAGCCGTCGCCTCGCGCTAGAAATCGGCGTGAAGGGCCTGCTCAACCTCCAGTGGGCGGTGAAGGATGGCGTCGCCTACTGCCTCGAAGCCAACCCCCGCGCCAGCCGCACGGTGCCCTTCGTTAGCAAGGCCACGGGCGTGGACTGGGCGGGTGTCGCCGCGCGCATCGGCATCGGGCAGAGCCTCAAGGAGCAAGGCGTCAAGGATGGTGTCGCGAAAGCGGTCTGCGTGAAGGGCGTCGTCTTTCCCTTCGCCAAGTTCCCCGGCGTGGACCCCATCCTCGGCCCGGAGATGAAGAGCACGGGCGAAGTCATGGGCATCGGCGCGTCCTTTGGTGAAGCGTATGCCAAGGCGCTTCTCGCCGCGGGTATCCCGCTGCCGCCGAACGGAACGGTCTTCATCAGCGTCAACGACCAGGACAAGCCACGGCTGGAAGAATTGGCCACGCGCCTCACGCGCATGGGCTTCGGCCTTTGCGCTACGGAGGGCACGGCCAAGCACCTGGAGACCGTCGGCTACAAGGTGCGCCGCATCTTCAAGGTGAACGAGGGTCGCCCCCACGCCGTGGACCTGCTCAAGAACGGCGAGATCCAGTGGGTCATCAACACGCCGCTGGGCCGCGACGCCTTCTTCGACGAAGGCGCCATCCGCAAGGAGGCCCTGCGCCTGAAGATCCCCTGCCTCACCAACATGAACGCCGCCCTCGCCGCCTGCGACGCGGTGGAGACGCTGCGCGGCGACTTGAAAGTGCGGGCGACGCAAAAACTATGAACCTCCGATGGACAGCGATGAACACCGATGTGAGCGCCTTGCTTATCGGTGTTCATCGCTGTCCATCGGTGGTTTCATGCTTCTAGGCAAGGCTACGGAGGTTCCCATGTCCACACTGGAAGACCGCATCCGGGACTTCATGTCCAGCGGCCCTTACGCGGTGGTGGGCGCCAGCGCGAACCGCGACAAGTACGGCAACAAGGTGCTGCGGGCCTACCAACAGCACGGGCAGGAGGTCTACCCGATCAACCCGCGTGCCGATGCGATCGAAGGCCTCAAAGCCTATCCATCCCTCGCCGCGGTTCCGGTCAAGCTCCGCGCCGTGTCCATCATCACGCCGCCGAAGGTCACTGAGCAGGTGGTGAAGGAGGCCGCCGCCGCGGGCGTGAAGTTCGTCTGGATGCAGCCCGGCGCCGAAGATGACGAGGCCATCCGGACCGCGGAGAACCTGGGCCTGGAGGTCATCGCCAGAGGCCCCTGCTACCTCGTACTCGCCCACTACCACGAATGAGCAGTGCCGCTTCGACGCTTCTCTTCCCCGGCCAAGGCACGGAGGCCGTGGGCATGTCGGCGCCGTGGAGTTCCAACGCGGTCTGGAACGCCACGCTTGAATCGGCGGAGCGTCATACGGGTTTCGCGCTGCGGAAGTTGATGGCCGAAGGGCCGCTCGACGAACTCCGCTTCCAGCGCCACGCGCCCTGCGCGGTGCTGGCCCACAGCGTCGGGCTTTATCGCGCCCATCGCGAAGCGGGGATGGCGCTGCCAGTGGCGGCGACGGGTCATAGCATGGGCTTCTTTTCGGCGGTCGTCGCGGCGGGCATGGTGCCGATGGAGGCGGCGCTGGATCTCATCACGGCGGTGGAGGACGCCAGCGAGACCGCCTTCGGCGCAGGGTCCATGGGCATGGCCTTCGTCATCGGCCTTGGCGAGCCGGAGGTCCACGCCTCGCTCGCACGGCACCCGGATCTGGCGCTCTCCAATCGCAACGGCCGGGCCCAGTTCACCGTGTCCGGGCCCAAGGCGGCGCTGGAGGCGTTCGTGGCGGAGCTTCGGCCCGAAGCGCTGAAGTGCGGATTGCTCCCGGTCCAGCATCCGCTCCACGGTCCGCACATGGTCGCGCTCCTGCCCGGCGTGGCGCGGCGGCTCTCCGGCGTGACTCCCTGTGACCCTGAATTTCCGCTCATCTCCCACTTTGACGGTCGCCTGCTTCGCACCGGCGCGGAAGCCTGGGACGAAGCCTTGGCGAGCCCGTCCCTGCCCGTGGACTGGCTGCGGGTGGTGGAAGCGCTCAAGTCCCTTGGCGCGCCCTTGGCGGAATGCGGCTTCGGGAATCAGCTCGCGGGCCTGACCCGCTGGGCGGATCGCGAACTCGCCGTCGTTTCCCTCCAGAATCCGTAACCTTTCAAGGCTCCGGGTCATCCAAGGTTTCGATAGGCTGGATTCATGGAGAGCATCCGTCCCGAGACAGCCCGACGAGGCCGCGAGCGCGGCTTCACGATGGCCTTGCTCCTGGCGATGATCGTCGTGATGGTCATCCTCACGACGAAGGCGGTGCCCATGGCGCGCACGGTCGTCCAGCGGGAGAACGAGGCGGAACTGATCTTCCGGGGCGAGGCCATCGCCAACGCGCTCCGCCTCTACAAGGCCCGCACCGGCGCCTATCCGACGGACCTCAACGACCTGATGAAGGTGAAGCCCCACATCCTGCGCCAAGTCTACAAGGATCCGATGACCAAGGACGGCGTCTGGGATTACCTCTATCAGGTGCAGCCGGGCATGAGCGGCGACACCACGGGCCTGCCCATCGTCGGCGTGCGCAGCAAGAGCATGAAGGACAGCATCAAGATCTATCAGAACAAGACGCTCATCCACGATTGGGTCTTCTCGGCGGATGCCAACATCCTGGGCCTGCCCCAAGGGGACGGCCGAGGAACCGGCAGCGGCGAAGGGACCCCGGATTCAGGCAAGGGCGGCGCGCCTTCCGGCGGCGGACCGAAGAGCGGGCCATGATCTCGAGGACGGAATGAAACGATCCCTTCTGGCGCTTCTCCTGCTCGCGGGTGGCTCCGCGTTCGTGATCTACGCGGCGCGCGTCCAAGAGACGCCACCTTCGGTGGCCTCCGAATCGCTGGACACCTGGGCCAAGAGCCTGGAGAGCCGGGGCATCCAGGTCAGCGCGGCGGAATACGACATTCAGAGCGGCAAGCTCATCGAGGGCTGGAAGGAAAACCAGCCCCTCACGCCCGCGAGCACCACCAAGGCGCTCACCACCTACGCGCTCATGAAGGTCTGGAAACCGAATTACACCGTGCCCACGGAAGTCTGGGGCGATCTGCAAGGCGGCGTCGTGAAGGGCGACTTGGTTTTCAAGGGCGCGGGCGATCCGCTGCTTGTGGATGAACAGATCTGGATGATCGCCGAAGGCCTGAAGAAGCTGGGCGTGACGAAGGTGACGGGCCGGGTGGTGGCGGACCAGAGCTTCTTCGATGCTCAGCTTTACGGGAACGGGTGGGAGGACACCACCAAGGACACCTGGCCCACCCTCGCGGCGCTTTCCGTGGACTTCAACCGCGCCAATTCGGACGCGCCTTACCAGACGGACCCGACGGGCTTCGCCCAGGACACGATCACACGCATCCTCAGCGGGGATGGCATCGTCATCGAAGGTGCGAAGCCTGGCCCGCAGGACAAGGCCGCCGCGCCGACGCTGCTGCTCACCCATGACTCGCCGCCGCTTCGGGAACTGATCGGCGACATCAACAAGTTCTCCAACAACTTCATGATCGAGACGCTGGTGAAGCGCTACGGCGGCGGCAATTCCGCTCGGGGCGTCCAGCAGATCCTGGCCTTCTACAAAACGAATTTCGGATTCGGCCCGGATCAGCTCCAGCTCACCGACGCCTGCGGCCTGAGCAAGCAGAACCGCATTTCGCCCCGCGTCCTCGCCGCGGTGCTTCGGACCGCCTGGTTCGATTTCCAGGCCGGGCCGGAATACATCGCTTCCCTCAAGGTCATCGGCGGCGAGCCCTTCAAGCTCCGTAAGCACAAGGATGGCGATCTCGTGGCCGACCGGCTCCGGGTGAAGAGCGGTTATCTGGATGGCGCCCGCAGCCTGGCGGGCTACCTCCAGGCGCCCGATGGGCGGGTGCGGGTCTTCGCCATCATCCTGAACGGCCCGTCGAAGGATGACGACATCTGGGAGCAGGTGGCCCGCTGGGTGAATTAAAGCCAACTTCCAGCGTCCATGGGATGCTGGAAGGATGCGTGATCGAGGTGTGACCAGTAGCGGCATGAGCGGCGTCGTCACGGGCTCGCTGTTGCTCGGCTTCGCGGCGATCTTCACCAAGTTCGCCGAGCATGGCGGCACGGGGCCGCTCGCCATCGGCTTCTACCGCATGCTCTTCGCGCTGCCTTTCATCATCCTGATGGCGCTGCTCTCGAAGGAAAGCTGGGGCGAAGCGCGGCATCGTTGGTGGGCCTTCGCGGCCGGATGGTGCTTCGTGGGCGACCTCTGGCTCTGGCATGAGTCCCTGCGCTTCACCAGCGCGGCCAACGCCACGCTCCTCGTCGGGCTCGCGCCGTTATGGGTGGCGCTCATCTCCGTCGCGTTCTTCCACGCGCGGCTTCGGAAGCGCGGGTGGACGGGCCTCGCCCTCGCTCTCGGTGGCGCTTCGGTGCTGGGGCTCGCCAAGGGCGCGCGCTGGGGCAGCGGCTTGGGCGAGGCGCTCGCCATCGGCGCCTCGCTGGCCTACGGCGTCTTCACCGTGGCCTTGGCGGAAGCGCGGCGCGGCCTGGGCGCGAAGCACGCGCTGCTCGTCGTGACGGGCATCTGCGTGATCGGCTTCGGGCTCTTCGGCCTGCTCGCGCGCGCCCCCTTCCACGGATACACGCCCAAGGGATGGGCCGCGCTTCTCGGATTGGGCCTCGTCTGCCAGGTGGCCGCATGGGCCTTCATCACCTGGGGGCTCGGCCATGTGCAGGCCCATGTGGGCGCGGTGGTGCTGCTGCTCCAGCCCGTCGCCACGGTGGGGCTCGCCTGGTGGCTGCTCCACGAACCCATGAAGCCTTTGCAAGGTGTGGGCGTGCTGTTCATCCTCCTGGGCGTCGGCCTCGCCGCCAGCGCGCCTCCCTTGCTGGGGAGAGCTAGTAGCTGAGCCTGAGCCTCAGGCCGTAGACCGTCGCCGGGCCGCGGTCGCGGTTGTAGCCGGGATTGGCTGCGCGTTGCAGATCGGGCGACAGGGCGAGCCAGGGCGTGGGCTGCCAGCGGTAGTAGGCTTCGGCGATACGCTCGTGGCCGTAGGTGAGGCGGCCATCGCCCAGCACGAACCCCAGGCCGCCCGCCGCGAGATAGGCCGCGTGGGAGGCTGACAGACGATTGTCCGCCACCGCGACTCCCCAGGCGTCGTCCTTGCCGAAGCCTTTTGCGGCGAAGCCCAACGAAGCCGCCATGTCCACTTCCGCGAAGGCGAAGGATTCCTGGTGGCCATCGCTCCATCCGCCCCGGAAGAACACGGTCCATCCTTCGGTGAGTCTCTGTTCCAGATTGAGGGCGAGCCCTTTCTTCACGCGGCCGGGCTTGCGGGTGGCGGTGATGTCCGGGGTGCCGCCATTGGCTGTGGCCACGGCTTCGTCGTAATGGCCCATGCGGGCGTGATTCTCGTAGAGGAGGAGTTTCGCCGCGAAGCCCGTGCCCTCCGGCGTGAGCGCGAGCTGGAGGTTGTCGCCACGCGCCTTCGAGAGTTCAGGATCCAGATCGTTGCCATTGGCCTGGAGCGGCATCTGGAGGCTGCCCGCGGTGATCTCCCAACCTGGCGTGTGGAAGGTCACGGCGACGCCCTTGGAGTAGCCGCGCGTGTCGGCGGCGAAGTCCCAGGCCGCGTTGTCGAAGAGCGCCCAGTTCATGAACTGGCTCCGCGCGTTGTCGGCGCTGAGGTTCGTGTCGAAGAGGTCGTTGGCGGCGAACTTCCCCGCCGTCACGACGAGCCGGACGCGGTCCACGGTGACGGGGAGTTGGTCCATCCCGCGCGCGAGGTCTTCCGTCCCTCCGCCGAAGCCGAAGGTCTGGCGCAGGAAGAGGCGCGCGAGGTAGGGGCCCGATCCGAGATCGCCGCTGCCTTCGCGGATGGAATCGCCATTGGTGAGGCCGCCCAGGCCCACGGTGTGGCTCACGCCGCGCCCCCGGGCCATCTCCACATCGAGGTAGAGTTCGCCGCCCTTCCAAAGCCCTGTGCCGGTGTAGGCGCCGTAGGTGTCCGTGAGCGCGGCGTCACCCGTCCCATCGAGGCTGTTGGTTCCGGCGTAGGGGCTGGCGAAGGGGCGCAGCCACTGCTGGATGAAGGTGGCCTGGGCGCCGAGCAGCTGGGGACCGGGCTCCTGAGCCAGGAGGGGGCACGCGAGCAGAAGGCCCGCGACGAGGAGGAAGCGTTTCATCGCTACTCCAGCGTGAGGACGCCGCGGTCTTCGCGGTAGGCGAAGAGCTCGCCCATGCGGCCCCAGGCCACGAGGGTCTGGAAGGTGATCTCGGGGTTCTCCATGGGCAGGCGCTGGGCCAGCTCGTGGGTCAATTCGTCCTTGGAGAGCGCGCCGTCGTGGAGGCCCAGCAGATCCTTCACGATGCGGAACAACTTCAATTCCATGAGCTGCTGCTGCCAGAGATCCTTGCGCTCCTCCATGCCCGCGCGCACGAAGCGCTGGCCGAGGGGCGTGAAGACCACCTGGCGCTTGGGCGTGTCCACGAAGTCGAGCATCTCCGCGGCCTTCACTGAGGCGAGGACTTTCTCGAACGGCACATGGGTCGCCGCGCTCACATGGAAGATGTCCGAGCTGCCGCCCTGAGTCTCCAGGTATTCCAGCAGGCCCAGGATGTCGTTGCTCTGGGCGGGGGGAAGCGGCTCGAGCACATCGGGATCCACCGTGGGCTCCACCGTGCTGACCGTCACATCCGGCAATTCAGCGGAGGTGATGATGTCGTGGAGCTGATCCACCAGCCGCAGGAATTCCGGGCTCCGCATGTCGCGGGGGCGGGGCAGGGGGTTCTCGACGATGGTCCGCACGCGGCCGGGGTTCGCGCTCAGCACGACGATGCGGTCGGCCATGTAGGCGACCTCCTTGATGTCGTGGCTGACCATGAGGATGGAGGACGGATTGCGGTCGGCGTCGTCCCAGATGTCCAGGATTTCTGCGCGGAGACCTTCCGCCGTGAGGGCGTCCACATGGCTGAAGGGCTCGTCCATGAAGAGGATCTCGGGGTCCACCGCGAGCGCCCGCGCCATGCCGACGCGCTGCTTCATGCCGCCGGACAGCTCGCGGGGGTAGGCCTCTTCGAACCCTTCCAGACCCACGAGGCGGATGGCGCGGGAAGCCTTGGCGCGGATCTCGGTGTCATCGAGTCCCTTGGCGTGGAGCACGGTTTCCACATTCTGTTCCACGGTCATCCACGGATAGAGCGCGAAGTTCTGGAAGACGATGGCCACGCCGGGATTGAGACCATCCAGTTCCGAGCCCCGGTAGAACACCTTGCCCTTGGTGGGCTGGATGAGCCCCGCGAAGATCCGCAGGATCGTGGACTTGCCGCAGCCCGACGGGCCGATGAGGCAGACCACCTCGTTGGCGCGGATGTCCAGGTTGATGTCCTCCAGCACGCGGAGCAGCTTGCCCGTGCCCCGGTCGAAGGATTTCTGGATGCCCTTCAGTTCGCAGATGGTTTCATGACCAGCGTTCATGGGACCTCACTTCGACAGGGAATAGCGGGTCTCCGCCAGGCGGTAGAGCGGCTTCCACACCAGGCGGTTGAAGAGGACGACGGTGCCCGCGAGCACGAGCGTGGCCGCGCCCAGCAAGGCGAAGTTGTGGGCATCGGTCGCTTGGCTCACGATGGCGCCAAGGCCGAAGGTGGAGAGCGTGTAGCCCTTGAGGCTCACATATTCGGACACGATGCTCGCGTTCCACGCGCCGCCCGCGGCGGTGAGGCAGCCGGTGACGAGGTAGGGGAAGATGGCCGGGAAGTAGAGCGTCTTGAAGCGCTGCCAGCGGTTGAACCCGAAGGACTGGGCCACTTCGCGCAGGTCGCTGGGGATGGCGGAGGCCCCGGCGATCACATTGAAGAGGATGTACCACTGCGTGCCCAGCAGCATGAGGAGGAT
>CAZKIM010000051.1:7941-12980 GCA_964552855.1 uncultured Solibacteraceae bacterium | reverse complement strand
GCCGTGGAGCGGCCCGCGCACGCGGCCCGCCTTGCGCTCCGCGTCCAGCTCCGCGGCGATCTTCCCGGCATCGGGGTTCAGCTCAAGCACGCTATGGAGCTTCGGGTCCAACGCTCGGATGCGCGCCTCGTACGCCTTCACGAGGCCGAGGGCGCTGGCGCGGCCCGACGCCATCGCCGCTTGAAGCTCCGCGAAGGTCGCCTCCTCCACGCGAAAGGAGGTCTTCGCGGCCGGAGCGGCCTTCAACGCCGCCGCCGCTCCGGCGGCGAGCGTCGCGCTCAGAAAGGAACGGCGATCCAGCGTCATGGAACACCTCGCGTTTTGAGGAATGCGAATTTCATCCTACCGCTGTTCAACCGAATGCCTTCGGTAGCATCCAAGGATGCAACGACCTTGGGAGGCGTGATGAAAGCCTGGACCGTCCTGCCCCTTCTGGGCCTTTCGCTGACCCTCGCCTGCGGCGGAGGCGGAAGCTCGGATTCCACCTCCGCCAGCGACCCTTGGGCTCCGGTGACGGCGGCCATCCAAGCGGACCAAGGCAATTTCCCCAACGGAGTGTGCGTGGAGGTGATGACGCCTTCCGGCGTCGTGTATTCCCAGAGCTTTGGCGGCATGACCAACAGCACGCTGGTCACGGTCGCGAGCGGCTCCAAGTGGATCGCCAGCACGACGATCCTGCGCCTGGTGGACCAAGGCCCCACCGGCCCCTTCCCGCATGGCCTCGACACCAAGACCAGCGAATTGCTCATTGACGCGCATACCGGCAATCCTTGGACGGGCAATATGGGCAACATCACGCTCCGCGACCTGCTCAGCTTCACGAGCGGCATCCAGGGCGACGATCCCAACGCGGATGTCCAAAACATGACCTTCACCCTCGGTCAGGCGGTGCAGGCCATCTATGACGACGACTCCGCCACCGCGTCCGCGCCGGGCGCTTACTTCGACTATGGCAATGCCCACTTGCGCATCGCCGCGCACATGGCGGAGGTGGCCACCGGCAAGAGCTGGCACCAGATCTTCACGGAACAGGTCCATGACCCCATGGGCTGGGCATCTGGAAGCACCTTCGACACGCTGAATCCCACCGTCCCGAATCCGGATCCTGCGGGCGACCTGAGCTGCACTGGCGTGGATTACATGCGCTTCGTCGCCATGGAGCTGCGCGGCGGCGTGGACAACGGCGCGACCTTCCTTCAACCAGGAACTTGGACCGCCCAACGCACCGATGGCTATGGACCGACCACCACCATCAGTGGCAGCCCCTACAAGACCTGGTTCAACTGGACCATCCACTACGGCCTTGGCAACTGGATCGGAACCGCGGATGGCAACCCGGAGTCCACCACCAACCCGGCCATCTGGTACGGCAGCACCGGCTCCTTCGGGTGGTGTCCTTGGGTGACGGCCGATGGCGTCTACGGCGCCATCATCGAGACCCGGCAGTCGGATCAGGGCAAAGGTGTGCTGTCCGAAGGCCTGAAGTCGCAGCTCGACCCGTTGATCCGAGCCGCCCTCGCCCAGAACCCACCCGTGATCCGGACGGTGCCGTGAGGGAGACTATGGGCTCTTGCTGGCGCCGGTTCACGCCTCGCCCGGCAAGAGCCCAGAGCCCAAAACCCGTTCAGGGCTTGCAGTCCTCGCAGGGCTTGTAGCCCGCCTGCACGGCTTCTTCGCGGCGGGTGAAGGACACCTTCGCATCGGCCTTGATATCCGCCACATGGGCGCAGTCGGCGCGGTGGAAGGTCTTGGTGGCGGAATCGCCGACCAGGCCCTTCTCCTTGGGGTGGTGGCGGTGATGCTTCGCGGGGGCGGTCTTCGCCGCCGGCGCGGCGGCAGGTGCGGCGGGAGCCGGTTCCTGCGCGGCGAGCAGCGCGGGCAGCGCGAACGCGAGGGCGGTCAGATGGAGCTTGATCATTGGACCTCCGAGGATGGGAGCCCAGTGTAAGCCCAGTTCAGCCGTTCAGCGCCTTCTCCAGGCTGTCCGCATGGATGGCCGCCAAGTCGGAGGCCTCCGCGTCCAGCACCGGCGCGCCATCCACGCTCAGGGTGATGCAGCACACGGAGCCGGAACTCAGCGGCGCGAGATCCGGAGGGACCTCAAGGGGGCAGGGCCTTCAGGCGACAGCGCGAGGTCGGACCACATCACCTCCGACATCCAGGTCGCCATGCGGCATCGTGAGAGCAACTGGGCCACCAGGAGTTTCCGCGTGCGATGGTGTCGCGGAGATTCCGGCCCCTCGGGATCGGCGGCCAGGGACGAGGCTTCGCTCACCGCCGCCTCCAGGTAGCCGACGAAAGCGTCCCAAGGCTTCGCCATCCGCTGCCCCTCCCGGTGCATGACCTCCATCCGGGCGGTCCGGAGCAGATCCCGCGCCGAGGAGTCCGCGAGCGCCTCGCCAAGCTCGCCCGTGACTTCATCACTTGTTCGCGTCTCGGCCCTCAGCATCGCCTCCCCCAGGCTGTACTCCGCCGAGAGAGTGTCCACCGTGTGGGAATCCCGCAGGCGCTGCGCCACCTGGGTGACGGTCAGCGGATCCCCGGCGCGTTTGGCGGGGAGTCCGCCCGCTTGGGCCTGGGCCGGCAGGGCTTCCATGCAGCGCAGCCACTCAAGCCGGGCCTGTACCACACCATCCGCCAACTGCTTGAAGCGGCTGTCGCGAATCATCCCTTCCATGCGGGAAAGGCTCGCGGCCTCCGAAGGAAGCGGTGCGCCTTCGGCCTCCGGCAACGCCTCCAGGCACTTCTCCACGGCTCCCGACAGATCCGCAACTTCCACATCCGCGAGGCGCTTCATGCCTGGCCACTGCCGCATCGCCTGATTCTGGCTTTCCGGGAGCCGGGGGATGCGGAAGCTCCGGCCATCCACCCAGACTGTGGCTTGGGGCACGGGATGGGTCTGTCTCGTGGGGGCTTGGAAGAACACCGCCAACGCGAGCAGCAGCATGATCACCTCTGAGTTTCAGAGGAGTATAGTGCGCGTGGTTTCTCCTGCAACAATCAACCGTTCAGGGTTGTCTCCAGCGCGGTCGCATGGATCTTCGACAAGTCGGAGGCCTCCGCGTCCAGCACCGGCGCGCCATCCACGCTCAGGGTGATGCGCGTGCCGCCGGTCACGCCGATCTTGGCAAGGGACACGCGGTGGGTGGCGCAGAGCGTGCGAAGGGCTTCTTCCCCATCGGGCGCCACGCTCACGACGATGCGACCGGCGCTTTCGCCGAAGAGGAGGCTATCCAGACGCAGCGCGCCCTTCTGCAGCATGAGCTGGCAGCCCATGCCCGAATCGAAGGCGCTCTCCAGCGCGGCGATGACGAGGCCGCCCTCGCTCGTGTCGTGGGCGCTGCGGATGAGGCCGAGGCGGATGCCTTCGCGCACGGCCTGCATGAGGCGCAGCTCTTCATCCAGGCGAAGTTCGGGGCAGGCGCCCTGCACCTTGCCGGTGCGGAGCTTGAGGTACTCGCTGCCGCCCAGCTCGTCGCGCGTCTCGCCCATGAGGAAGATGCCATCGAAGGCCGCGCGGAAGCCGGAGCCGCAGAATCGGTTGCCCGCGCCGCTGAGGGCCTTGGCTTCGGGCTTGTCCGTCTCCACCGGCGCGGTCACATCCTCGATCAACCCCACCGCGCCGATCATGGGCGTCGGGAAGATGCTGACGCCATCCGTGTCGTTGTAGAGGCTCACATTGCCGCTGACGATGGGCACATTGAGCGCGAGGCAGGCCTGGCGGATGCCGAGACAGCCCTGCTCGAAGGTCCACATGTTCTCGGGCTTCTCGGGATTGCCGTAGTTGAGGCAGTCCGTGAGGCCGATGGGCTCCGCGCCGACGCAAGAGACATTGCGGCAGGCTTCCACCACCGCGTGGGCCGCGCCCCAGAAGGGGTCGAGGTAAGCGAATCGGCCGTTGCAGTCGCTCTTCACGGCCACGGCCTTGCCCGTGTCCTTGCCCTGCTCATCCTTCACGCGGATGAGCCCAGCGTCGCCGCGGCCCTGCTGGAGCAGGGTGTTGGAACGCACCGTGCCGTCGTACTGCTCGAAGATCCAACGCTTGCTGGCGATGGTGGGCGCGGCGAGCAGCTTGCGGAGCGTGATCTCGACTTCGTTCGCCTTCAGATCCGCCGGCATCGGCGCGGCGTTCACCGCGTCGAGGTAGGCCGGGCGCTGGCGCGGGCGGTCGTACTTCGGTGCGGCGTCGGCGAGGGGCTGGATGGGCAGGTCAATGACCGTCTCGCCGTGCCACTTGCCGATGAAGCGGCCCGAATCCGTGACCTCGCCCACGACGACCGCGTCCAGACCCCACTTGTGGAGGACGCGGATCACATCGGGCTCGTGGCCCGGCTTGGCGACGAGCAGCATGCGCTCCTGGCTTTCGCTGAGCATGAGCTCGAAGGGCGTCATGCCCTCTTCGCGCATGGGCACCTGGTCCAGGTCCAGGCGCAGGCCCGTGCCCGCGCGGCTGGCCATCTCGAAGCTGCTCGAAGTCAGGCCAGCGGCGCCCATGTCCTGGATGCCGATGACCCAGTCGGTCGCGAAGATCTCCAGGCAGGCCTCCAGAAGGAGCTTCTCCACGAAGGGGTCGCCCACCTGCACGGTCGGGCGCTTCTCTTCGCTGCCCTCGCCGAATTCGGCGGAGGCCATGCTCGCGCCATGGATGCCGTCGCGGCCCGTCTTGGAGCCGATGTACATGACCTTGTTGCCGACGCCCGAGGCGTAGCCGCGGAAGATCTTGTCGTCGCGCAGCACGCCCAGCGTGAAGGCGTTCACGAGGATGTTGCCGTTGTAGCAGGCGTCGAAGGCCGCGTCGCCGCCCAGCATGGGGATGCCCATGCAGTTGCCGTAGAAGCTGATGCCCGCCGCCACGCCCTTGACGAGGGACTTCATGCGCCCGCTTTGGGGGTTCGATCCGTCCAGCTCTCCGAAGCGCAGCGAATTGAGGTTCGCCAGCGGACGCGCGCCCATGGTGAACACATCGCGCAGAATGCCGCCCACACCCGTGGCCGCGCCCTGGTGGGGCTCGATGAAGCTCGGGTGGTTGTGGCTCTCCA
>CAZKIM010000051.1:5883-7841 GCA_964552855.1 uncultured Solibacteraceae bacterium | reverse complement strand
CCGATGTCCACCACGCCCGCGTTCTCGCCGGGGCCTTGCAGCACGCGGGGGCCTTCCGTGGGCAGGTTCTTCAGGTGGATGCGGCTGGATTTGTAGGAGCAGTGCTCGCTCCACATCGCGGAGAAGATGCCGATTTCGGGATAGGTCGGGGTGCGACCGTCGAGCAGCCGCAGCACCACCTGCCATTCGTCCTTCGACAGGCCCAAGGACAGAGCCAACGCTTCATTGACGACCGGTTCGGCGGCGACGGACATGGGGGCCTCATGGATGGCGACAAAAGCGGAACACAGAGGGCCACAGAGCCGACAGAGAAACTCTCTGCGTCCTCTGTGCCACCTCTGCGCCCTCTGCGTTCCCGCTTTGGTGGCCGAGGGGCAGAGCCCACTTGTCCATTTTACCCCGGCCATTCCGGCAATTCTCCTGTATTTACGCGGTGTCAAGGCTTAGACTGGAGGCTTGGGCTGGAGCCCTATGCCTGTGTCGAATCCCAAGACCCTGCTCGTCTACAGCGCGCCCCGCAGCGGTTTCGGGGACGAGTGGATGACCTTCCTGCCCATCGGGCTGGGCTTCCTGCAGGCCATGCTCAAGACGAAGGGGCACGCCTGCAAATTGGCGAATCTCTCGGGCAAGACGCGCAAGCAGGTGATCGAATATTTCAAGACCCAGGCGCCCGCCGTCATCGGCGTCTCCATGTTCACCTTCAACCGCAAGCGCAGCTACGAGCTGCTACGCATGGCTCGGGAGGCCTGCCCCAATGCCGTGCTGCTGGCGGGCGGCCCGCATCCGACCCACCTCGCGCAGGAAGTCTTCGAGGACTGCCCCGAGCTGGACGCCATCGTGAAGGGCGAGGGCGAGCCGATCCTGCTGGGCATCCTGGACCGCCTCAAGACCGCTCCGAGCACGGAACTCTGGAAGCGCACGCCCGGACTCATCCTCAAGACAGACGAGACGCCGAGCCAGCCGGTGCTGGAGAACCTCGACATCATGGGCGCGCCCATCGAGCATTTCGACGCGGACTTCCTCGACGACATCGGCCAGATGGCCTACCTCTCCACCTCGCGCGGCTGCCCGGCCACCTGCAACTTCTGCAACACGCCGGAGTTCTGGGGCTCTTCCGTGCGCTTTCGCGGCCCCGAAGCCGTGCTGCGCGAGATGAAGCTGCTGCGCGAGCAGCACGGCCTCACCTACTACAGCTTCCGGGACGACACCTTCACCGCGAACCGGGACCGCATCCTGACCTTGATGAAGCTCATCCAGGGTTCGAACATGCACCCGCTCTGGAACTGCCAATCCCGCGTGAACCTCGTGGACGAAGACCGCCTCGTGGCCATGAAGCGCGCGGGCTGCGAGTTCATGCAGTTCGGGGTGGAGCACGGCAGCGAGCGCGTGCTGCTCCTGCTGGACAAGGGCACGAACATGAAGCAGGTGCGGCGCGCCCTGGAGCTGGTGCGGAAGATCGGCATGAACATCGGCATGTACCTCATCACGGGCATCCCCGGCGAGAAGTGGGAGGACATCGAGCTCACCGCCCAGCTCATGCGCGACACGCGCCCCCACGATGTGCAGCTTTCGCCGCTGGCGCTCTACCCGGGCACGCGCATGTACGACCAATACAAAGCCGAAGGCCGCATCCGCCGCGACTTCTATCGGGAGAGTGGTGACGCGGAGATCTTCGCGCGGCAGGACGCCCACACGGAAAAGGCCCTGCGCTTCCTCTATGACGAAGCTCAGAAGGTGAAGGCCACGGCCCGCTACACGGCGTCCGAATTCGCCGAGCAGAAGAAGCTCCTCGGCTTCTGCGCCACCACCAACATCCTCTGCGGCGAAGCGGCGGAGGAGACGGGGCGCTTCAACGAAGCCCGCGCCGAATACGACGAGATCATCGCGAAAGAGCCCGGCAACTTCTGGGGCTGGATGAAGCGGGCTCTGCTCTCCGAAAAGCTCGAGCGCATGACGGA
>CAZKIM010000051.1:3305-5783 GCA_964552855.1 uncultured Solibacteraceae bacterium | reverse complement strand
CTATCCACCGAACCACTGGGATAGCCGAGGCCGCCCGCCCCGATGGTGAAGGCCGTCACGGTGTTGGCGCCGTAATTGGCGGAGTAGAGGAAGCTGCCGGATCCATCCATGGCGAGGGCGAAGGGTCCGTTCCCGCTCGTGAAGGCTCCGAGCCCCGTCACCGCATGGGTCGTCCGGTTCAGCGAAAAGGCATCCACCGCGTTGCCCCCGGCCTCCGTGGCGAACACGAGGGTTCCCGCGCCGTTCATCGCGAGCGCGGAGGGCGCTCCGCCGGTGGCGGGACTGGAAAGGAGCGTCAACGCGCCCGTGCTTGGATTGAGGGTGTAAAGGCCAAAGGTCTTGTCGGTGTAGTTCCCGACCAGGACGAAGGCGCTCTGGGGATCCACGATCACGGAAGCGGGGCCATTCCCCGTCGGGAACGGATCAATCGCCGATGTGGCGGGATTGGCGTCAATCGGGGTGAGCGATCCATCCGCGTTGACCTTGAAGCCGCAGACCGCGTTGCTGCCGTAGCAGGCCACATAGAGGAACTTGCCCGCGGGGTCCATGGCCAGCCCTTCGGGAGAGGACAGCACCGTGTAGGTCGCCAGCGCCGTGAGACTGCCATCGGCGTTCACCGCATAGGCCGAAACGGAGGCCCCGCCTTGATTCGTGACATAGACGAACTTCCCGTTCGGAGCGACCGTCACCGCGTAGGGCGCGGCCCCCGTGGCCAGTGGCGATCCGATGGCCGAAAGCCCGCCGTTGCTGGCGTTGATGGCATAGCTCTGGATCTGGTTGCCGGTGTAGCTGGCGATGAAGGCGAGGTGGGTGCCGGGGGGGAGGCCTCCCGTGCTGCCGCTGTCCCCCGTGCCTGTTCCGGAGCACGACACCGCCAACGCAAGTCCCACCGCGCCCAGCATGGCCTTCCAGGTGTTCGCCGTCATCGCGCCTCCAATACGGGGGATGTCTCGCATGATGCCACGCCTACGCGTCCATCCGAAGGTTCGGGCTCTTCTCGAAGATCATCAGCACGAGCCGTTCGAGCTGATCCACGAGCAGAAAGCGCAGATCGCGATCCAGCAGTTCGCCGGGTTCGGGTGGGCCACCGGCGTTGCCTTTCAGGACGAAGAAGAAGCCTTTGCGGTCGAGCGAAGCCACGCGCCTCCAAGCCAGCCTCCCCGCGCCCAGCTTGCGCGCCAGGCCAGCGGGCAGCGCGAAGTTCTCCACCGCGATGCCGATGGGGTCGAGCGTCACCTGCGTGCCTTCCACCAGCAGCAGGAAGAGGAGGCTGACGAGCAACAGCGCGCCGGCCAGCGCCGCGACGGCGAAGGATGCGATGAGCAGCGTCCACAGCAGGGCCGTGGGCTCGTCCCCTGCCCGCGCCACTTGCAGCGCGATGTGGAGACCCGGAACGCGACGCACCACATCCGTGATGGCCCTCACGCCCGCGAGCCAGCTCCCCGCGAAGATGAGGAAGGCCATGACCCTTTGGGTGGTGGAGGCCCGGAAGACGAGCGGCGTGCCCAGCTCCGTCACGCCTGCTCCAGCTCGCGCAGGATCGCTTCCGCCGCGGCGGCCGGGTCAGCGGCGCCGGTGATGGGACGGCCGACGACGATCCAGGTGGCGCCTTCCTTCACCGCCGTGGCCGGGTCCATGACGCGCGCCTGATCTTGGGCCGCGCTGCCCTTGGGGCGGATGCCGGGGCAGAGGCGGCGGAAATGGTCGCCGCACACTTCGCCGATGCGCTTGGCCTCCCACGCGCTGCACACCACGCCGTCGCAGCCGTGCTCTTCCGCCAGTTCCGCGAGGTCGAGCGCCTTCTCCGAAGGATCGCCCGCGTGGCCGAGCCGCGCCCACTCCTCCCGACCGAGCGAAGTCAGCACCGTCACCGCCAGCAACTCTGTGCGCCCGCCCTGCTCCCGGTGGCGGCGCACCGCCTGGGACGCGGCCTCGATCATCGCCGGGCCGCCCTGGGCGTGGATGTTGACGAGGGCCGGGTCCAGCGGCAGCACCGCTTCGAGCGCCTTTCGCGTGGTGGTGGGGATGTCGTGGAACTTGAGATCGAGAAAGACGGGCGCGCGTTTCTGCAGGTCGCGCACGAGGCCGGGGCCTTCCGCGCAGAACAACTCGAGCCCGACCTTCAGCATCCCGGCGAAGGGCGCCACCCGATCCGCCATGGCGAGGGCTTCCGCCCCCGTGGGAAGGTCCAGCGCCACCACCAACCGCTCTTTGGGCTTCACGATCGCGCCTTCCATGGCCAGGCCCCGAATTTCCGGTGTCCATCCTGGACCCGGAGGATCATTCTGACCGGAAACCCCCGGAGCCGCCGATGCTGATGCCGCCGCCCCAAGCCCCCGCCACCCTCGCCGCGCCCGCTCAGCGCCCCACCTACGCCACGGCCGAATCCGCGCTTCTCGCCGCGCTCGACGCGGATTCCAGCCTGCCCGCCCTGCCCCACCTCAAGGCCGATGCGAAGGCCTACGCCTGGCTGCGGGC
>CAZKIM010000051.1:0-3205 GCA_964552855.1 uncultured Solibacteraceae bacterium | reverse complement strand
TGCCCGCCCTGCCCCACCTCAAGGCCGATGCGAAGGCCTACGCCTGGCTGCGGGCGGCCGCCGAATGGAAGCCCGGCGCGCCCGCGCCGCGTGATCCCTTTCCCAAAGGGGGTCGGGATGCCAAGGAAGCCGCGGCGCTGCGGGCCTTCCTCGCCTCGGGCCAAGGCGCGGCGGAACTCCCGCTGAACCTGGCCGGAAGCCGCCTCCTGCTCTGGACCTGGATGCGCGATCGGGACCGTCATGCGCCGCTGCCCGCCGCGGCGCGCGCCGCCATCGAAGATCGCCTGCTGCAAGGCGGTCCGGATGTGATTCGAGGCTGGGCGCTGCGTCACGCGCTCTGCTTCGCCATCGCCGAAAAGGACGATAGCCGATTCGCGGCGCTGAAGGCGGAGAAGGGATCGGACTTCCCCGGCCTCTTCGGTGGCGCCCAGAATCTGCTGGGCCTGCTGGGCGGGCCGAGCCCGCTCTTCCGCCTGTGGAGCCTGCCGGGCCTCCGCTACCGCGATCTCACTTTGAGCATGCTGGGCGTGACGCGCGTGTGGATCTGCCCGCCCGGCCTGCCCGTGCCCCAGGGCGCCGCGTGGATCATCCCGTCCGACACCGGCGAACAGAGCGAGCGCGAAGCTGAATTGAACCCCGGCATGAAGGCGGAGGCGCAGCGCCTCATTCCGCAACTCCACGGCCAGCCCGCCTGGTTCGCCGCCGCTCGCGGGGAGTGGGAAGCCGCGGGCCTCTCCTGGTTCCCCATCCTCATCGAGCTGGACGGGCATGGAAACCTCGCCTCCGTGCGCATGGGCGACGCGGCGCCGTGATCATCCGGCTGCAGGCTTCGGGCTGCGCGTCTCACCCGATCCCCGCCGCCTGCAGCAGGCCCACGAGGGAGCCCCACACGAGTTGCGACCAGTACTGGAAGCCGCGGCGGATGGGCGCTTGGGTGTAGCTGGCATGGAGCCGGTCCTTGAGCATGGGGTAGTTGCCATCCGGATCCAGCACGGCGGCCTTCACGGGGCTGTCGAAGCGGTAGGTGATCCAGCGGTCCTCGCCATCCCAAATGAGGCGGCGCTCGTCGTTGTTTTCCAGACGCACCCAGAGCGTGATGGGCTCGCGGATGTCGCCCTTGCGCTCCAGCGTGATGAAGCCCGTACGCCCTGGGGACGCGGGCTGCGGCGCGGCGAAGACCATCTTGCCGTCCTTCTCCATCCAGCCACCTTCGGTCACATCCGCGCTCCCCACCTCGGCGATGCGGTAGTCGAGGATGCCGGTGCCTTCCACGAAGTCCTGCCAGAACTTGGTGAGGTCGCGGCCTGAGACGCGCTCGGCGATGCGCTTGAAATCATTCCGGCTCACATGCTTGAAGGCCATCTCCTTGGTGTAGGCCTTCATCACCTGATCCATCACGGGCTTGCCCAGCAAGGCTTCGAGCTGATTCAACACCATCACCGGCTTGCCGTAGGCCGTGACGACATAGGCGAGGCTCGATTCAGTCTGGTAGCCCTTGCGGGACAGAGGATCGCTGGAGGGATCCGCCCAGTACTCGCCCCATTCGCCCGCGTCCGTGGGCACGAAGAGGCGGCGGGAGCCTAGCAGCGCGTGGTAGGTCTGATCCATGGCCTTGGCGGTGAACCAGCTGTTGAAGCCTTCATCCAGCCAGGGCTCGTCCACCTCGTTGCTCGCGAGCATACCGTAGAAGTACTGGTGACCGAATTCGTGGACCGCCGTCACCTCCGGCGCGAAGCGGAAGTCGAAGGGATCGAAGCTCGGCATCCCCGCGGTGATGAGGGTCGGGTATTCCATGCCATCCGCGCCGCTTCCGTCCTTGGGCGGATCCACCACCGTCAGCACCGGGTAGGGATAGGGGTAGAACCATTCGCCGGACCAGCGCAGGCCCGCCTCCACGGCCTTCTTGAGGCGCGGCAGGAGATTCACATCCTCGGGCTCGTAGTAGTAGCGGACCTCCACGCCCCGGTAGGTCTCCACATCCAGCGCCCAGGCGATGGCGAACTTGGCGGCGAAGGAGAAGTCGTGGACATCCTCCGCGTGGGCCTTGTAGATCTCCCGCTTGTCATCCTTCGGATCCGGCCACACATCGCTCACCGCGCCGGATTTGGGATCCTTGTAGTCGAGCCCCTGCCCCACGCTCGCGAAGCGCATGCCGATGGGCGCGTTGATCTCCACATCGTAGACGCCGAAGTCGGAGAAGAACTCCGTGTTGCCGTGGTAGGCGTCGCAGTGCCAGGTGGCGCCCAACAACACGCCGATCTTGGGGAACCACTGCGCGCCCATGAGGAAACTGGAATGGGCCGGGTCCGATCCGCCCGCCCAGCCGCTGCGCGCGAAGACGCGGGGAAAGCGGCTGTTCCAGGCGATGTCCAGCGCGATGGTTTCGCCGGGCGCCACGGGCCGCGGCAGCTTCACCCACCACACCGTCTCATCCTCGCCCGAGTGGCCTTCCAGCGTCCGCCCGTCCAGTTTCACGGACACGAGCTGGCAATAGCCCCAGGAACCCGGCTGGTTCTCCGGCCCCTGGCCATCGTTGCGCAGGTGTCCGCCGGATTCCTTCATGAAGATCGAGGAGGGCCCCTTGAACGCGTTCAGGTACAGGTGCAGCGGCACCTCGCTCACCACCTCCGTGCCCGGGTTGCGCCAAGTGAGCCGCTCCGTGCCCGCCAGCGCCTTCTCCGACCAGTCCAGCTTCGCCTGGATCTTGTAGCTGACGATGCGCGGCGAAAGCGGCTTGTCGAACCAGTGATCCGGCGTGCGCGCGCCCAAGGCGCAAGCGGCCACGCCCAGCAGCGCGGCGGACACGAGACGCAGGCGGCGGAAACCCATAACCACTCCGGAGATGCTCCCCCAGCCTAACGCTTCTTCCTTGCTCCCGCGCGGCTCCCTTGCTACACTTGCCCTTCCGGCGCGGGGTGGAGCAGTCCGGTAGCTCGTCGGGCTCATAACCCGAAGGTCGCAGGTTCAAATCCTGCCCCCGCTACCAATCAGAGGGTCCGATTCATTCGGACCCTTTTTATATCCTGAGGGTGATCGGCAGGCGGGATTTGAACCTGCGAGTGGGATGCCGGAGATCGTCCAGCGGACGGTCGGGAGGCAGACCGCATGATTCGCGTCGCGATCAAGGCCCACCCGAAGTGAGCACCATCTTCACTCTCCCAAACAGAGCCCCACGCGGTGCCCTGATCCTCTTCCGGTGGCGGTG
>CAZKIM010000050.1:11392-13260 GCA_964552855.1 uncultured Solibacteraceae bacterium | reverse complement strand
GACCGCATGATGCGTGTCCTCACGGTCTTTCTGGCGCTGGGCAATCTCGCGTGGTTCCTCCTGACCTTTCCCGTCTACTTCCGGTGGGCGTACCAGGTGGGCATCGCGGGGCTGCCGGTCTACCTGCTCTGGCTCTTCGTGGGCTTGCCGAGCCTCGCCTGCGCCGTGGTGGCGCTTCGTCGCGCGGCGATGCACGGCGGCGCGGGGATCCTGTTGAAGCTGGCCTTCCTCGTCATCCTCGGGATCTGCGCGGCGGTGGTGATCCTGGTGGCCATCGCGAAATGGAGCGTGGATGCGGAAACCGGTCGCCACTTCCCCTGGATCACGCTCCTGGTGACGGGCGCGATCGCGGCTGGATTGGCGCTCTTCGCGTTGCGCGGAACCTCGAAGGCTTCCAAGCCCGTCGAGGCGAAGGCCCCGCCCACCCCCAAGGGTTAACAACATTTCACAAGACACCACTGGGGCCTGGCCTATGCTTTTCCCCATGATGGGGGTTCAGGAATCGGTCGCGATCCCGGAAGGGCTCACCCGGGAAAGCTTGGTCATCACGGACCTGCGCGGCCCCATGACCCGACAGGTCCGCGACGCGGTCCTGCGGGAGCGGGGCGAGGCCGCTTGGCAGGACTTGCTCAGCCAGGTGTCCGAACCCTGCCGTCAGACCTTTTCACGCCCCATCGGCCTCTACGAATGGATTCCCGCGGCGCATTCCAAGGAATTGAGCGAGGCGTTCATGGCGACGGTGGATGACGACTACACCTACCGCCGCGGGCTCGAATCGGCCAACGAGCATCTGACGGTGGTGTACCGCTGGCTTCTGCGCCTCATGTCGCCCTCCTTCCTGCTGCAGAACATGCCGCGCATCTTCGCGTTCAACTACCGGGGCGGGAGAGCGGTGGTGGACCACCTTGGGCAGGGCTTCGCTCAGGTGAGCCTCTGGGCGGACGCGTTCTATCCGGCCTGGTACGAGTTGGGCCTCACGGGATGGATCGTCGGAGCCCTGCGCCTCACCGGCGCGAAGGAAGTGACCGTTCGCTACCTCCCGCCCTCGGGCGAAGGGCTTCTCGCCTTCCGCCATGGATACGAGATCCGCTGGCAGGCCTGATCGCTCTAGACTGGAGCTTCGGCCGCGACGCGCCCCGGGAGCCACCATGAGCGAGGAACTGAAGGACGATGGAACCGTTCCAGGCATCGGCGTGTGGCCGTGGATCGCCGGAGGCGGCTCGGCCCTCGCGATGGCGTGGCGCATCGTGGAGATGCTCCGCCAGCCGGGCGGCGATGGGCGTCCTTCCGCCAACTTCCATCCATGGATCCTTCGGTGGGGCCTGCCCGCGCTGGCGCTCAGCGCCGTGGCCTTCCTGATCTCCCGGAAGAGCAAACGCCCCCAGGGCGCGCTGATGGCCGGCTTCCTGCTCTTCTTCAATGTCCTGATGATCTTCATCTCGCTCTAGGAGACGCCCCATGTCCCGACCCTGCCCCTGCGGCGCCAAAGCGACCTTCGACAAGCACTGCCAGCCCATCATCTCAGGCAAGCTGTTCGCGGACACAGCGGAGCGGCTCATGCGCGCGCGCTTCACTGCCTACTCTCTCGGCGATGTGGACTTCCTCATCAGGACCACGGCCATGCCCCAGCGGGAGAACCTGGACGCGGAGGAGCTGGAGGACTACTGCCTCTCCATCCGCTGCATCTCCTTGAAGATCCTCGCCACCGAAGCGGGCGGGCCGAAGGACGAGACCGGCATGGTGCGCTTTCACGCCAGCATGCAGGTGGATGGCAAGCGGCGCCTTCACTCGGAGGAGAGCCACTTCCACCGCGAGGACGGCCAGTGGGTCTATGAGTCCGAGGACGAAGCGGAAGACGCCGACTCCGG
>CAZKIM010000050.1:0-11292 GCA_964552855.1 uncultured Solibacteraceae bacterium | reverse complement strand
CTGGCCGCGGCATCGGCCTTTGAGACGCCGGGCCGGCCGCTCCAAGCGGTTCGCATGGGGGAAGGCGCGGGGCACATCCATCGCACCTTCCGCGTGGACTGCGAGCACGGCGCCATCGCGCTTCAGCGTCTCAATGAAGCGGTGTTCCCGGATCTCGATGCCGTGGTCTCGAATCTGGAGCGTGTCACCAGCCATCTGAAGCGCAAGGGCACTCAGACGCTGGAACTCGTGCCCATCCGATCCGGTGGGTTCCTTCATCGCGATGGAGAAGGCGCCTGGCGGGCCACGCGCTTCATCGGGGGCGGTCGAATGCCATCGGAACCGCCCAGCCACGCGGAGGCCCGTGCTGCGGCGAAGGCGCTGGGCGACTTTCTCGCAGCGATGGCCGATTTTCCCTGCGCCGATCTGAAGATCCCGATTCCGGGCTTCCATGACACGCAGGCGCGCTACGAAGCTTTCCGCAAGGTGGCGGATGATTCGGAGGAAGCCACCTTTGCCATGGCCCGAGCGCCTTTGGCGATGGCGATGGATCGCCTGGCCCTGCCGCTTCGTCCCGTCCACAACGACACCAAGCTGGCCAATGTGCTGCTGGACTCCGTGACCGGCGAAGGGCTTTGCGTGCTCGACCTCGACACGGTGATGCCGGGCTTCGCGCCCCATGATTTCGGCGATCTGATTCGAAGCGCGGCCTTCGACGGGGGAGAAGAGGACGAGGCCCGCCTGGATCTGGACCGCCTTCGCGCGCTCTCGAATGGCTACCTCGCGGGCGCGGGCAATTCGCTGACTCAGGTTGAGCGCGAGGCCTTCGGCCTCGGCGCGCGGGTGCTCGCCTATGAATTGGGCCTGCGCTTCCTCACGGATCACCTGGAAGGCGACCGCTACTTCGCCATCACGCGGCCGGGCCAGAACCTGATCCGCGCCCGCGCCCAGTTCGCGCGGTTGCGGGCGCTAGAAGCGCAACCCGAGGTCGTGGACCGCATCTGCGCGGGTGGATCAGTCCCACAGTAGGGAGCGGAGACTCAGGTTGCGGTGCTCGAACCCTTCGAACACCGTGCGCGGCTTCGCGGCTCCGGCCGCGCCCAGCGCGACGAAGAGCGGATCCCAATGTTCGCTGCGCGGATGCGCCAGGCGCGGCTCGGGGCCTTGCCGCTGCCAATCCAGGAGCGCGTCGGCGTCGCCCGCATCCAGGCGCGAAGCGGCCCAGGCATCGAAGTCCCCGGCCCAGGCTTCGGGCGCGGCCTCGCTTTCCCATTCGAGACGACGAAGGTTGTGGACGATGCCGCCGCTGCCGAGGATGAGCAGGCCTTCGTCCCGCAACGGCGCGAGGGCCTGCCCCATCGCGTGAAGGCTTCCGGGCGTGCGGTCCAGGGGCAGGCTGATCTGGAGCACGGGCCGGTCCGCGTCGGGAAAGAGGTGGATGAGTGGCGCCCAGGCGCCGTGATCCAGGGGGCGTTCCCCATCGGGGAGGGCTTCGATGCCCGCGGCCTTGAGCAGGCCGAGCATGCGACCCGCCAGCGGCAGGTTGCCGGGCGAGGGGTAGTCGAGGTCGTAGAGCGGGGCCGGGAAGCCATAGAAGTCGTGGATCACGCCGGGCTGGGGCGAGGCGGTGACGCGCGCGGGGCCTTCGGCTTCCCAATGGGCGGAGGCGACGAGCACCGCGGCCGGGTCCAGCGTGGTCCCGAGCTGCCGCAAGGCTTCGCCCCAGGCGCCGCCCTCCAGCGCGCGCATGGGCGATCCGTGGGAGATGAAGAGAACGGGTTGGCGCGTCATGGCGACTCCTTCAGGCCCGCTTGGCCACGGCCCGGATGGCGATGCGATCCACGAGTCCCGGCCAGGCCAGTTTGAGCCAGCGGCCGAAGCGGCCCCGCGCGGAAGTGATGAGCAGGCGTTGACGCCTGGTCATGGCGCGGACGATGAGTTCGGCGCAGGTGTCCGCCGTCATCACTCTGGAAGGATCCAGGCGACCATGCCCAAGGGGCTGGCCATCCGGTCCCAGGGCGCGCTCATGGAGCGTGGTGACGACGAAGTCTGGCGCGACGAGGGTGATGTCCACGCCGCTGCCCTTCAGCTCCAGGCGCAGGCTTTCGAAGAAGCCCACCACCGCGTGCTTGCTCGCGGCGTAGAGCGTGCGCGTGGGCACGCCCGTGAACCCGGCCACGCTGGCCACGGGGACGATCAGGCCCTTGGAAGGCTTGAGGTGGGGCAGGGCCTCCTTCGCCAGACGCACGCAGGAGAAATAGTTGAGTTCCATGAGGTGCCGCGCCGCCGCTTCGGCATCGTCGAGCGTTTCGAAGGGCGCCCACATGGAACCGCCCGCGTTGAGGACGAGGATGTCCAGGGCGGCGAAGGCCTCGATGGCCGCCGCGATCATCCGTGGCGCGTCGGCGGGAAGCGTCACATCCGCCGCGCAGACCTTCGCCTGGCCCCCGAGCGCTTCGACTTGGGACACGACCTCTTCCAAGCGCGCCTGATTCCGGGCCACGAGCGTGAGGCGCGCGCCTTCCTTGGCCAACGCGAGGGCCAAGGCCCGGCCAATGCCCTCGCTCGCGCCGGTGATGAGGATGGAGCGGTCGCGGAAGTCCATGGGCCGATTATGAACCCGCGAGCCCTTGGTTCATCCGCATCACGAGCCCGGGGCCTTCAAAGATGAGGGCGCTGTAGATCTGCACGAGGCTCGCGCCGCCTTCCAGGCTCTCCTTCGCTTGGGCCGCGGACCCGATGCCGCCGCAGGCGATCCAGGGCAGGCGGCCCGCCAGCTTCTCCTGGACGCGCCGCTGCACGGCGAGCGCCTTGTCGCGCATGGGCGCGCCGCTGAGGCCGCCCGCGCCTTTCGACTCCACCCGCGCCCGCAGATCGCCGGAGACGATGCCGCGATCAATGGTCGTGTTGGTGGCGATGAGACCATCGAAGCCGGAGGCCACCACCGTCTCGATGAGGGCGTCCAGGTCTTCCAGGGCGAGGTCGGGCGCCAGCTTGAGCAGCAGCGCCTGGCGCTCCAGCCCCATCTCCTTGCGGAGGAGAAGCAGGCCTTCCAGCAGCGGCTTCAGCTTCTCCGGGGCCTGCAGGTCGCGGAGCCCCGGCGTGTTCGGGCTGCTGATGTTCACGACGCTGTAGTCCACGCGCGGCGCGATGAGACGATAGGCCGCCTGGTAGTCGTCCAGCGCGGCGTCTTCAGGCGTCGTCTTGTTCTTTCCAATGTTGCCGCCCACGATGAGACCCGAAGGGCGATGGTCGAGGCGCCGGGCGACGACTTCCGCGCCTTCGCTGTTGAAGCCCATGCGGTTGAGGATCAGGCCCGCTTCGGGAAAGCGGAACAGGCGAGGCTTGGGGTTGCCGTCCTGAGGTCGGGGCGTGACGGTTCCGATCTCCACGAAACCGAAGCCCAGACTCTTCCACAGCGGCAGGAGCCGCGCGCCCTTGTCCAGGCCGGCCGCGAGCCCGATGGGCGAAGGGAAGTCGAGGCCGAAGGCGGAGCGGCGCAGGTTCGCCTCAGGCTTGCCCAGAACGGCCGCGTTGAGCGACAGGAAGCCCGGAATCCGCTGCGCGAAGCCTCCGGCCGCGAAGGTCAGATTGTGGGCCTTCTCGGTGTCGAGGCGGAAGAGCAGCGGTTTGAGGAGTCGGTACATCCGCCTACTTCACCGTCACGGTGGCGATGGCACGGACGCCTTGCGCATCGGTGCGCTCGACGACCACATGGTAGGTGCCCGGCGCGCTGGGCGCGGTGTAGTGGCCCATCATGTCCACCGTGCCGCCCGGGTCGCCTTCCTGCACGCGCCACTTCACGGGCGGGCGCAGGTAGTTCACGCCCTTGGGGTAGTTGAGGCTTGGACGGAAGACGGCCGTCGCGCCAGGCGCGAGCTCGACGGCGGTGGGCTCCACTTTGAGCCAGAGGAGGGATTCGGATTCGCTCACGGAGGCCACCTGGGCAGGGGTGGGCGCGGATTGAGGTGCGGCTTTGGGACCGCAGCAGCCCAGCGCGAAGGGAAGGATGAGGACCATCACGCGCTTCATACACCCGCCATGGCGCGAACCGCGCTGACATCGAGCTTAGGTTGGGTCTTGGCCTGCACTTCCTCCGCCGTCACGCCGGGCGCCAGCTCCACGAGCTGAAGGCCCTTGCCATCCGGCAACACATCCAGCACCGCGAGATCCGTGATGATGCGGTCCACGCAGGCCTTGCCCGTGAGCGGCAGATCGCACTCCTTCAGGATCTTCGGCGTGCCGTCCTTGGCGCAGTGCTCCATGATCACCACCACGCGGCGCGCGGCGGCGACGAGATCCATGGCCCCGCCCATGCCCTTCACCATCTTGCCGGGGATCATCCAGTTCGCCAGATCGCCCTGCTCGCTCACCTGCATGGCGCCGAGCATGGACAGGTCAATGTGCCCGCCGCGGATCATGGCGAAGGAATCCGCCGATGAAAAGAAGCTGGCGCCGGGCGCGGTCGTCACCGTTTGCTTGCCGGCGTTGATGAGGTCGGCGTCCACTTCGTCCGCGGTGGGGAAGGGGCCGATGCCGAGCAGGCCGTTCTCGCTCTGGAGGATGACCTCCATGCCTTCGGGGATCACGCCCGCCACCATCGTGGGGATGCCGATGCCGAGGTTCACATAGTAGCCGCTGCGCAGTTCCTGCGCGGCGCGGCGGACGAGTTGATCGCGGGATAGAGCCATGCGGAGACCTCGGATTTCAGGATAGCGCCACGGTCTTGTGAAGCGCATGTCAGATATGTCAGTTTTCACGCAAATTTCACAATTCTTAATTCGTTTCTTCCGCACGGAATCCGGAAACTGGCTGCTTGTTTCCATTCCCAGGAGAATTCATGTTCAAGCGCGCCCTGCCCATGCTGGCCCTTCTCATCGCGGGAGGCATCTCGACCCTCCCCCTTTCCGCGCAAGCCGCGAAGAAGGTGCTCTTCGACCATACGGCCTGGGAGGACGGAGGCGTATCCGCCTATTGGATCGTGGACACCCATGAACCCAACCCGAGCCCGGCGAACCCGGCCGTGGAGACGGACTGGAACGGCGGCATCAGCGCGTGGGGCTTCGATCTGTTCAAGAAGGGCTACACGGTGCAGATCCTTCCCGCCTCGGGTGGGCGCATCACCTACAACGACGCCACCAACGCCCAGGACTTGAAGAACTACGCGGTCTACATCATCCCGGAGTGCTACCGGATGTTCACGACCGCGGAGAAGCAGGCCATCGTGGCCTTCGTGCAGAACGGCGGCGGCCTCTACCTGATGGGCAACCATGATGGCGCCACCCGCGTGACGAGCTCGCACCCGGGCAGCACGGATGCCTTCCATGTGTTCAACGACCTGCTCGCCAACGAAGGCAGCGGCTTCGGCTTCACCTTCGTCGTGGGCCACGGCCCGGGCGATGCGAACGCGAACACGACGACCACCGCGATCTCGGGTGACAGCGGCGCCATCGCTCAGGCGCTTGTCCACGGCCCCAACGGGCTGATGACGGCCATGGACTTCCACAGCTTCGCCTACCTCAATTTGACGGGGAGCAATCCGACCGCCACCTGGATCGTCCAGACCCAGGTCTCCGGCGATCCCGCCACCGATTACTTCGTCGTCGCCTCCACCTACGGGGCGGGCCGCGTGGTGGCCATCGGGGACAGCTCCCCGAGCGATGACGGCACGACGACGACTTCGGGGAAGAACCTCATTGATGGCTACCACTCCAACAGCAACCAGGCCTTCGATCTAAACGCCGTGGATTGGCTCGCGGGCGCCGCGTCGTCGGGCGGAGCCAACACCGTGACGGCCTCCATCACGACGCCTTCGGGCAATGTGACGATCGGCTCCGGCGCCAGCCAGGCCTTCGCGGGCACGGCGACGGATTCCAGCTCTACCGCGACGCTGAGCTACGCCTGGAATTTCGGCGATGGCAGCACGGCCACTGGCGCGACCGCGAGCCACACTTTCACCAATTCGGGTTCCAGCGCCCTCACGCGCACGGTCACCTTCACGGCGACGGACAACACCGGCGTGAGCAACAGCGCCACGCGGACCGTGACGGTGAATCCGGCTTCGGTTCCGCCCAACACCGTGACGGCCTCCATTACGACGCCTGCGGGCAATGTGACGATCGGCTCCGGCGCCAGCCAGGCCTTCGCGGGCACGGCGACGGATTCCAGCTCTACCGCGACGCTGAGCTACGCCTGGAATTTCGGCGATGGCAGCACGGCCACTGGCGCGACCGCGAGCCACACTTTCACCAATTCGGGTTCCAGCGCCCTCACGCGCACGGTCACCTTCACGGCGACGGACAACACCGGCGTGAGCAACAGCGCCACGCGGACGGTGACGGTCAGCCCGGCGACGACGGGCGGCGGCGGGACGCAGCTCCTCCAGAATCCCGGGTTCGAAAGCGGCAACAACAACTGGAGCGGCAGCTCCGGCGTGATCGGGCAGAACAACGCCAGCGGCGAACCCGCCCATGGCGGCACCTGGGACGCCTGGCTGGACGGCTACGGCTCCAGCCACACGGACACGCTTGGACAGACGGTGACCATCCCCAGCTCCGCCGCCTCGGCTACCTTGAGCTTCTGGCTGCATGTGGACACGGATGAGACGAGCACCACCACCGCCTACGACAAGCTCAGCGTCCAGGTGCTGAACGCCAGCGGCTCCGTCCTAAAGACCCTGGCCACCTACTCCAACCTGAATGCCGGATCGGGCTACACCCAGCAAACCTTCGATCTGAGCGCCTACAAGGGCCAGAAGATCAAGATCAACCTCAAAGGAGTCGAGGACAGCAGCTACCAGACCTCCTTCGTGGTGGACGATTTCGCGCTGAACATCCAGTAGCGCGAAGCTGGAAGAAGGGAGGGCGGGCGTGAGCCCGCCCTTTTCGTCACCTTGATATTCGTTTTTTATTCGCCATAATGAGATCCCCGGAGTCACCATGCTCGCGATGCGGATCCCCGAGCTTCCCTTCCAGCTGGCCTGCCAGCGGGATGGTGCGCTGCGGGACCGGCCCCTTGCCTTCCTCAGCCCGGAGGGGGGCCGCCTGAGGACGCTGTGGCTCGTGAATGCCCGCGCCCGGGCGGAAGGGCTTCGGCCGGGCGACGCCATGGATCCCGCGCTGCGTCAGGTCCGGAGCCTGCGCGTGCTCGACCCACAGCCCCAGACCTGGTGGGAGGCCCAGAGCGCCTTCGCGGACTTTCTCCAGGATTGGAGCCCTCAAGGCCGCCTCGGCCGCATGGGCGAAGCGCTGCTCGAACTGGCGGGCACGGACCGCCTGCACGGGCCGCCCAAGGACGCCGCCTGGCGACTGCGACAGGAGCTGGTCCGTCGTCATGGATGGGATGGACGCGGCGGGCTTTCCCGGAGCGCGACCGCCGCCACCTTCGCATCGCGCTTCACCCGGGATTTGGACGAAATCCAGGACGGCGCTGAAGCCTCCTTTCTCGCGCCCCACGCGATGACGCACCTGGAGCTGTCGCCGCGCCTCCGCTTCCGTTTCCGTCGCCTGGGTCTGCATCTGTTGGGCGATCTTCAACCGCTTCCGCTCTCCATGCTCATCCAACTCATGCCACCGGACGAGGCGCCCAAGCTGCTGGCGCAGGTTCGCGGAGAGGACCGCCCGCGCCTGCCGCTGCTGACGGAACCCCAGGACCGTTCCACCTTCCGCTGGCGCCTGGAGCCGCCCCGCTTGCCGGAGGAGATTCCGCTGGCTCGGTGGATCCTGGACCGGCTCTGGAGCGAACGGCGCAGTCCCCGCAACCTCGGACTCGCCTGGTGGGATGTGGATGGGCAGCCGCACCGCTGGAGGGCTTCCGAGACGGATCTGCTGGAACCGCCGTTGGCGTTGGCGCCGCTCGTGCGCGCGGCCTTTCTGGAGCTCGCCACGCGGCGCCTGCTGGTCCATCGCCTGGAGCTACGCGTCCATTGGGGCCTTGGGCAGGCCGTGAGCCTATTCATGGAAGGCCGCAGCGCGCGCCTGGACCGTCTCGAACCCGTGCTGGCGCGTTTGCGGAAGCGCTTTCCGGACGCGCCCGTGCAGCCGGCCTGGGGGCTTCCATGAGCGTCGCCTTCGGCATCTCCGACTTCTCGGCGGGCGAGGGCATCTACCGCGCGAAGGATCTCATCCGCCTCACGCGGCGCTTGGGCTACGACCGGCTCGTGCTGTGGGACGAGGGTCTGCGGGGCTGGCCCAAGCTGCGCGCCGAGCTGGAGTGGGCGCGGGAGCTGGAACGCATGGGCATGGCCCATCCCAGCTTCGATGGCGAAGGCCCCCCGCCATCGGATTTCCATATCCACCTGGGGTGCCGCTTCCCCTGGCGCGGCGCGCGCCATGGCGCCATTCCCACCACGAACGCGGGTTACGCCGCCCTTAACAAACTGCTCACGGAGCAGGCCCATGGCCGCGAGGGCGAGCCGCCGCAGGACTGCATCGTCCTCGCCGAAGACCTCCCGGGCCTTGACGCGCTGTTGCGGGAAGGCCTCTTCGCGTCACTCCTCGCCCATCCGCGCCGCGCCCGAGAAGCTCAGACGGCCTCGCAGGGCGGGCTTCCCGTCGTGGCGCCCCAGGTGCTTCGTTTCCGCACGGGGGCCGGCCTCGACTTGCATCGCCTCAAGCGCGCCATCGCCACCCAGAGCACGGTGCCGCGCACGGAAGCCCTGTGGGACGCCCGCGATGGCGCCATCCCGCGCGAAGTGTGGGAGGCTCGCTTCCCCGCCTGCGACGCGGCCGTGGTCCGCGCCACGCGCGATCTGGAAGCGCGGCTCCCAGCCTGGGAGCTTCCTTGGGGCAAGTGGACCTGCGCGGGACCCATGGGACTCGAAGGCGCGGATCTGGACGCGGTGCTGCGGGAGCGGACGACGGCGGCTCTGCCGCGACGCATGACGCATCGCCTCGCCGAGGCCGAAGCGCGGTTGGAGAAGGAACTGGAGCTCATCCGCTTCAAAGGCTTCGCGGGTTACTTCCTCCTCGTGCAGGATATCGTCCAGATGCTCGCGCATGTCGGGCTGCCCTCTTCCATCTGCGGGCGCGGCAGCGGCGCGGCCAGCCTCGTGAGCTACCTGCTGGACCTCAGCAATGTGGACCCCGTGGACACGAACCTCCTGTTCGAGCGCTTCCTCACGGCCGAGCGCGTGGACCCGCCGGACATGGACATTGATTTCGCGTGGGATGAACGCGACCAGGTGATCCAGGCGGCGTTCGCGCGCTACGGCCGCGACCGCGTGGCCATGGTCTCCAACCATGTCTTCTTCAAACGCCGCGCCGCGCTGCGGGCCGTGGGACTGGCGCACGGAAGGCCCGAATCCGAACTGAAGGCTGTCTCGAATCGTTCACGCGGATGGGACGGCGGCCTCGCGGACTTGCGCGAGGACGATCCTTGGCGCCCGCTGCTGGCGCAGGTGGAGGCCATCCGCGGCCACTTCCATCAGATGTCCGTGCATCCCGGCGGCCTCGTCGTCACGGGCGGCCCGCTGTGGGAGCACGCCGCCTTTCAGCCCGCGCCCGCCAAGGAGGGCGTGAGCGTGACGCAGTGGGACAAGGACGGCGTGGAGGGCTACGGCCTCGTGAAGATTGATCTCCTGGGCAACCGCAGCCTCGCCGTCATCCGCGACGCGAAGAAAGCCTTGAACGGCCGCATCCCGGATCAGCTTGGACGCGTCAGTCGCGAGGATCCGGACACGCAGGCGCTGCTGGCGAAGGGCGACAGCATCGGCGTCTTCTATGTGGAGAGCCCCGCCATGCGCCAGCTTCAGGCCCGAGTGAGGAAGGGTGATTTTGAAAGCCTCGTCATCCATTCGAGCCTCATCCGCCCCGCCGCCTGGCGCTGGGTGGACCGCTATGTGAAGCGCGCCCGGGGTGAGGAGGCGTTCGAGCCCAGCGACCCCGTATTCGCCGAGCTGCTCAGTGAAAGCTTCGGCGTCCTCGTCTACCAGGAGGATGTGCTGAAGGTCTGCGTGGCGCTCGCGGGCTGGACCCATCACCGGGCGGATCAGCTTCGCAAGCTGTTGGGCAAGGCGGACTGCGCCGAGAAGCTGCCGCTCTTCGAGCGGGAATTCCGCGAAGGAGCCGCAGCGCGCGGCACGAGGCCCGAAGTGGTGGAGGAAGCCTGGGACATGATCCGCACCTTCCAGGGCTACTCTTTCTGCAAGCCCCATTCCGCGAGCTATGCCCAGGTGAGCTTCCAGAGCGCCTGGCTCAAGGCCCACCACCCGGCGGAATTCTTCGCGTCTGTCATCAGCAACATGGGCGGCTTCTACCCGGCCGTGGCCTACCTGGGCGATGCGCGACGCCACCGCCTCACCGTGCGCGGGCCCGATGCCAATGCCTCTGCCTGGGCCTTCACCGCTGAAGATGGCCATGCCTTGCGCGTGGGGCTCATGCAGGTGCATGGCGCGCTGGAGCCGGAGGTGCGGGCGCTTCTCGGGGCGCGGGAGGAGGGCGGCCCCTTCCGGGATCTCGGGGATCTGCTCGCCCGTGCGAGACTCTCCGTGGCCACGGTGGAAGCCCTGGCTTCCGCCGGAGCCTTTGATGCCTTCGCGCCCGATGGGGATCGCGCACGGCTCCTTTGGACGCGGTTGGGCGGCGTGCCGCCCGGAGTGCGCCCCCAACCCACCGATCCCTTCGACCGCGCGGATCTGGAATTGGAACTGATGGGCCTCACGCTGGAGATCCATCCGGCCGCGTTGGCGCGGGTGCGCAAGGGCGGCGGCCCGGCCCGGGCGGCGGATGTCGCCGTCAAAGGCAAGGACCTGCGGTTCTGGGCCTTGGTGGTGGCCGAGAAGGTGGTGAGCGACAAGAGCGGGCGCAGCATGCAGTTCGTCACGCTCGAAGACGAGACGGGGCTGTGCGAGGCCGTGGCCTTTCCTGATGCCTTTGGGAGGCGCAGGCGGCCCTACCTCGTGGGCGAAGTCACCGAAGCCAAGGGCCGGGCCGTGCGCCAGGATGGGTTGCCGGTCTTGGAATTGCGCGCGTGATCACTCCAGAACGCGCACGGACTCGATCTTCGCGCCCAGCTCGATTCCGTCGAGGATCTTCAAGTCGTGGTCCGGGTGTTCCACTTCGCCCACCCGCGTGTACTTGCCGGTGAGGTGCGGAGTCGCGTTGGTCGTGATGAAGAACTGGCATCCGCCCGTGTCCTTGCCGGCCAGCGCCATGCCGACGCTGCCGGGGCCGTACCAGGTGGTGGAATCCTCGCAGCGCACCGAGTAGCCCGGGCCGCCGTCCATGGTGTCGTAGGGCGAACCCATCTGAACGACGAAGTCCGGCACCACGCGCGGCACCCGGTGGCCATCGAAGAAATGCTTCTTCGCGAGCA
>CAZKIM010000049.1:9835-13440 GCA_964552855.1 uncultured Solibacteraceae bacterium | reverse complement strand
AAATTCATATTCGTCACCGGCGGCGTGCTTTCCAGCCTGGGCAAGGGCATCGCGGCGGCTTCGCTCGGCGCGCTGCTGGAGGCCCGTGGGCTGAAGGTGACGCTCATGAAGATGGATCCCTACCTCAATGTGGATCCGGGCACCATGTCGCCCTTCCAGCACGGCGAGGTCTTCGTGACGGAGGACGGCGCCGAGACGGATCTGGACCTGGGCCACTACGAACGCTTCACGAGCGTGCCCACCTCGCAGAACCACACGATCACGACGGGCAAGATCTACAACACGGTCATCCAGAAGGAGCGCCGCGGCGATTACCTCGGCAAGACCGTGCAGGTGATCCCGCACATCACGGACGAGATCAAGTCGCACATCCGTAAAGTCGCCAAGGACATGGATGTGGTCCTCGTGGAGATCGGCGGCACGGTGGGCGATATCGAAAGCCAGCCCTTCCTGGAAGCCATCCGCCAGTTCAAGCTCGAAGCCGGGCACGGCAACGCCATCAACATGCACCTCACCTATGTGCCCTACATCAAGGCCGCGGGCGAGCTGAAGTCCAAGCCCACCCAGCACTCCGTGAAGGAGCTGCGCGCGCTGGGCCTCCATCCCGATGTGCTGCTCTGCCGCGCGGATGTGGAGATCCCGACCGATCTAAAAGAGAAGATCGCGCTCTTCTGTTCGGTGACGAACGACGCCGTCTTCAGCGCCAAGGACGCCAGCTCCATCTACGAAGTGCCGCTGAACCTCCACGAAGAGGGGCTCGACAAGAAGGTCGCCGCGCTCCTCGGCCTGCCCGACAAAGCCCCGGACCTTTCGGCCTGGAACGACCTCATCCAGCGCATTCGCAATCCCAAGGGCAGCGTGCGCATCGCGGTGGTGGGCAAGTATGTGGAGTTCAAGGAGAGCTACAAGAGCCTCATCGAGGCCCTGCACCACGCGGGCTACGGCTTGGAGAAGCAGGTGGACCTCAAGTGGATCGAGGCCGAGCAGCTCGAGGGCGGCGACTCCGACGGCGTTCTCAAGGACTGCCAGGGCGTGCTCGTGCCCGGCGGCTTCGGCGTGCGCGGCACCCGCGGCATGATCGAGGCGATCCGCTGGGCGCGCGAAAAGCAGGTGCCCTTCTTCGGCATCTGCCTCGGCATGCAAATGGCGAGCGTGGAGTTCGCGCGGGATGTGGCGGGCCTCGACGGCGCCGACTCGACGGAATTCGACGAGAACCCGAAGCACAAGGTCATCTTCAAGCTGCGCGAGCTGGTGGATGTGGAGGAGCTGGGCGGGACCATGCGGCTCGGGTCCTATCCCTGCCAACTCGCGCCGGGCTCTCGGGCCGAGGGCGCCTATGGCGCGTCGGAAATCCGTGAGCGCCACCGCCATCGCTACGAGTTCAACCATGAGTTCAAGAAGGCGCTGGAGGACAAGGGCCTCGCCTTCACCGGCATGAGTCCGGACGGCGTCTTCGTGGAGATCGTCGAGATCCCTTCACATCCCTACTTCCTCGCCTGCCAGTTCCACCCCGAGTTCAAGTCCAAGCCCCTCGCGCCGCACCCGCTCTTCACCTCCTTCGTGAAGGCCAGCGCTTTGAACGCGAAGTGAAAAAATGAATCCACAGATTTCACGGATTGCACCGATTGAAAACATCGAACTTCAAATCTGTGGAATCGGTGAAATCTGTGGATGGTTTTTGAGGTTCCTATGACTCCCGAGACTGAGAAGCTCTGCATTGACACCATCCGCGTCCTTTCCATGGACGCGGTGCAGAAGGCCAACAGCGGCCACCCCGGCACGCCCATGGCGCTCGCGCCCGCGGCCTACACGCTGTGGACGAAGTTCATGAAGCACAACCCCGCGAACCCGGCTTGGCCGGATCGGGACCGCTTCGTGCTGAGCTGCGGCCACGCGTCCATGCTGCTCTATTCCCTGCTGCACCTCAGCGGCTACGACCTGCCGTTGGAAGAACTCATCGCGTTCCGTCAGTGGGGCTCGAAGACGCCAGGGCATCCGGAGGTGGGCCACACGGCCGGCGTGGAGACGACGACGGGGCCGCTGGGCCAGGGCCTGGGCAACGCGACCGGCATGGCCATCGCCGAGCGTTTCCTCGCCTCGCGCTTCAACCGGGAAGGTCACACGGTCGTGGATCACCGCACTTTCGCCTTCGCCTCCGACGGCGACCTCATGGAAGGCGTGGGCATGGAGGCCGTGGCGCTCGCGGGCCACCTGGGCCTGGAGAAGCTCGTCGTCCTCTGGGACAACAACAAGATCACCATCGAGGGTTCCACGGACCTCGCCTTCACCGAAGAGGTGGACCGCCGCTTCCAGGCCCACGGCTGGCGTGTGCTCAAGGTGGAGGACGGTGAGGATCTCTGGGCGCTACAGAAGGTCTACGAGGAGGCCCTCAAGCCCTGCGGCAAACCCACGCTCATTGATTGCCGCACGGTCATCGGCTTCCCCAGCCCCGCCAAGCAGGGCACGGCCAAGGCCCATGGCGAACCGCTGGGCGCGGAGGAGATCAAGGTCGTGAAGCGCATCCTCGGCTGGGATCCTGAATCCCAGTTCCACATTCCGGCGGATGCGCTCGCCGAATGGCGCAAGAGCCTCGGCCGCGGTGAGGCAGCGGAGTCGGAATGGAAGACCCGCTTCGAGGCCTACCGCACAACCCATCCCGATCTCGCGGCCGAGTTCCAGGCCTGGATGCGTGGCGAGTTGTCCGCAGGCTGGGAGGCCGCGCTGCCCGCCTTCACCGCCGCCGACAAGATGGCGACGCGGGAGGCCAGTGGCAAGGCCCTCAACGCCCTCGCGCCGGTTCTGAAGAATCTTCTCGGCGGCAGCGCCGACCTCGCGGGCAGCAACAACACGAACCTCAAGGGCGAAGGCGATTTCAGCGCCACGGAGAACGGCCGCAACTTCCACTTCGGCGTGCGCGAGCACGGCATGGGCGCGGTGCTCAACGGCATGAGCCTCCATGGAGGGCTCCGCCCTTATGGCGCCACCTTCCTCCAGTTCGCCGACTACATGCGGTCCAGCATCCGCCTGGCCTCGCTGATGAAGCAGCCGGTCGTCTATGTCTTCACCCACGACAGCATCGGCCTCGGCGAGGATGGCCCCACCCACCAGCCCGTCGAGCATGTGATGGCCCTTCGTCTCATCCCCGGCCTCTCCGTGATCCGCCCCGCGGATGCGGCGGAGACGAGCGAAGCCTGGCGCGCGGCGCTTCTGCGCAAGGACGGCCCCACGGCGCTCATCCTCACGCGTCAGAAACTGCCCACCGTCACCGAAGGCAAGGCCCAAGGCACGGCGAAGGGCGCCTATGTGCTCGCGGAAGCCAGCGCGGCGGCGAAGCTCGTGCTCATCGCCACGGGATCTGAGGTGTCGCTGGCGTTGAAAGCCCGCGAGGCGCTCGAAGCGGAAGGCATCCCGACCCGGGTCGTGTCCATGCCGTCCTGGGATCGCTTCGAAGCCCAGGACGCCGCCTACCGCGCCTCGGTGCTGCCCGCCTTCGCGAAGAAGCTCGCCATCGAAGCCGGTTCCACCCTCGGCTGGCAGCGCCACGCCGACGCCGCCGTGGGCCTGGACCACTTCGGCGCCTCGGCTCCGGCGGAAGTCCTCTTCGA